>CAYSSF010000076.1:0-17208 GCA_964433455.1 uncultured Syntrophaceae bacterium
CCAAGGAGGCGGCGGACATGGTCCTGACGGACGACAACTTCTCCAGCATCGTCTCCGCCGTCGAGCAAGGCCGGATCATCTACGCCAATATTCGGAAGTTCGTCTACTTTCTGTTGGCCTGCAACGTCGGTGAAGTCCTGATCGTTTTTTGCGCCATGCTGATGGGGCTGCCCATTCCGCTCCGGCCCATTCACCTGTTGTGGCTGAACCTCATCTCGGACGGCGCCCCGGCCCTGGCCCTCGGAATGGAAAAGGGCGAACCCGACGCAATGATCCAGCCGCCCAGACCGCCCTCGGAACCGCTGGTCAATGCGGATATGATCATCGGCATTTGCGTGGTCGCTGTTGCGGACGCGATAGCCATCCTGCTGGTGTTCTATCTCGGGATGGGCCGTTATCCGGGTCAGATCGAGGCCGCCCAGACCATGGCCTTCGTGACCTTGAGCGTATCGGAGCTTCTCCGGGCCTTCACCGCCCGCTCCGAGTACCTGAGCATCTTCAGGATCGGTCTTTTCTCCAACCGCTGGATGGTCGGCGCCACGGCCCTTTCGTTCCTCCTTGTGCTGACCGTCGTCTACACGCCGTTCCTGCAACCCTTCTTTTACACGGTCACACTGACGCCGGATGACTGGCTTTTCATGCTGCCGTTCTTCTTCGCGTCGCCGGTTGCGATGGAACTCGTCAAGATCTACATCCGGCACAGGAGAACCCGAACGCCGCGGACACGCGGCGACATAGCCAGGACGGCGCCCTCATCACAATGAAGGTCTAATTTTTGAAAGACCCCAGGGAGAACGAATATGCGTTGTTTGCGTAAGAGTCTGTTTGCCGCTCTGTTTCTGACGCTGCTCTGCGTTGTCCGGCTGGACCGCCTTGTTCATCGGTTCTCTTTCCTTTCCGGTTCTTTCGATTGATCGAGCAATTCCCTGATCACCGGGATGAGATATACGTCGTCCATCTCGAATCCCTTCAGGTTTTTCACAATCATCCCGATCTTCTCCTTTACGGTCAAACGGGAATGAATGATCAATACGTATTGTCCTTTAAACCGGCACAGGCCTCCCGTACGGTGCGACTCTTCAACGGCGATGTTCCCGTAGCGGATCTCGATTCCGAGTTTTCCGGCCAGTTCTTCAAGCTGATGCAAGAGGACCCCGTCATCCAATGGAAAGCCCCTCTGTCCCGTTCGGATTTCAGATGACCGCCCCTCCGTAGAGGTGGTCGCCCCCGCGCGCCTCGCCGTGGTCGGCCACTGCGGCGGCGAGGTCACTGAGGAACGCATCGACCACGCGGTCGTGGCCGGGCGACACCATCATGTGGAGTCCGCCCTGCTGCCGGTCCAGGTTCCACCCCCGGTCGTCCATGACGTCGCAGACGGCGTTCATGTCGACGGTGTCGGAGCCGAATTCGAACAGCGACAGGTCGGGGTCGAAGCTGATCCGCAGGCCGTCGATCGCCGCGATCCCCGAGCGGAGGCGCAGCGTGGCGTCGAGAACCCGCGACGTGAGCCGCAGGTAGCCCTCTTCACCAAGGTGGTTGATGGCCGACCAGGCGCCGGCAATCGGCGCACCCGATCGCGTCCCGGCCGCCGACGACGATACATAGAGCCCTCCGGGCCACGAGTCGTACAGGAAGACCTGGCGCTGCAGGAGGTCGCGGTCGCGGTAGAGCACCACCGAGGCGCCCTTGAACGTGTAGCCGTACTTGTGGATGTCGGCCGACAGCGACGTGACCCCCGGCACGCGGAAGTCCCACGGGCGCGCCTTCTGCCCCAGCCGCTCCCACCATGGAAGGATCCAGCCGCCAAGGCACGCATCGACATGACAGAGCAGGCCGCGCTCCGCGGCAAGCCCCGCGATGTCGGAGACCGGGTCGATGACCCCGAAGGGGTAACAGGGGCTCGATGCGACCAGCACGGCCGTCCGGTCGCCGATCGCCTCGGCAAAGCGCCCGGGCACGGCCCGCCCGTCGGGCCCGTGATCGAGCCGCACCATCTCCACATCGAGGTAGTGGCATGCCTTCGCGAACGCCGGATGGGCGGTATCGGCGCATACCAGTTGGGGGCGCTTGATGCCCCGCGACCGAGCGTGGTCGCGCGCCGTCTGCACGGCGAGGAAGATCGATTCGGTGCCCCCCGACGACATCGCCCCGCATCCGGCGCCGAACAGACCGACGGCCATCTCGATGACCTCGGCCTCCATCTTGAGCAGCGTCCGGTAGCGGAAGGGGTTGAGCGCGTTTTCGTGAAGGAACATCGCGCCGACCGTGTGGAGCAGCCCGTCGAGTTCGGGGTCGTCGGTGTTGTAGACGAGGCTGAACGCCCGACCTCGGCGCCAGTCGAGGTCGCCCTCGCGCAGTTCAGCGATCTCGGCGAGCAAATCCGCCGCGCTCCGTCCCGCAGGTGGAATTCCCATATCTCGAAAGACTCAGCAGGAATAAGGGACGATCGTTACCGGGCAGGGGGCATGATGAAGGACCCCCATACTCACGCTGCCCAGCACACCTCCCAGAAAGGCGTTCAGACCCCGCGACCCCATCACGATGAAGCGTATGCCGATGGTCTTGCAGGCCGCCCCTTCCGCGCTGTCGTCGCCCTGCGCCTCCTGGCAAATCTGTTCACGGGCGTCTCCGACGCGCGTCTTGACAACAAACCCGACGCCGGACTGATTCAAAATCTCCCTGCCCGGCTGCAATGCCTCGTCAGCCATTTGGGCCCGGTAATCATCAATCTGGCTTTGACTGAAAAACCTTTTGGTATGCGGTGTCTCGTAGCTCGGCTGAACATTGAGCAGAACAATCTTTTCGCCGAACACCTTGGCTATGTCGATGGCCACCCGCAACGCCTCCGTAGCATTGGCCGAACCGTCAAAGGGAACCAGGATGTCTTGTTTCATTTGCGTTCCTCCAAAGGGGGTTAGAATGAAAGGTTGAATTCGCCTCGTCGCCGCGATGTCGAAGATCAGGCAAGGCTCTGCGGCCCGATCCGATCATGCAGATACTCGTCCACCAGTTCCAACATGGCGCTGATTTTAAAAGGTTTTGAAAGACAGGGGCAACCATATTTCAATACATCTTCGTCCAAATCGCGTTTCATATGTCTCAATCCAAAAAAACCACTGATATAGATCACTTTAATATCAGGATCCTCCCGGCGGATTTTCTTGACCAACTCGATGCCGGTCATGATGGGCATGACCACATCGGTAAAAAGCAGATCGGGCTTGAATTCGAGATAGGCTTGATAGCCCTTTTCGCCGTCTACCGCCACCCGCACATCATAGCCTTCCAGCCTGAAGATATCGCGGAAGGTTTCCTGAAGGCCAAACTCATCCTCGACCACCAGGATCTTCTTCTTGCCGCCCGGTTCTTCTTGCGATCCCTTCTTCAAAATGCCGATCAGCTCTTCGTCGCCGGCCTGGCCGATCAGTTCGCTGATGTGATTGAGCCGCTGCTGCAAGCTTTTCGCTTTCCTTTCATTTCCGGGATTCAAATCGGGGTGATAAACCTTGCTCAGCAGGTGATAGCTGGATTTGATGTAGGACAGGGCTCCGCCGGCGCCAAACTCCCGATATATTTCACGGGCCTTATCCAGCAGTCCCAAGAATATCAGTTCTCGTTCAATGAATTCGATCTTGTCCATGTTATCGCCCATTCTCTGTTTTGGGGGACATTATTGCACAAGCAGACGATACAATCAACGAAATCACGTATACGGCCCATTCAGCCATTGCATGCTTCATGAGACGGCAGGTCAAAGAGACTGTAGGTCCATGAACCCGTCCGGCGATTCGGTCCGCGGCGACAAGTTTACATCGCGTTGCGGAAGAGATCGATGAGGCCGAAGGGCATCAGACCCAGGTAGATGATCACCAGGTTGAAGATCCAGCAGAGAATCTTTTCATGGAACGCCAGGGTAAGGGGCCGGGGCTCTTCCGGTTCGCGGGAATAACTGATCCGGACGAGGTTGAGGTAGTAGAAGATGGAGATTACGGTGTTCACGGCGGCGATGATCACGATCGCGAGATGGCCCGCCTTGAATGCGGTCACAAAAAGGAAGAACTTGCCGGTAAACCCGCCGGTCGGAGGAATACCCGCGAGCGAAAAGGCGGCCACCGCCAGCGTCAGCGCCAAAAGCGGAGACCTTCGGGCAAGACCGCCGAGGTCGTTGATCGTGACATTTTCCCCTTTTCGCGAAAGCAGCATCACCACATAGAACAGCGCGAGATTCATGAAGAGATAAACGGTGATGTAATAAACCACGGCCGCGTTCCCCTCCCGGTTGAAGGAGAGAAGCCCCATCATCAGGTAACCCGCGTGGGCGATTCCCGAATAGGCAAGCAGCCTCTTGAGATCCTTCTGGACCAGACCGACCAGGTTGCCGAGGGTCATCGAAAAGGCGGCGAGCACGATGATCACCGTCGCCATTTGCACCGGAGCCGGGGAGGCCAGCATCGCCAGCCGGATCAGGAGCGCCGTGGCGGCGATCTTCGGGACCGTCGCGATAAACGTTGTCGTGGCGTCGGAGGCGCCTTCGTAGATATCCGGCGCCCAGAAATGGAGCGGGAAGAGGGAAAGTTTAAAGAAAAAGGCGGTCAGCGTCAGGACGATCGCCAGCACCCCGAGCGGCTGGGCAAGATATTGAGGCAACTTTTCCATGATATCCGGAAGATAAGTGGAGTGCGCCATGCCGTAGAGGTAGCCCATGCCATACAGCATGATCCCGGTCGAAATGGCGCCGAAGAAGAGATACTTCATCGCCGCTTCGATCTGCGTCCGGGTCTGGGCCCTGCGCAGCGGAACGACGGCATAGAGGCTGAACGAGGAGATCTCCAGACTGACGACGATCGAAATCATCTCGACCGAGCTGACCAGGATCATCAACCCCAGCGTGGAAAACCCGAGAAACATGAAGAATTCAGGCAAGTTTTCCACTTCGTTCTCTTTCTCGAACATGAAAACGACAAGCGTAAAACCGGCAGAGAGCAATACCTTGAATACCTGGGAGAAAAAGTCGACCTGGTAGGCCCCGGCGAAAAGAGAGCCCCGCGCGCCCGCGCAGGCCAGCGTGACGAACAGGCCCACCAGTGCAAGGACCCTGGCCGCGTTAAACAGGGAGATCCTTTTCTTCCCCACCGAGAGGAAGAGAAAGATCACGGAAAATAAAAGCATGTACAGTTCTGGCAGCAGCGTCATCGGGTCAACCCCTTACTGGGATAATTTATTCAGTTGCATAAAAAGGTGAACGAGCGTCGTCTCCATAACCCGGACAAACGGGGCGGGGAAAAGCCCCACCCAGAGCACAAAAACAGCCAGCGGCGTCAGATAAACGAATTCCCTGACATTCAAGTCTTTTAAATCCCGCTTGTCTTCCCTGCCCCAGACGATCTGCTTCAAGAGCTTCAGCATGTAGGCGGCAGCGACGACCGCACCGACCACGGCAAAAAAACCGGCCGTTTTGCTTCTGGCGAAGGTTCCGATCAGCACATACAGCTCGCCCACAAAACTGTTCGTTCCGGGAAAGGCGAAGGAGGAGATGGCAAAGAGGCCGAAAAAGCCCACATAGGCGGGCATGAATTTGCCCAAGCCCGCATTGTCATAGATCTGGCGGCTGTGCGTCCGCTCGTAAATAATGCCCACCATCAGAAAGAGCGCCCCCGTGGTAACGCCGTGGTTCAGCATCTGGAGCATGGCGCCCATAAAACCGTAGACCGTGAAGGTGAATATGCCCAGCGTCACGAAGCCCATATGGGCCACGCTCGAATAGGCGATCAACTTTTTCATGTCCGTCTGGCTCAGGCAGACAAACCCCCCGTAGATGATCGCAACGACGGAAAGCGCTATCACGAAGGGGGCGAAATAGAAGCTGGCGTGCGGAACGATCGGAAGGCAAAATCTCAGAAATCCGTAGGTTCCCATCTTCAGCAGAATGCTTGCCAGCAAAACGCTGCCTGCCGTCGGCGCTTCCGTATGGGCGGCCGGCAACCATGTATGGAATGGAAACATCGGTACCTTGATCGCGAAGGCAATCGCAAAGGCCAGAAATACCCAGACCTGGAACGTGAAACCGTACCCCTTGAACATCGCCTCGGGAATGCTGAAGGTGCCGTTCACAAGGTAGAGGGCGATAATGGCGACCAGAAGAAAAACGCTGCCGAACAGTGTATAAATGAAAAACTTCAGAGAGGCGTAGTCCTTGTTCGGCCCGCCCCAGACGGCGATGAGGAGGTACATCGGGATCAGCATCGCCTCCCAGAAAACGTAAAACAGGATGAAATCAAGGGCGCAGAAGACGCCGATCATCGCCGTCTCCATCAGCAGGATGCAGATCATGAACTCCTTCACCCGCTGTTCGATCGCCTTCCAGGAGCAGAGGACACAGAGGGGTGAGATCATGGCCGTCAGCACGATCAGCATGATCGAGATGCCGTCCACCCCGAGCACGTAGTTGATGTTATAAGCCCGAATCCAGGGGATACGCTCGCCGAACTGAAAAAGCGGCGTTTCGGCATTGAAGTTGAAAAAAAGGATCAGCGAAACCAGCAGCGTCAGAAGTCCCGTCAGGAAGGCCGTGACTTTGATCTTGTTGCCGTCCTTCATGAAAAGGATGAAGAACACCCCCGCAAGGGGGAGAAAGATCACCGTGGAAAGGATCGGGAACCCGAAGGGATTCATCGTCAGGTATGGCAACATGGTTTCTTATTCCTTAAAAGCCTTTCAGTATCGAACCTATAAAACCAGCCACAGAATCGCAAAAAACAGAAACAGCGAGAGACCGATATAGGTCTGAATTCTTCCGGTCTGCAATTTCTTTACGACGGACCCGAAATCCATGACGGAATAGCCCGTGCCGTCGACGACCCCGTCAATGGCCTTCTGATCGAAGATGTAGGAAAGTTCCGCATTCCTGAAAAGCGCGCGGAGCCCCAACGTGCGGTAAAGCTCGCCCCACAGCGCGTCGAACGGGGCGATCACCTTTTCGTCAAACCGGATGAACCATTGCGTCCCCTTGCGATAGAACCAATCGACGTCGAGGTTCAACTTCGCCTCCGGCGATAGTTTCTTCACCATCAGGTAGAAGACGAGGCCCGTAAAGGAAAGGATCTGCATCGCCTCCGAAAGGTGGGCCAGGTTGTAGGGGTGGTACTCCACCGGGAAGGGGAGCAGCACATACAACGTCTGCGGGAAGACGCCGATGACGAAACAGAGCAGGGAGGTGAGTCCCATCGCCCAGAGCATGTTCAGCGGGGGTTCCTTGGCCGGGAGAGGCTCCGCCGCCTCCTTGCCGAAGAAGGCAAAGTAGGTCACCTTCAACCCCACGGAGAGAAAGGTACCGATTCCCGCAAGATTCAGGAGCTGCATGAGCCAGATTCTTCCCTCGTGATGGGCCGCGGAGACGATCATCGATTTGCTGACAAACCCGCTGAAGAGCGGAAATCCGGAAATCGATACCGCCCCGACGATATAAAATATCATCGTCAGCGGCATGTACTTGTACAGGCCGCCGAGCCGGCTGAGTTTCGCCGTCCCGGTCATGTAAAGCACGGACCCGGCGCCCATGAAGAGCAGCGCCTTGTAGAGGATGTGCGCAAAGGCGTGGGCCGCGGCGCCGTTCACGGCCATCGCGGTGCCGATGCCGACGCCGGCCACCATGTAGCCCACCTGGCTGATGATGTGATAGGCCAGAACACGGCGGATGTCGTTTTCAATGACCGCGTAGCAGACCCCGAATACCGTCATGGCCGTTCCCATGATGGCCAGGATTTCAAATCCTGAAAAGCCCCTGGCAAGGACGTAGACCGCCGTTTTGGTCGTAAAGGCGCATAAAAATACCGCGCCTTCGACGCTCGCCTCCGGATAGGCGTCCGGGAGCCATGCATGGAGCGGCAGAACGGCGGCATTGAGCGCAAAGCCGGCGAGAATCAGGTACTCCGGCAGGGAGGCGTTCGCGGGGAGGATGCTGTTGAAGGCGAGGTTACCCGTCTTTTGGTAGTAGAGCATCATCCCGGCCAGGAAGAGAAGACCGCCGAAGACATGGAACAGCAGGTAGCGGAAGCCGGCATCGATCGACTTTTTCCGCTTCCCGTACCAGATGAGGAACACGGAAGAAAAGGCCATCCCCTCCCAGAAGATGAAGAGGGTCAGGTAATCGCCGGCGAAGAGGGCGCCGAGGGAGCTTCCCACATAAAAGAAGCCGGCGATGTGGTGCCCGTCCTCTTCCCGGTGGAGCGCATAGAGGGCCCCCAGAAAGGCCATGATCACGAATACCCACGCAAAGACCATGCTGAGCTTGTCAACACGCCCGAACACCCCTTCCATGCCGAGGAAATGGTACACCCCGTAGGTACCGTAGCCGGTCAGCGCAACGGATGCGATGGCCGCAACGGGGATCAGCAGAATAAACCCCTTTTTCGCCTTCCCCCTAAGCAGCGGCAAAAGCAGGGCTCCCACGAAAAAGAAGAGCGCCGGATGAATCCAACTATCCATAATAATCCTCGTCCTTGCTCAGAAACAGGTGCGCGATTCCCTTGCTGATCTTGATGAGCAGAAAGCAGCCCGCCAGCGCAAAAAAAGTCCAGAATGCGTAAATCTCATCGACAAAGTAATGGGCATGCTCCCGCGGCAGCAAAAGGTCGAACAAAACCAGCGCGCCCAGGAATACAAAAAAGGCGATCTTCAGCGGCGCGGCCTTCGCTCTCAGATATTCTATGATTTTCAATACATTCATCATGAAACCTCTAAAAGAGTTTCCCGATCAGCCCTACAAAGAAATCGGGATAGATCCCGAGCAAAAGCGAGATGAGCGACGCCAGGACCAGGGGGACGACCATCGTCAGCGGCGCCTCCTGAATATCCTTCCGGCTCCAGCGCTCCTTCCTTCCCTGAAAAAACGCCCGGAACGTAATCGGTACAAAATAACCGGCGTTCAGGAGCGTGCTGGCGAGCAGCACGATCAGGATCGGGATATTGTTGATCGAAAGCGCGCCCTGCAACAGGTACCATTTCGTAACGAAACCGGCCACCGGCGGCGCGCCGATCATGCTGAGCGACGCCAGCGCGAAGGCCCCCATCGTAAAGGGCATCGCGTAGCCGATCCCCGCCATGTCGCTGATCTTTTTCTTGTGCGAAGCCACAAAGATGGCCCCGGCGCAGAAGAAGAGCGTGATCTTGCTGAATCCGTGGTTGACGATATGGATGATCCCGCCCAGCACGCCGGTGTTGTCCAGAAGAGCCACCCCCAGGATGATATACGACAACTGGCTCACCGTGGAATAGGCCAGCCGCGCCTTCAGGTCGTCCTTCGTCAGCGCGATGATGGAAGCGGCAAGGATCGTGAAGGAGACGACGTAGGCCGTGATCAGGCCGATCCCCAGGTCCTGAAGGACGCCCGTTCCAAACGTGGAAAGCATCACCCTGGCGATGCAGAACACGCCCGCTTTCACGACGGCCACCGCATGCAGCAGCGCGCTGACGGGGGTGGGGGCAACCATCGCCGACGGCAGCCAGTTGTGGAAGGGCATGATGGCCGCCTTGGCGAACCCGGCGACAAAGAGTACATAGGTCACCGTAATCCAAATCGAATCGGCCGTCGCCGGAAAGATGCCCGTTCGGATGTTGTCGGCAAAATCCAGCGTCCCCGTCATCACATACGTCAGGATCAGCGCGGGCAGCAGAAAACCCTTCGATGTCCCCATCAGATAGACGAGGTATTTCTTCGCCCCGGCATACCCCTCCTCATCCTGATGGTGGGCGACCAGCGGATAGGTGAAGAGGGTGATGACCTCGTAGAACAGGTAGAGGGAAAAAAGACCGCCCGCGTAGGAAACGCCCTGGGCCCCGAAGATGGCAATCGCAAAACATGCGTAATACCGGGTTTGAGCATGCTCGTTCAGGCTCCGCATGTAGCCGATGTTGTAGCATGAGGCAAAGATCCATAGGAACGACGAAATGATGCCGAAGATCAAAGAGAGGGCGTCCACCCGGAAATTCAACGAGATTCCGGGGGCGATCGTCGAAAGCGTATAGAGGATGCGGTTGCCCTGCCAGATGGCCGGAACCATGGCCATCACGGAAAAGAAGGTGAGGACCGCGCCGGCAATGGACCAGAACTCTCTCAGGTTCGGCCGTTTGCCGGAAACCATGATGAGAATGGAGGTAACGAGAACAATGCCGATCGGCAATAGGGGTAGTGCGCTCTCCATAACCATAGGTCAGTCTTTCATCTCCTTAAGCTCTCCGCCCTCGACGTGCCGGTATTTCTTGAAAATGAGCATGATGATGCCGAGCGCGATGGCTGCTTCCGCCGCGGCAATCCCCATGATGATGAGCGCAAAGGCCATTCCGTAGCCGTTCTCCGGAGAAACGAACCGGTTCAGCGCGATCAGGTTCAGGCCTGCGCCGTTCATGATCAGCTCCATGGAGACCAGCATCCCGATCAGGGTGCGGCGATAAACCAGGCCGGCAATACCGCAAAAAAGCAAAAACAGGGCTACAAACAGATAGATGTGCTGATCGTTGTACAACATCATTTGTTCCCCCTGGAAAAAAGGGCAAGCATGACCGCGCCTAAAATCGCCACAACCAGCAGAAGTGAAATCAGTTCGAAGGGCAGAACCAGGTTGTTGAAAAAAAGACGGCCGATCTCTTTTGTCGTTATGTTGAAAGCGGGAGTTGCGGCCAACGGAAAGGTTTCCATGACGAATCGGACAAACATGAACAGCGAAAGGACCGCAACGCCCAGCGCCGCGGCGAATTTAGCGACGGTGGTCCACTCCTTCGGCTTTTGGTAGAGCGGGCCGATCAGCATGATGGCAAAGGCAATCAGAACCGAAACGGCCCCCACATAGATCAGAATCTGCATCATGGCCAGAAAGGGGCTGTTCAGGTAGACATACAGACCGGCGATGCCGAACATGGTGGCGACCAGCCCCATCATGGCATAGATGATGGACCCCGATAAAACGGCGGTTGCGGTGCCTCCCAGCGTCACGGCGACGGTGATCAGGAAGATGATCTCACCCACATTCATGATGTCTTTTTCCTTTTTTCAAATTCCTTGACCAGATCGTAATGAAAATCTTCCCGCTTGTAACCCGCGGCGTTGAAATCGGCGGAAAAGGCAAGGGCGTCGTACGGACAGACCTCCACACAGATGCCGCACTGGCTGCACGTTGTATAATCGAGGATATAGGATGTTGCGGTCTTTCTCTTTTCTCCCTCCCGCTTTTCCCCCTCAGCGCTTTTTATAGACCCGGACGGACAGTTTTTCACACAGATGCCGCAGGCAATACAGGCGTTTTTCTCCGGGTTGTCGCGGTCGGCAACGAGCTTCGTATGACCGCGGAAACGCGGGCTGATCTTCAACAGCTCGCGAGGATACTGGGACGTGACCACCGGCTGAAACATCGCCTTGATGGTGACTCCCAGACCGGCAAGCAGCGAACCCGCGCCCCGGATGAATGCCGAAGGTGATACCGTCATAACTTCAAAATCCCTCCTGTCACGAGCAGGTTGATGAAAGCCAGGGGAATCAGCGCTTTCCAGGATATGTTCAGCAACTGGTCGAACCGCACGCGGGGAAATGTCCACCGGAGCCACATGATGACGAAGACGAGAAGATAGGACTTCAGCAGGAACCAGACAATGCCGGGCAGAAAGGGCCCCTGGTATCCGCCGAGGAAAAAGGTAACGGCAATGGCGCTGACGATAAAAATGTTCGTATACTCGGCAAGAAAAAAGAGCGCAAATCGCATGCCGGAATATTCGGTGTGATAGCCCGCCACCAGTTCGCTCTCCGCCTCGGGCAGGTCAAAGGGCGTCCGGTTGGTCTCGGCGACGGCGGCGATAAAATAGATCATAAAGGCGAGCGGCTGGTAGACGACGAACCAGAGCCCGTGCTGCGCCTCCACGATGCTCTTCAACGAGAAGGAGTTGGTCATCATGATGACGGGCAAAAGGGCCAGCAAGAGCGGGATCTCATAGGCAACGTTCTGGGCGATGCTTCGGATGGCCCCGATCAGCGCATACTTGTTGTTCGACCCCCAGCCGGCCATCAGGATGGAAAAGACCGAAAGGGATGAGAAGGCCAGGATCACCAGGATGCCGACGTTGATGTCCATGACCTGAAGCGAGGAAGAGAAAGGAATCACGATGAAGGAGACGAGAACGGGGACGAAAATGATCATCGGGGCAAGATAGTAGAGGGGCTTGTCCACGTCCCGCGGCGTCAGGATCTCCTTGCCCAGCAGTTTCAGCGCATCGGCGATCGGCTGGATCAGTCCGTAGGGGCCGACCTCCTTGGGTCCGATCCGCCGCTGCATGTGCCCGGCCACTTTTCTCTCCGCCCAGGTCAGGATCAGCGCGTTCAGCACGACAAAAACCAGCACGCCGACGAGGCCGACCACCATCTTTACCGTTTCCCAGCCGATCATGTTTCCGATCTGTTCCATTGGGCCATTACCAATTATCGATCTATTTCGGGTATCACCAGGTCAAGGCTCCCCAGGATCGCCACCGCATCGGCCAGCATGTTCCCTTTGGCCAGTTCGGGAAAGATCATCAGGTTCGAAAAAGAGGGCACCCGCCATTTCATCCGGTACGGCTTGTCGCTTTCATCGCTGACGATATAGATGCCGAGTTCCCCGCGGGGCGTCTCGACCGTGTGATAGAGATCCCCCTTCCGCGGTTTCAGCTTCTTGGGCACCTTTTCCGCCATGAAGGGGCCTCCGGGAAGCCGGTCCAACGCCTGCTCGATGATCTTCACGGAGTTTTCCATCTCCCGGATGCGCACATGGTAGATGTCAAGGGCATCCCCGCGCGTCCCCACCGGAATCTCAAAATCCATCCCGCCGTAGGCGGCGCAGGGTTCCGATTTTCTGATATCCATTGCGATTCCGGCGCCCCGCAGGACCGGTCCGGAAACGGCCTGCTTTCGGGCCCGCTCCTTCGAGATCACACCGATGCCCCGCGTCCGGTTCGTAAAAATCACGTTGCCGCTGACCAGTTTGTCATACAGGGTGAAGCGGCTCCGCATCCTCTCCATGAAGGCCCTCGTTCCGGCGACAAAGGCATCGTCCACGTCGTTGTAGAGACCGCCGAAGCGGAAATAGCAGTAGGTCAGGCGGGAGCCGGTGACGGGCTCCAGGATGTCGTGGATCTCTTCCCGGTCGTCAAAGACGAAGAGGAAGGGGGTCAGCGCCCCAAGATCGGCGAGATAGGCGCCCAGCCACATCAGATGGCTCGACAACCGGTTGAGTTCGGTCAGAATGACGCGCACGTAGTCCGCGCGCTCCGGCGCCACGATCCCGCAGAGTCGCTCCACGGCGGTCACATAGCCGAGATTGAAAGCCATCGGCCCCAGATAGTCCATCCGGCCCGTGTTGGGAAGAAATTGAAGATAACCTCTGTTTTCCGCCATCTTCTCGTGCATCCGGTGGAGATAGCCGAGAACGGGATGCGCCTCCTCGATATACTCGCCGTCCATCTTCAGTACGACCCGTAAAACGCCGTGCGTACTCGGATGCTGTGGCCCGAGGTTGACGAAGAAGGTGTCTTCCCCCGCCTCCGGCCGGAAGGCGCCGAGCGCCCGCTTGTCTTCGTCGGAGACCGGAACCCTTTCCCTGCGCAACGGATAGGCATCGATCCCGTCGTGGAGAAAGAGATAAGTCATGTTGGGATGGCCGTCGAAGAGGACGCCGAAAAACTCGCGGATCTCCCGTTCGTTCCAGTATGCGCAATCAAAGACGGTGGAAATCGTCGGCGCGACCGGTTTTACGGGATCGACCTTCAGCGAGATCTTTACCTTGCAAAGGGAGGCGTGGTTGCTGAAAATGTAGACCAGTTCAAGATATTCCTTATAATCCACGCAGATGAGCGCGGACAGGTAAAAACCGCGTTCGTCGAAGAAACGGGCGACATTCAGAAGATCCGACGGGCCGACTTCGGCGAAGAGATGGTATCCCCGCTCCCGATAATCCGCCTCCCCGATGGGGATCTCTCTGAAGGCCTCGCCAAGCTCCGCTTTAATTCGCTCTACCATCGGCTTTCCGGTCCCGGGAAACGTCTGTTTCCCGTTATTTTTTCCTCCAGCTTCAGGAATCCTTCGAGAAGGCCTTCGGGTCTGGGGGGGCATCCGGGGATATAGACGTCCACCGGCACGAGGAGATCAACGCCTTCGATCACATTGTATTGTCCTTCGAAAACGAACGGACCGCCGGAGATGGCGCAGTTGCCCATCGCAATGACCCACTTGGGCGACGGCATCTGTTCGTAGAGGGTGACAAGAATGGGCGCCATCTTTTTCGTGACGGTGCCGGTGACAATCATCAGATCGGCCTGACGGGGGGTGGCCCGGAAGACGCCCGCGCCGAACCGGTCGAGGTCGAAGCGGGACATGGCGGTGGCCATCATCTCGATGGCGCAGCAGGCCAGACCGAAGGTCATCGGCCAGATGGAATTGGCCCTGGCCAGATCGAGCACCTTCTCCACCAGGGCGAATTTTACTGGGAAAACTTCCTTTTCCAGGTGAACACCCCTTTCCCCCAGGCGTAATAGATCGCCAGGGCAAGGATTGAGACAAAGCACAAGAGTGCATAAAATTCATGGGGATTCTCACCCTTCGCGTAGTTCAACGCGACAGGGAAAAGGTAGAGTACGTCCACATCAAAGGCGATGAAGATCAGGGCATAGATGTAATAGTGCATGCCGTACCTTACCCAGGCGCTTCCGTAGGGTTCGATACCGCACTCGTAGGTATTGAGGGTCGCTGCCCCTTTGGTCCTCGGGGCAAGAATATAGGCGATCATGATCGGAACGAGCGTAAAAAGGAGAGCGACAACGCTGAAAAGGATGACCGGGGCAAATTCTTGCAGGATGCTCATAAGCGTCACTCGATCCGGAAAGACGGATTTACCTAAAGCCGATTAAAGCTCTCTTTTTCGCGGCGGAGTATAAGAAGAGCTATCCGGGTTGTCAAGAATTTTCTGATAAAAATTTTCCCGATTTGTATATCCGAATGCCTTGGCCTTGTGACATGCGCAATGAGCCCCCTGAATGAATCAAGACAGGAAGAACCCCCACGAGCTTAGCAGGATGAAACTGATCAGCGCCAGGATAATGAGCGTCTGCAGCGCCGGCCGGTAATGGTCGGGCTTGAAATTTTCTTCACCGGCTGAGCCGGAAAACAGGTTCATGGGGTTGCTGCTGAGCCGCGCGAGCTTGCGCACGGCATCGGCCATGAACGCTTCCACCCGGTTGAAGGCAGCCTCCAGGTCTTCCAGAAAAATATGCTGCACCCAGGTCGCGGGTCTCCGGTAAAACCAATCCACATCGAGGGTAATGCCGGCCTCGCCGGACACCTTCGCCCGGAAAATCCAGAAGGCGGCAAAGGTGAAGATCAGGATCTGTGATGTTTCCACCAGATGGGGCAGCGTATAGGGGGCAAAGTGCACCTTGTAGGGCAGCATATCGTATAGCAGGCCGGGCATGACGCCATAGAGCGTGCAGAAAAAAGCGGCGGCCGCCATCGCGAGAACCATGTTCCGGGGCGGGGTGGTCGGGGAGAGCCCGCGATCCTTTCCGAACCAGGTGCCGTAGGGCAGTTTCAGCCCCGTATGCAGAAAAGTGCCGACGGAGGCGAGCAACAAAAGGAGCATGGCGGTCTGATGATGCGCAGCGCCCGCGGCGGCGATCACAATGGACTTGCTGATAAAACCGTTGAACAGGGGGAACCCGGAGATGGAGAAGGCGCCGATCATGTACAGCCATAGCACAAGAGGCTGTTTTTTACCCAGTCCCCCAAGCTCCGTAAGCTTGCTTTTCCCCGTGGTGTGAAGCACCGCTCCGGCGCCCATGAAAAGGAGCGCCTTATACAGGATGTGGCTGAAGGCGTGGGCCGAGGCGCCGTTGATCGCCATTTCGGTGCCGATGCCGGCCCCGGCTACCATGTAACCTACCTGGCTGATGATGTGGTAGGCCAGGATCTCCCGGATGTCGTTGGCCAGGACGGCAAAGACCACCCCGTAGAGGGCCATCAGGACGCCCAGAATGATCAGAATTTCCCACCCCGGGAAGACCCTCAGCAGGACATAAACGGCGGTTTTGGTCGTCAGGGCGCTTAAAAACACGGCCCCCGTCACCGTTGCCCTGGGATAGGCGTCGGGAAGCCAGGCATGCAGCGGAACCACGGCGGCATTGAGGCAGACGCCCGCCAGGATCAGCCATGACGAAAGTGCGTGGCCGGCGGCCAACTGTTCCACCCCGATGCTCCCCGTTTCGGACACATGCGCCAGAATACCCGCGAGCAGCAGGCCCCCTCCGAAAACATGAAACATCAGGTAGCGCATCCCCGCCTTTTGGGATTCCCGCGTGCCCCTGGCCCAGATCAGATAGGTGGAAGGGAGGCTCATCAGTTCCCAAAAGACAAACAGGGTGATGAAGTCGCCGGCAAAGGTCACCCCTACGGCGCCCGCGGCATAGAGGAGGGCGGCCGACTGTTTCATCGCCTCCCTGACATGGAAGGCAAAGAGGCAGCCGATCACGGTGATGAGAGAAAAGATCATCCCGAAGAGCCGGCTCAACCGATCGACTTTGTAGACCACGAGCGGATAATCCATCAGCTTCAGCGTAAAATGGTCGCCGGAGGGGGCCGACCAGACAAGAGTCAGGGCGAGCAGCGGAACGAGAAGCGCAAAGGAGGAACGGAAACCGCGGGGCAGCAGCGGAAGCAGAATGGCGCCCGCGATCAGGACCAGGGCCGGAGGAAACGTTGCGTCAATCGGCATCGTAGTAATCCTCCCGCTTCCTTAAAAAGAGTTTCCCCAGCGATTTGGCAAAAACGATAATCAACAGGCAGCCGATGAAGCCGTACAGGGCGAAGAAAGCCGGGATGCGGTTCCACCATGCATCGTGGGCGGGGTCGTGAGGCAGTGCGAATCCGACCGCCAGCGAAACCGCCGCGGCTATCCCCAGCAGGGTCCAGCGCAATGGGTTCATGGACCGGTTCCTCCCAGGATGCTGCCGCTAACCATGGCGGCCAGACGGTAGAAATGAAAAAACAGATCGGGATTCAGTCCCAACAACAGCGAAAAAAGGGCCGTAACGACGATGGGAATCACCATCGCGGGGTGCGCCTCTCCATGTTCGTAAGGGACGACGGGCTTTTTGAGAAAGGCCCGGTATACAATGGGGGCAAAATATCCCGCATTGAGCAGG
>CAYSSF010000077.1:0-13522 GCA_964433455.1 uncultured Syntrophaceae bacterium
CGATCGTCGGCGGCAAGATCCGCTATCGCGACGGCCTTCAATGATCCCGAACCGAACCGCGCTGCGGACGGAGGCGATTGTTCTACGGACGGTCGACTACGGCGACTCGGACCGAATCGTCACCTTCTGCACCGCCGACTTCGGGAAGATCCGCGGAATCGCCAAGGGGGCGAGACGAAGCCGGAAACGGTTTGCAAACGCGATCGAGCCTTTCTGCTGCTCCCGGATTCTCTTTTCGCGGAGAACTCCGGAGAGCCTGGCCCTGATCGAGGGGTGCGACGTTCTGTCCCATTTTCCCGGCATCCGCTCCGATTTGGGAAAGAACCTGGCCGCCTCCTGCCTGATCGATCTCACGGATCAGTTCACGCCGGAAGACAAGAAGAGCCCGGCATCATTCTCCCTTTTGCTCGATTTTCTCCGCTTGCTCGAGGAGAACCTCTGGACGGATGCGCTGCTCCGTTTTTTCGAAATCCGTCTGCTCCGGATCTCCGGATATGACCCGGTTCTGGACCGCTGCATTACCTGCAAGCGGCCGACCGTAAAGGAGACGGTCTACCGTTTCGACGCCGCCAAAGGCGGTCTGACCTGCGACCTCTGCGCGCCCGGGAGCCGGGACGCGATCCCGGTATCCCTCGGAACGATCCGAACGCTGCTCCTGGCGCGCGAGATGGAGACCGACCGTCTGGGCCGCCTGCTTCTCTCGGACCGGTCCGCCGATGAAAGCCGCCGTCTCCTCGCCCATTTCATCCGCCACATCCTCGGACGGGAGCTGAAATCGGTCCACGTCCTGAATGAAATCCGCCGCCTGGGAATCTGAACCGCCGCGATTTCGTGTTGACATGCGCCGGGTGGCGTGTTAAGAACCTGTCCGTAAAAACAGTCATGATATCAAGAAATAGCATGTTTCGAACTAGAGGAGGAGATGTGACCTTTCAGGAATTGATTTTCGCCCTCGAACGATACTGGGCGGGCCAGGGATGCGTCATCCAGCAACCCTACGATATCGAGAAGGGGGCGGGCACCTTCAACCCGGCCACCTTTCTGCGGGCCCTGGGACCGGAACCGTGGAACGTGGCCTATGTGGAACCCTCCCGCAGACCCACGGACGGCCGCTACGGAGAAAATCCGAACCGGCTTCAGCATTACTACCAGTACCAGGTGATCATGAAGCCGTCTCCACCGGACATCCAGCAACTTTACCTCGACTCGCTCAAGAGCTTCGGCATCGACCCGCTGGAGCACGACATCCGTTTCGTCGAAGATGATTGGGAATCGCCCACCGTCGGCGCCTGGGGCCTTGGCTGGGAGGTGTGGCTCGACGGGATGGAGATCTCCCAGTTCACCTACTTTCAGCAGGTCGGCGGTTTCGATTGCCGTCCCGTCTGCGCGGAGCTGACCTACGGCATCGAACGGATCGCCATGTACATCCAGGGGATCGACAACGTCTATGACCTCGAATGGACCCGCGGAATCAAATACGGCGACGTCCACCACCAAAGCGAGGTGGAGTGGTCCGTTTACAACTTCGAGACCGCCGACATCCCCCAGCTCCGACAACGCTTCGACATGTACGAGGCCGAGGGGATGCGGGCGGCGGAAAAAGGCCTCGTGCTGCCGACGTACGACCATTGTCTCAAGTGCTCCCACGCTTTCAACCTGCTGAATGCGCGGGGTGCGATCAGCGTCGCGGAACGGACGAGCTACATCGGCCGCGTCCGGAACCTCGCCCACCTGAGCGCCGAGGGTTACCTCGGACAACGGGAGACGATGGGTTACCCGCTGCTGAAGAAAAATTAGGAGAACATTCATGGGCAAGGAACTGCTCCTGGAAATCGGAACGGAAGAGATCCCGGCCGCTTTTTTGCCAAAGGCGCTCAGAGACCTGGGGGAGATCGCCCGCGCAGAACTGACGGCCAACCGGATCCGCCACGGGGAGATCCGGACGATGGGAACGCCCCGCCGTCTCCTGCTGACGGTGAACGACCTGGCCGAACGGCAGGAAGATCTGGTCATCGAAAAACTGGGACCGGCCGTGAGGGTCGCCTTCGACGAACAGGGAAACCCCTCCCGTGCCGCCGTCGGTTTCGCCAAAGGGCAGAACCTTGCCGTCGCCGGATTGGAGTGCGTGACGACGGAAAAGGGAGAGTACCTCTGTGCGCGGAAAAAGATCATCGGCGAGCAGACAGAGGGGCTGCTCCCGGCAATCCTGACGAAGGTCATCACCGACATCCCCTTTCGAAAATCGATGCGGTGGTCCGACTACGAGTTCCGCTTTGCCAGACCGATCCACTGGATCCTCGCCCTTTTCGACGGCCGGATCGTTCCTTTCCGGATCGCCAATATCGAAAGCGGCCGGATGAGCCGCGGCCACCGCTTCATGAGCCCGGACCCGTTCCCGGTCAACAGCCGGCAAGAATACTTCGACGAGACGCGCGGCCGTTTTGTGGTCGTCGATCCCGCGGAGCGAATGGAGATCATCCGCGACGAGACCCGCAAGGCGGCGGCAACCGTCGGCGGCCTCGTCCTGCCGTCCGAGGAACTCCTCGAAACCGTGACCTTCCTGACCGAATATCCGACGGTCGTCTGCGGAAATTTCGACCGGGAATTCCTGGAACTTCCCCAGGAGGTTCTCACCACCACGATGATCTCCCACCAGAAATATTTTCCGGTGGTGGATGAAAGAGGCGCGCTTCTCCCCTATTTCATCACGGTCAACAACACGCTGGCCCGCGATCCTTCGGTTGTGAAACGCGGGAACGAGAGGGTGATCCGCGCCCGCCTCTCCGACGCACGCTTCTTTTTCGAGGCGGACCGGAAAATCCCCCTCGAAAAGCGCGTGGCCGATCTCAAGAAAGTCGTCTTCCATACCCTTCTCGGAACATCTTATGAAAAGGTCCTGCGCTTCGAAGAGTTGGCCGGCTGGATCGCCCGAAACGTTGAACCGTCCCATGGCGACCAGACCCTCTTTCTGAAGCGTGTCCGGCGCACCGCGCTGCTTGCGAAGGCGGATCTGGACACCCAGATGGTGTGCGAGTTTACGGAGCTCCAGGGGATCATGGGGCGCGAATACGCGCTGCTGGCCGGCGAAGATCCCGTTGTGGCGAAGGCCATCCATGAGCATTACCTGCCCATCGCGGCGGGAGGAGAGCTCCCCGAGAGCGATGAAGGGGCTGTCGTCAGCATCGCCGACAAGATGGATACGATCTGCGGTTTCTTCGGCGTCGGCCTGATTCCGACCGGGACGGCCGATCCCTATGCGTTGCGCCGCCAGGCGCTCGGCGTAATCAACATCATTCTGACCAAACGCTATCCTTTTTCACTGGGTTCCCTGATTGACCGGAGTCTCGCCATCCTCGGACCGCTGCTGAGACGCCCCGCCGACGAGACGAAGGCCTCCGTGCTGGAATTCCTCCGGGGGCGTTTCGAAAACCTTCTGATCACCCGGGGCCATCCCTACGATGTCGTCGACGCCGTCCTGGCGACGGGCGTGCAGAATCTGGTCACGGCAGACGACAAGATCCGGGCGATGGAGACCTTCAAATCCGATCCGAATTTTCAGCCGCTTGCGGTTGCCTTTAAACGGGTGGTCAACATCATCCGCTGTTTCCAAAACGGCGCCATCGATCCGGCTCTCTTCTCCGGGCCGGAGGAAAGCAATCTCCACGAGGCGTTCCTGAAGATCCGGGAGACGGTAGCGTCGCACATCTCCGGGGGTGACTATTCCGCCGTTCTCTTCGATCTTGCCCGGCTCAGGGGACCGGTCGATGGCTTTTTCGAGACGGTTCTCGTGATGGCGGAGGATGAGCGGGTGCGTTTCAACCGGCTCTCCCTGCTGAAGGAGATCTCCACCCTCTTCCACGATATCGCCGATTTTTCAAAAATTGTCACGGAGTCGCAGGGATGACTTGCGGGAGATCATCATGACAGATCCTATCAAGAACAAGGTCGTTACCGAGCTCGAAGATAAACTCCAGCTTCGCCAGGCCCTCCTTGACATCACCAACCGGATCCACGCCGCCCAGAACATCAAGCAGATCCTCGTCGATTTGAAGGATGGTATTCTGAACCTCTTCAGCGCCCATTCGATCACCATCTATGTGGTGGATCGACCGCACAACGAAATCTATTCCATGTTTCTCACCGGTACCCAGGTCAAGGAGATCCGGGTTCCCATCAACAACAAGAGCATCGCGGGGCATGTGGCAAACACGGGAAAGGTGATCAACATCGCCGACGCTTATGATGGCGAAGAGTTGAAAAAAATCGACAAGGAACTGGCCTTTGACTTCAGTTGGGACAAGAAGACCGGTTTCCGGACGAAGCAGATCCTCGCCGCCCCGATTTTCCACAACAAGACGCTGATGGGCGTTCTCCAGATCCTCAACAAGAAGGGCGGGGGACCGGGCAGGTTCTCCGAAGACGAGCGGGGATTTCTGCAGGAAATCTCGGAAGTCCTGGGTGTCGCCTTCTTCAACCAGGAGCGGTACAGCCGGCGCCGAAAGACCCGTTTTGATTATCTGATCAGTCATGACCTGCTCAAGGAGGAAGACCTCGACAGCGCCTGGGAAGAGTCGCGCGAGGCGAAGCAGACCATTGAAGATTTCATCATGAAGAAATACAGGATCCCGCGCGAAGAGGTCGGCCGCTCCTTCGAGGAATTTTTCCGCTGCAAGTTCGTCCCGTTCTCGGACAAGCTGCCGATCCCGGGCGATCTGCTGCTCAACCTGAAGAGGGACTATCTCCGCCGGGAACTCTGGGTCCCGCTGGAAAGAAAGGACGGGGTCATCCGCATCATCGTGGATGATCCGAACAATATCCTGAAACGGGACATGATCGAAAATCTCCTGAAGACCAAGGCGGTCCGCTACGACGTCTCCCTTCCGGACGACATCATCAAATTCATCAATTACTTCTACCAGTCCCCCGAAGACGAATTCTCCCTCAACGATATCCTCGGCAAACTGGATGAGGATGAGCCGCAGGAAGAGGATGAAGAGGGAGACGTCGTCACCGAGTCGGACAGTGTGATCATGCAGCTCGTCAACAAGATCATCCTCGACGCGCAGGCCAAACGCGCCTCCGATATCCACATCGAACCCAACGTCGGGAAAAAGAACGTCGAGGTCCGCTACCGGGTCGACGGCGATTGCGCGATCTATCAAACGCTCCCTTACAGCTACCGCGCTGCCGTCATCTCGCGCATCAAGATCATGTCGAACCTCGACATCACGGTCCGGCGGCTTCCGCAGGACGGCAAGATCAAGTTCCGGAAGCCGGGCGGCGCGGAGATCGAACTCCGCGTGGTCACCATCCCGACCGCAGGCGGCGTGGAGGACGTGGTGATGCGGATCCTGGCCACGGCCGGCGATACCTTGCCGCTCACCTCGATGGGGATGTCGGCCCGCAATTTTCGGGAACTCCGGGCCATCCTGGACAAACCTTACGGGATGGTCCTCGTAGTCGGCCCCACCGGCTCCGGAAAACGACCACGCTGCACGCCGCCCTGCACGAGATCAACACCCCCGACCGGAAGATCTGGACGGCCGAAGACCCCGTCGAAATCACGCAGTACGGGCTGCGCCAGGTTCAGGTCCAGTCGAAGATCGGCTTCGACTTCGCCGCCGCGATGCGGGCCTTCCTCCGGGCCGACCCGGACGTGATCATGGTAGGCGAGATGCGGGATTTCGAAACTGCCAAAACCGGCGTCGAGGCGTCGCTGACCGGCCATCTCGTTTTCAGCACGCTTCACACGAACAGCGCGCCGGAAACCATCGTCCGCCTCCTGGACATGGGGATCGATCCGCTCAATTTCGCCGATGCGCTCCTCGGCATCCTCGCCCAGCGCCTCGTCCGGACCCTCTGCAAGAAGTGCAAGGAGGCCTACCATCCGGACCAGAAGGAATTTGACGAGATCCTTCAGAGTTATGGCGAGGAGGATTTCAAAAAACTGAACATCCCCTACGATGACAAGTTCACGCTATTCCGGCCGAAGGGATGCGATATCTGCGGCAATACGGGATACAAGGGCCGGATGGGAATCCACGAGTTGATCGTCGCCTCGGACGGCATCAAACGGCTCATCCAGAAGCATGAGTCGGTCGAGGTGATGCGGGATCTGGCCATGGAAGAGGGGATGACGACCCTGCTGCAGGACGGCATCTACAAGTCGATTCAGGGCGTCACCGACTTCAAGCAGGTTCGCAGGGTCTGCATCAAGTAATTTTTTTG
Source organism: uncultured Syntrophaceae bacterium (assembly GCA_964433455.1). Classification (GTDB taxonomy): domain Bacteria; phylum Desulfobacterota; class Syntrophia; order Syntrophales; family UBA5619; genus UBA5619. The sequence continues at coordinate 6,229 of CAYSSF010000077.1, forward strand.
AGCGCCGAGGCGATATCCGCGATCGCCTGTCGCGAAAGATCGGACATCGCCAGGCTCATCGCCGCGGCCAGACCTGCCCCCCCCTCTCCGGTGACGGCCTCTTCCAGCCGATAGGTCTTCTGAAGGACCACGAAGCCGGCCGTCTCCTTCCGGGAGAGGTCCAGCAGCGTGATCGTAACCGTGAGGATGGCCTTGCGGTTCCCGGTTCCCCGGAACTCGATAAACTCCTCCACGCCGCCCGTCAGCGAAAATCGGGCCTCTTCGGCGTCCCGCTCCGAGAGAACCGCGCCAAAGAGTCCGGCCTCGCGAAGATCGCGCCGGAGAAATTCCGTCGCCATGTCCCCCGGACTGACCCGCCAGCGCTCAGTTGGATAGGCATCCCGCAGGAAGGGGCCGCTGCGGTAGAGCATCGCCTGCCCCATGAAGATGCGGTCCGCGGAAAAACGCTCCACCCGGACCATCGCTTCGACCGCGGGCCGCCCGCTGCTCTGCAGGGGCGGGTATTCCAAAACGTACTGTCGGATGAAGGGCGTTTTTCCCGATCCACCGAGACAACCGGACAACAGGACAAGCAGCAACAGGATGATCCCGATCCTTTTTTTCATCTCATTACCTCTCCCTCTACGGTTCGCCGTCAGCGGTTGGCCGGCTGAAAATCAGATCTGAAGGATTCGCCCGGAGGCGGTCCAGAAGAAGTTTGAGGCTGTCGGCCGCCTGACGGATATCATCGGTGGTCCGTTCGAAATCCGTTTTCATTCCACGCGTCCGCCGGTCGATCCCCTCCAGCAGTCGTCCGGCCCGTTCGGCCGTTTCCGACGCCTTGAGGTTTTCGACCTCGCTGCGAAGTGCGGCAACCAGATCCCGGAGATCGGCAATCGTCCTGCGCGACTCCTGCAGCCCCTGCATCGCTTCCTCCAGAACCCCTTCAACCCTTCCTTCCGCCAGAATCCGATCGATCCTCTGCAATCCATGGTCAAGGCTGCCGGCGGTCGAATCGAGCTTTGCCAGGAAGCCCGTCATCTGCTTTCCCGTGATGAGGGTTTCCACCGCCCGTGAGGTTTGGGCAAGGCTGCCGGCGGTCGAATCGAGATTCGCCAGGACGCCCGTCATCTGCTTTCCCGTGATGAAGGTTTCCACCGCCCGTAAGGCTTGGGCGAGGCTGTCGGCGGTCGACTCGAGCCTCGCCATGACGCCCGTGGTCTGCGTTCCGCCAAGGAATGACTGGATCGCCAGCGCGGTCTGTTTGATCTGATCGGAGATCCCCTTGAGATCCACCTGTTCGATTCGGCCCATGATTCGGTCCACGGTCGTGAGCATCTGTTTGGCCTGCGAGAGCTGCGAGGCGATCACGGGGTAACGGGTCTCCATTCCCAATGGCGGCATCAGGATCGGGTCCCCGGGGTTCCTCCGGTCCAGTTCGATGAAGACGATCCCGGTGATCCCCGCGGCCCGAAGCTGGGTCATGACGTTTTTCACGTCCTCCCCATTGAGATCGATCTTCATGACCACCTCGACCAGCCGGCGATCGGGGGCAACGCCGATACGCTGTACCTTTCCGATGTCCACGCCCCGGTACTTCACCCTCGAATCGACCTGCAGCCCCTGAACGGACTCGTCGAAATAGGTCACGTAAAACGACCCCTCTTCGAAATATTTCGACGCCCCGACCCAGACGATGGCGACAACGCCGATGACAACCCCCACCGTCACAAAGAGACCGATCATGAAGTTCGAATTTTTTCTAACCATCACTTCACCTTTTCGCCGTTGCAGCATCTCCCCGGAAGAGAAAATTGCGGACCAGCGGATCCGTTGCATTTGCCCGAAGTTCATCCGGCGACCCCTCGGCGACAATCCCCCGGGCGCTCCGGTCCAGCATCAGGATCCGGTGCGCCACCCGGAGGACCAGATCGACCTGGTGGCTGACGATCACCATGGTCGTGCCGAGACCGGCATTGATCCCCCGGATCAGCATTTCCAGTTCCGCCGCGTTGATCGGATCCAGACCGGCAGAAGGTTCATCGAAGAAGAGGATCTGCGGATCGAGGACCATCGCCCTGGCCAGACCTCCGCGTTTTCTCATGCCTCCCGACAGCTCCGCGGGGTAGTGGTTTTCGTACCCGGCGAGATTCACCATCCCCAGCTTCATCCGGACGATCAGCGTCACGGTTTCGGCGGAAATCCCCGTGAAACTCGAAAGCGGGAGCGCCACGTTTTCCCCCAGGGTCATCGATCCGAAGAGGGCATCCGACTGAAAGAGGACGCCGATCCCTCTGCGGATTCGATTGAGCTTTTCGTCATCGACGGCGGCGATATCGTCGCCGCCCACGATGACCCGTCCGGCATCGGGACGAATGAGACCGATCATGTGCTTGAGGAGCGTCGACTTTCCACAGCCGCTTCCCCCGATGATGCAGAGAATCTCCCCGCGAAGGACCTTCAGATTCACGTTCTCGAGAATCGTCGTCTCGCCGAAACGGGCCGTCAACCCTTCCACGACAATGACCGGATCATCCGAATCCCGAGCGGTATTGCGGTTGCCTTCCATCAATCACCCTATCCTCAGAGGTAGTGCAGAACGACCGCAAATGCAGAATCCACGACCACGATCAGCAGGATCGCCGTGACCACGGCCGATGTGGTTGCCGCACCCACCTCCTCCACGCCGCCCCGCACCTGAAACCCGCGCAGGCATCCGATCCAAACGATGATACAGGCGAAAACCAGCGCCTTGACCAAGCTGGCGTTGAGAAAAAAAACCGTGATGCTCCTCCGGCTCGCCTGGAGATAGGTATAGGCCGTCAGATCGAGTCCCGCAACCCCGACGATCATCCCCCCGAGGATCCCGAATATATCCGCGTAGAGGGTCAGAAGCGGCAAAACGACCACGGTCGCGATCAGTTTCGGGACAACCAGAAAACGGACCGGGTCGAAACCCATGGTGACCAGCGCGTCCACCTCGTCATTCACCCTCATCGTCCCGATCTCCGCGGCGAAAGCGGATGCGGAGCGGCCCGCCACGAGGATCGCGGTCATGATGGGCCCCAGTTCGCGGACGATGGCCACCGCCACCAGTTGCGCCACATAGACGTTCGCCCCGAACTGCTTCAACTGGAGCGACGACATGAAGGCGATGATCAGACCGATCAGAACGCTGATCAGTCCGACGATCGGAAGCCCTTCCGCGCCCACGCGCCGCACGTAGAAGAAGACATCCTCCCAGCGCACCTCACCCGGATGCCGGATCAGATGGATGACCGCCTTGACCAGATCCCCCAGAAATGCCATCATCGCGGCGAAGTCTTCCGAGATCCGGACGCTTGCCGATCCGAGTCCTTCCACAATGCCTACCGGTCCGCTTTCGGTGCGGAGCGGAGATCGGGTCAGCGCCTCGCGGTCGATCAGCGCCATGACCCGCCCGATCTCCTCCGGGATGCGGACCATCGTGAATGGGATCCCCTTGATCCGGAGGGAATCATCGAGACGCAGCAGGGTCAGGACGCCGGCGCCGTCCATGTAGGAGACTCCGGCCAGATCGATCCGGACGGAGTGATGATGACCTCCGGCAACGGCGTCAACCATTCGGGCGAGCAGGCTCTCCGCATCGGCCAGGGTGATCCGTCCCTGAAGGGATAGAACCAGCGTACCTTCCTCTTCGCCGGGCGTCAAATCATAACCCGGGTTGGCTGCCGCATCCATCATCACCTTATCCGCTTTCGTTCATCTCAGGCCAGCCTCGTCTTCCAGTCGCAGAGACGCTGCAGCGCATCGAGCGGCGTCAGATTCATCGGATCGAGGCTCCGGATCTCCTCCAGCACCGCATCCCGTTCCTCGGAAAAAAGGCTGAGCTGATTCGGGTTTTTTCGGTCCGCTCTTCGGCCCCGTGCGATCTTCGGCATCCCGGCCTCGTCGAGCTCTCCCTTCTCCAGATTGCGGAGAACCTCCTTTGCCCGCGCCACCACCTCGGCCGGCACCCCGGCGAGCCGCGCCACCTGGATGCCGTAGCTCCGGTTGGTTCCCCCCTCCATGATCTTCCGGAGAAAGATGATTTTTTCACCCCATTCCCGGACGGCGATGTTGAAATTCCGAACCCCTTCCTTTGTGGCGATGAGTTCCGTCAGCTCGTGATAGTGCGTGGCAAAGAGCGTCCGCGCGCCGAGCGACGGGGCGTCGTGGATGTATTCCGCCGTCGCCCAGGCGATGCTGAGACCGTCGAAGGTGCTCGTTCCCCGTCCGACCTCGTCCAGGATGATGAGGCTCCTCTTTGTCGCATGCCGGAGAATTTCCGCGACCTCGGTCATCTCCACCATGAAGGTGCTCTGCCCCCGGGAGAGGCTGTCCGCTGCACCGATCCGCGTGAAGATCCGATCCACCACGCCGATCCGCGCCCGGGCCGCGGGGACGAAACTCCCCATTTGGGCCATCAGTACGATCAACGCAACCTGCCGGATGTAGGTCGATTTCCCGGCCATATTCGGACCGGTAATGATCAGAAAGCGGTTTTTTTCCAGATCGAGAAGAATATCATTGGCGACGAAACCGACTCCGCCGGCCTGACGCTCCACGACCGGATGACGACCGTCCGCAATCTCGATTGTATCCTCCGCATCGACCACGGGGCAACAGTAATTGTACCGTTCGGCCACCTCGGAGAGCGATGCGACGGCATCCAGATCGGCGATTCGGGCCGCCGTTTCCTGGATCCGGCGAATTTCACCCGCAATCCGCCCCCGGATCTCGACGAAAAGATCATACTCCCTCGCCTGCCGTCGCTCCTCCGCATGGAGGACGGTCTCCTCATATCCCTTCAACTCTTCGTTGATGTACCGCTCCGCGTTGACCAGCGTCTGCTTCCGGATATAGTCAGCGGGAATCAGCGGGGTGTTCGCCTTCGTGACCTCGATGTAATACCCGAAGACGCTGTTGAACCCGATCTTCAGTGAGTGGATTCCCGTCCGCTTTCTCTCTTTCTCTTCCAGCGCGGCGATCCATTTCCGGCCATCCCTCATGATCGCAATCAGTCGATCCAGTTCCGGATCGTAGCCCTCCCGGATGATTCCCCCTTCGCGGATCGTAAGCGGCGGATCGTCCACAATCGCGCCTTCGATCATCCCCCGGAGGTCCGGCATCTCGTCGATGCCGTTGCGGATCGCCCGCAAAAAAGAGGCCTCGCACCCCGCGATCGCTTCGCGGAGAATGGGCAGGGCCTGGAGGGATGTCCGGAGCGCGGTCAGATCGCGGCCGTTGGCGAGACCGACCGCAATCCGGCTTCCGAGACGCTCCAGATCGTAGACGGATTTCAAAATGGCCCGGAGCGACTCCCGCAGAAGATGATCCTCACGGATTTCGGAAACAGCGGCCAGCCTCTCCCTTATCCGTTGCGGATCCCGGAGAGGATGATGCAGCCACCAGCGGAGCCTCCGCGCTCCAAGGGAGGTCACCGTCTCGTCGAGGACGTGAAACAGGGACCCGCCCTTTTTTCCTTCGGCGATCGTGCTGAAGAGTTCGAGGTTCCTTTTGGCCACCTCGTCCAGCAGCAGATGGGCGCCGCTTTCATACCGGGTGAGCTCGTTGATGTGGTCAAGGCGGTCCTTCTGCGTCTCCGCCATGTAGGTGAGGACGGCGCCTGCCGCGCCGGCCGCCGCCGGGCGGGATTCGAGATTCATCCCCGACAACCTCTCCTCCGGGAAATGGTCGCGCAGTCGGTCCATCGCCTTGACCGGATCGAAACACTCCGGCGGCAGGCGGTTGATCCGGCAATGCTCCCCCTCACCCGTAATAGACCGGATCAGGTCGTCGTCCCGAAGATCGTCCGGAACGAGGATTTCGCGGATCGGCAGTCCCGTTGTCTCCGCACGGAAAAACTCCCGCTCCTCCGCTTCGGCGACGCGGAATTCCCCGGTCGAGATGTCGACGAAAGCGAGCGCAAAGAGTCCGCCCCCGACGGTCAGCGCCGCAAGATAATTGTTCTCCTTGGCATCGAGGTTATCCGTGTCGAGAACAAGGCCGGGGGTGACCACACGGGTCACTTCCCGCTTCACCACTCCCTTCGCAAATTTTGGATCCTCGATCTGCTCGCAGACGGCGACCTTGAACCCTTTTTCAATCAGCTTTGCAATATAGGAGGACGCCGCATGGTACGGAAAACCGCAGAGGGGGATGGCATCCTCCCGGTTCTTGTTCCGCGATGTCAGCGTGATCTCGAGCACCCGGGAGGCGGTCACGGCATCCTCGAAGAACATCTCATAGAAGTCGCCCATCCTGAAGAAGATGATACAGTCGGGATAGCGCTCCTTCACCTCCACGTACTGCCGCATGGCCGGGGTCAGCTCTTTTACTCCCATCGGCCCCGCCTCTGTTTCAGATCGATGTAATCCCCCGTTTCCACCTTTCCCCGGGAACCGATAAATCGGTTGAGCAGCCAGCTCGCGGCGCCGATGATCAGGGCGCCGAAAACGGCGGTCCAGAATCCCCGGACATCGAATCCGGAAATGACGGCGGAGACGATCAGGAGCATCAGCGCATTGATAACAAACGTGAAAAGCCCAAGAGTCAGGATGTTGAGCGGCAGCGTCAGCAGGATCAGCAAGGGGCGCAGGACCGCGTTGAGGATCCCCAGGAGCGCCGCAGCCAGGATAGCCGGGAAAATACCGCTGACCCGGATTCCGTCCAGAAGCCAGGAGGCCGCCAAAACGGCCGCCGTCAACACCAGCCAGCGCAGCAGGACGCCCCTCATCGCGATTCCTTCCCGGTGACGGGATCGTGGTAGGTTTTGAACTTCTCTTTTTTAGCGCCGCAGACCGGGCAGATCTCCGGCTTGGCGCCGTCTGCGATATAACCGCAGACCATGCAGACTTGGTAGGTGGTCTCGCGCTCCTCGAGAAGGTGGTTCATCGCTTCCTTGTAGAGTTTCGCATGGGTCTCTTCGACGTCCCGGCTCTGGCTGAAATGGAGAACCGCAGCCTGGTTTCCCTCCGCCTCGGCCTCCTTGACGAACCGGCCGTAGGCAACCTCCGCGACCCCCTGCTCCGACTGGAAGCTCTCTGCAAGGTTCTCCTCCGTCGTTTTGATCTCCTTCAGAACCTTGAACGCCCTTGCCCCGTGGATCTCTTCGGACCATGCGATCACCCGGAAGAGCTTTGCGATCTGCGGATATCCCTCCTCTTCCGCCTTTTCCGCGTAAACCTTCAGGCGCAGGGCCGCCTTGGCTTCACCCGCGTAGGCCTGCTGCAGCGCATCCTTCGGTCCTCCCATCATGCATCCCCCTTAAAAGCCAGAAAACAGAGGTTAATAC
>CAYSSF010000077.1:13532-17201 GCA_964433455.1 uncultured Syntrophaceae bacterium
CACGCATCCCCCTTAAACGCCCGCGAAGCGAAAAGACTCTCCGATAAACCGTTTCCCCCCTATTCCGGTGAGAAATCCTCCTTGGCGGCGCCGCAGATCGGGCATACCCAGTCTCCGGGAAGTTTTTCAAAAGGCGTACCCGCCGTCACCCCCGCATCGGGATCACCCGCCGCCGGGTTATAGACATAACCGCATATGTTACAGACATATTTTTTCATGGTTCTTCTCCCCAATCAGTCGTCTCCACGGATCGGGCAGTGCCCGCTTTCCCGTTCCGCTCTCCCGGCGGCCGCCCGTTCCACTCCTGCAAGCGAAGATGCAGCCTTTCCGCCATCGTTTTTCCGAGTTCATACGCAACGTCGCTGCGGTGCACCGAACCCAGAAACGGCCTTGAACGTGTTCTCCATCCCTTTTCCTCTTTCCGAAAAAACGGATGCCTCGCCGATCGCAAAGGCGCGGAGGTTGTCCTCCACCCGCGCGGCCGGCATTCCGTCCCGGATCACCCTCTCAAAAAGCTCCCGGTCGATCGGGAGAACGCCCAGACCCGCAACGGCGCCGATCATGACGATGTTCCCGAGGATGGGATTGCCGAGACGGATCGCCTCCTCGGTCGCAGAGAGAAAACGCGCCTCCGCCGCGAGCGCCGTGACCGTCGCGCGGATCGTCTCCGCGGACGGGTATTCCTCCTCGCCGGTAATCACGCTGACGGGATAGGTCGGGCGAAGGTTCACAACCACTTTCACGGACGGATTCCCGTAACCGGCGAGGACACGGATCGCCTCGACCGGCTCGATCGCGACGATCAGATCGGCCCCGCCCTTCGGGATCTGCGGGCTCCAGACGGAGACCGACGAGACCCGGATATGGCTCATGACCGAGCCGCCCCGCTGGGACATTCCGAAGGTCTCCCCGATCGTCACCTTGAACCCCTTCCGGACCAGCATGTTCGACAGCACCCGGGAGGCCATGACGTTCCCCTGCCCCCCCACGCCGGTGATCACGATATTGTACGGATCTTTCGCCAAGGTCTCGCTCATGACTTTGCCGCCTCCTCGCTCCGGATGGCCCCGGCCGGGCAGATCCCGGCGCAGAACCCGCAGCCGGCGCAGATCACCTCGTCGATCTCGGCCCTTTTTCTTTCCCGGTTCCAGAGGAGCCCGGGACAGCGGAAAATTCGCGTGCAGAGGCGATTGCAGCCGCAGGTATCTCCCCGGCAGAGCGCGTCGTCCACCCGCATGAGGAACCGCTTCTTCCCTTTTTTCTCCGGGGAGAGCGCGCAGGACTGCTTCAGGATGAGGACTTTCACCCCCGGCTCTTCCAGAAGGCGGTTCAGCGTCTCCCTCGTCACAAGCGAATCGAAGGGGTCCCCGATCGTCACCGGAACGCCCATCGCCCTGCAGATGGCGGCGATATCGACCATCGGCGCGGCCTCCCCCATCGCATTGACGTCAAGTCCCGGGTGCGACTGGAATCCCGTCATCGCCGTTCCACTGTTGTCCAGGACAATGAAGGTCATGTCCGCACGCTGGTGGACCGCGTTGATCAGCGCGGGAATCGCCGCGTGGTAGAAGGTTGAATCCCCGCAGACGGCAAGGACCGGTTGCGTCATGCCGAAGGGTCCCAGTTTCCCGAACCCGGAGGCGGTTCCGGCCCCCGACCCCATCGCATGAAGCGTTTTTGCGGTATGGAAACCGGCCGCCTGGAAAAGGACGGCCATCGCGTAGCAGCCGATGTCCCCGCAGACGAAACCGCCGCGGCCGTCGCGCTGAAGCGCCTCGCGGATGCTCCAGTAGGAGGCGCGGTGCGGACAGCCGGGGCAGAAGGTCTGATCGCGCTTCGGCAGAAATTCGGTGAGTTCCCGGAGTTTTTCCGCGTATTCCGCGGGAATCGCGGGCGGATCGATCCCCAGGATCCTTCCCACGGCTGCGGCCACAAGGTCCGGATTCAACTCCCCGACCGTCGGGAGCGCCCCGTCGTTCTTCCCGTAAAAGGTCTTGATGCCGATCTCCCGGGCCTGTTCCGCGGCGAGGATCTTCACCTGGTCTTCGAGGAACGGGAGCACCTCCTCGACGATCAGCACCTTCTCCGTCGTGAGCAGATGCCTTTTCAGCAGCATGGGCGGCAGCGGCCACGTCGTTCCGAGTTTGAGGATGCCCACCCGTCCCTCCGCGCGGAGCAGCGATACCGCCTCCCGGCTGTAGAGCGTGCAGGCGCTGCTCGTAACGATGAGGAGTTCCGGTTTCTCGGGACCGGAATAGGTGTTGAAGGGGCTCTCTTCGAACAGAGCCGTTGCCTTACGGAGCTTTTCCTGCTGGAGACGGTGCATGGCGACGACCGGGGCGCTGATGATCGGCCCCCGTTCGAGATCGGACACGGGACCGTCGCAGAGGAATTCCGCCTTTCCCTTCAAGGGCGGAAGGCTCCCCAGAACGACGTTTCCGCTCGCGTGCGACATTCGGGTCACGCTGCGGACCATGACGATGTTCCGGATCTGCTCCGAAAGGTCGAAGGCCCAGTGCGTCATCTCTTTGGCCTCCTGGAAGTCCGCCGGTTCGATCAGCGGGATCTCCAGAAGCCGCGCGAAATGGCGGGATTCCCCCTCGTTGACGCTGGAGAGGGCGCCCGGATCGTCGCAGGCGACGAGAACCATCCCTCCCCGCGTCCCCGACCCGGTCAGATGGAGCAGAAAATCGGAGGCGACATTGACGCCGTTCTGCTTCATCGCGCAGAGGGAGCGGAGCCCCGCGAAGGAGGCCGCCGCCGCGACTTCCATCGCCACCTTTTCGTTGGTGGACCACTCCACATAGAGCTTTCCCGCTTCCGAAAAGCGGGAGAGCGTCTCGATGATCTCCGAGGAAGGCGTGCCGGGATAAGCGGCGGCAACCCGCACCCCGGCCTCCAGGGCGCCGCGGGCGATCGCTTCGTTCCCCATCAGCAGGACCTCGGTCCCCTCTTTCTGTTCACGATCCAAAGACATCCGTTCCTCCAGGTTTGCCGTATTATCGAATAAATGCCAACCATTTCATTGATCGAGGCTTAACCCGTCCGCCCTGTCCGCTCGCCGGAATCGCGATCAGCGTGCGAACGGCTCTCCGCTGCCCTTTTCTTTCCCATCGACGCCGCCTTCAATTTCTCTAAATTCCCCGCCGGCGGTTCGCGGAATTCGAGAACGCCCCGGCGTCGCGCCAGTTCCAGCAGCTCCATTCCCCGTTGTGTCCGCACGATCACCTGGTTCCAGGAGCGGGCCGTTTCCCACCCCTCCGGAAGCCGGGCCGACCCGACAGAGAGGTCGCTGAATTCGGCCGTCATGTCGCCGCAGGAATGGCAGGCCTCCCGCACGCAGGGGGTAACCTCATCCAGAGAAACCCGGATGGTCTCCCCTCGGGTGTAAACCTCGAGGGTATGGTAGCGGCTGGGCGGGATATCCATCCCGGTCACCTGGGCAACATCCGTTTTTGTCCTCAGCAGGGCGGCCAGTTTTTGCCAGGAGAGGGCCCAGCCGCAGAAAAGCCCGACGACAAGGTGGAGTTTTTCAATGCCGCTTTCGACTTCGGAGACCGGCTGGGTGCGCATCTTGGCCAGGGCGACAGCCTGGCAGGGCGTGGCGACGACGCCGATCCTTGCGGCATCGCCGCGGCAGGTCCGGTTGAATTCGGCGACGGTCGGCGA
>CAYSSF010000078.1:0-17163 GCA_964433455.1 uncultured Syntrophaceae bacterium
TCCCCCAGCGCATCTCCGTCAGGCCGAAAGGGGCGTTGGTCATGCTCTCCTGGCCGCCGGCGATGCAGATGTCGGCCCGGCCGAGCTGGATCATCTGACAGGCGAGATCGACCGTTTTGATCCCCGAGGAGCAGACCTTGTTCACGGTGATGCTGGGAACCGACTCGGGGAGCCCCGCCAGGATCGTCGCCTGACGGCTGGGGACCTGGCCGGCTCCGGCTGCGACGACCTGCCCCATGAAGACGTAGTCCACGTCGCCCGGCCTCACTTTGCCGTTCGTCCGGCGGAGCACCTCCCGGATCGCCAGTGCGCCGAGTTCGGGTGCGGTGAACCCCTTCAGCGCCCCGCCGAAGCGGCCATAGGGCGTCCGGCACGCCTCGACGAGGACGACCTCCCTAAGACCTGGGGCGGGTTTTCTCTTCCGGCCGATCGCGGTGAAATCGGGTTTCCGCTCACCGAGCCCCGCCACCGGAAGCCCGGCGTATTTCTGCGCGATCTTCCGCTCCAGTTTCTGTGGAATCTTTTCCATGCCTATTCTCCAATCTCCATAACGAATTCGACCTCGCGCGGCACCTTGTACGAGGAGAGGTAGGTCCGGCAGTGTTTGAGCAACTCCCGCTCCTCGATCTCGATGCCCGGGTTTTTTACAACGACGGCCTTGACGATCTCACCCCGCAGCAGATCTTCCTTGCCGATGATGCGGGCCTGCTGCACAGCGGGGTGAAGGCTGAGGACGATCTCGACCTCCCGCGGGTAGACGTTGAATCCGCTGGTGATGATCATCCGCTTCTTCCGGCCGGTGAGGAAGATATAGCCGTCCCCGTCCATCCTTCCGAGGTCGCTCGTATGGAGCCAGCCGTTCCGGATCACCTGGGCGGTTGCTTGCTCATCTTTGTAATACCCCTTCATGACGTTTTCACCCCGGAGGATCAGTTCGCCGACGGTCTCCCTGGGGAGATCCCGGCCCTCCTCGTCGACGATCTTCGCCTCCACGCCGGGAATGGGAATCCCGATGGAGCCGGGTTTCTGGGGCATGTCGAGGCGGCTGAATGAGGAGACGGGCGACGCCTCGGTGAGACCGTAGCCCTCCATGATCTTAACGCCGAATTTCTGCTCGAACGACGAGATGAAATCCGCCGGCATCGCCGCGCCGCCGGTGATGCAGAGCTTCAGCGAATCGGTCCGAAATTTTTCCGCCCCCTCGTGGAAGAACATGCCGAGAAAAAGGCGGGGTACCGCTGCGACATAGGTCACCCCCTCCTTTTCAATCGCGCCGAAGATCCCGTCGAGCGTGAAGCGTTCCATCAGAACCACCCCGGCGCCGATCCGGAGCGGCGCCAGCATGTTCGCGACGGCCCCGAAGGAGTGGAAGAACGGGATCACCGCGAGTCCGATATCCTTTTCGGTGCAGTGCGCGATCGACCGGAGGAGCAGCGACTGGGTCAGAAGGTTGTGATGGGTGAGGACCGCGCCGAGCGGCTTTCCGGTCAGCCCTGCGGTGTAGATCATCACGGCGGGGTCGTCGCCTTCCATCTCCGGGATCTCCGTCGAAAAGGGACCCTCCGCGATGATCCGCCGGAAAGGTGAATCCGGTGTATCCTCCTCCAGGCCGTTCGTCGTGATCAAGTGACGGCAGAGCGGAAGCTCATCCCGGATCTCCTCGAACCTTTTCGCCAGAGCGTCCTGCGTGATCAGGCCTTTCGCGTCGCTGTTGCCGAGAAGGTGGCGGAGCTCATGCGATGTGGACTGGATGTGCAGCGTCACGGCGACGCCGCCGATCTTTTGGATCCCGAAATAGGCGATCACAAATTCCGGGCAGTTGGGGAGCATCAGGGCCACCTTGTCGCCCTGCCCCAGGCCGAGCGACCGGAGGTGGTTCGCCAGCGCGCAGGCGGCCCGCTCCAGTTCCCGATAGGTCATTTTGCGGTCTCCGAATACGACAGCCACCCTTTCCGCATAGTTTCCGGCGCTTTCCGCCAGCATCTTTCCCAGACTCGTCATGGATCACCAGTCCCTTTTGATTTTCTTGTCTTCTTAACACAGGAGAGAAAAAAAATTCAACAGAATAAAGGCGACCCGAATCGTATAAATGCTTGCAGCCATGATTTTTTTCTGATTTATTTCTTGATCGCACCCGGTGTTTTTTCTATAATGCGGCCGCTTCAGGAGAACCGTTCATGAACCCATCGAAGGAGGAACTCAGAATGAAAAAAACCCTTTTTTTGTTGCTGCTTGCGTTGCTGTGGACCACCTCGGCAACCGTTGCGGCCGAGATCAAGGTCGGGGAAAAGACGCCGGACTTCAAGTTGAAGGATTCGACCGGCAAGGAATATTCCCTGAATCATCCGCAATTCCACGGAAAGGTCCTCTACATCGCCTATGTCGATCCCGACGAGAAGGACACGAACAACCATGTGGAAGACGCGCTGATAAAGGAGCGGGATTCCGGTGGTCTGGACAAGACCCGCTACCAGGGTTTCGGGATCGTCAATCTCAAGGCGAGCAATCTTCCCAATTTTCTGATCAAATCATCCATCAAGAGCAAACAGGAGAAGACGGGCGCCATCATTCTTCTGGACTATGATTACGGCATCCTGAACCTCTGGGGCGTGAAGAACGACTCTTCCGACGTGGTCGTCCTCGACAAGGAACGGATCTGCCGGTATCTCTACAATGGAAAGCTGCCGACCGAAGAGCTCACGAAGATGATCGGGATCATCAAGGAGTATCAGGTGAAGTAACTTTGGAAGAGCGAAGGAGAATAGCGGCGGTGATCCCTCGGTACGGCCTGCCGGGCGGTGCCGAGGGATTCGCCGCGGAACTCACCGAACGGATTGCCGCTGACTCCAGGTTCGAGCTCCATGTCTTCGCGAACCGCTGGGTCGTCTCCTCCGACAGGGTCACCTTTCATCGGATTCCCACGCTCAAATTCCCCCGATTTCTCCGTTCCCCGGGGTTTGCCTGGTTCGCCGCACGGGAGATCGCCGCAGCGGGCCCCTTCGACCTGATTCACACCCATGACCGGATCTTCCGGGCCGACCTCTATACGATGCACGGCATCCCCCATCGCCGGTGGGTGAGAGAGGTGCGGCGAAAGGGAATGAGCCTCTTCGACCGCGCCCTCGTCTATGTGGAGGACCGTCTCGTCTCTAAAGGGGGCTGCCGACGGTTTCTGGCCGTCTCCGAACTGACCCGGAAGATCTTTCTCGATGAATACCCGATCGATCCGGCGAAGGTGACGGTCATCCACCCCGGGATCGATGTGGCCCCTTATGCGCGGCTGGACCGGGAGCGCTGCCGCCGCGAGATCCGGGATCGTTTCGGAATCGCCGCCGATGAAACCCTGATTCTCTTCGTCTCGATGAATTTCGCGATCAAGGGGCTCGACCACCTCCTCCGGGGGCTCGGCCGCTTGCGGGCAGGATCTCCCGAGAAGCGGTTCCGGCTCCTCGTGATCGGCCGGGGCGACCGGAAGACCTTCGGTCGGTTGGCAGATGAACTGGGGATCGGCGACGCCGTCCACTTCGCCGGCGCCGTGGCGCGGTGTGAACTGCCGGAGTTCTACCTTGCCGGAGATCTCTACGCGATGCTCTCCCGTTTCGACACCTTCGGGATGGTCGTCCTGGAGGCGATGGCCGCGGGTCTGCCCGTTCTGATCAGCGGCGCCGTGGGGGCAAGGGACCTGGTCCGGGAGGGGGAAAACGGATTTATTATCGAAAATCCGGAAGATACCGATGCTGTTGCGGACCGGATTGGGGCGATGCTGCACGGTGACACCCGAGAAAAGATGGGCCGGGAAGCGCTGATAACGGCAGGAGAGAACTCTTGGGAGCGGACGGTTGACCGGGTTCTCGCCCTCTACAAGGAGATCCGGGCGGAAAGACGATTGTGGACATAGTTTTTTTGGATCATGACCACTGATTGAAGAATCAGTTCGAAGATACCGCAGCCGTAATGTAATTTTATTTAGGAGAAGAGATCAATCCAATAAAGTTCTTTATATAAGCCATGCGAGCTTTTCTTGTCTTCCTGTCTAATCCTATAGACTCTTTTACTTTATTAATTACATGTCTTGGCATAACAACATTGAAAAATTGATTGATGAACTTCCTTCTAAAATATGTATCTTTAAATATAAGGTAGAGCATTTTTTTCTGTGCAGCAAATCCTGAGGACGTAAATATTCTGCTTATAGACAAATGATTTGACATCATATCTGCAAATTCAAGTAATGTTTCCATTGAATGCTCAGCCGTATAATAAGGGACATTATTATCTGTCAACCAATAGCCGTCATCTATAAAACCCTTTGCTTTTGCAATTTCATAAACCTCTGCACCAGGATATATGAATAATACGTTCACAATATCTGCAAACCAAATATATTTAATCCTTTGAATGGTTTGAACCAATTCTATAGTCTCCTTAACCGTTTCAATAGATTCACCTGGCAAGCCCACGACTAAAAAAGTAGTCAGCCTGATTGAGGTTTTTGAAAATAATTCAATTGCATTAATCGCGTCTTCTTTCGAAATTGCTTTCTTTGATGTTCTTAGTATTTCTTTGGCGCCACTTTCTAGACCAAACAAAATGTGGGTAAAGCCGGCTTTTTCCAGTGCAGTAATCATCTGTTTATTCAAAGGCTTCATTCTTCCAGTGCAAATAAATTCAATTCTTATTCCCCTTTTTACTATCTCATTGCAAAATTCAATGACTCGGTCATTATTCAGGAAAAAAGAATCGTCATATATCCACACAGAAGACATTTCACGATATTTTTTTTTCAAATATTCAATTTCATCAACAACATTTTTGACAGACCTGTTACGAACTTTCCTGTGTGTTACTGCACATAGGCAACAGAAAGTACATGAAAACGGACAACCTCTGGTTGTAAGAATACACGCACATCTTCTTGACCCCGTAAAAAAGATTTCATGTTTTGGAAATGGCAGATCATCAAGGTTTTCTATTAATGCTCTTTCTTTAGTCTTAATTATTCTGCCGTTATCATTAAAAGCTATTCCGTCTATATTTTCTAGGGTCTTCCTGCCATCAATTAACTCAGAAAAAGTTATTTCTCCCTCTCCCAGGACGGTTATTAAAAATTGGTATTTATCAAGAATTTGTTCATACATAACAGTTACATGGATTCCACCGACGACTATTTTTATGTTAGGATATTTATTGTTTATAAGCTCTATCAATCTAAAACTACATACTCTATTACCTGTCAGGATTTGCAGCCCAACGACATCAGGAACAAAATCTTCTATGCTCCTACTTGAAATATCAATGCACTCTTGAGGTTCATAATCATTCAAAAATAATGTCTTGACATCATGCCCCTTGCTTTCGATAAAAGAATGTAGATATCCAATGCCTATTGGATAATTTGAATTGTCCTCCATGTCTGGATACCGTTGCCCGTCTTGAAACGATGCGGTGATAATAATTACTCTCATATTAGAAATTTCCTTTTTTGTTCTTTTTATTATCTCTCACCTTAGCCCGAGCTAAGGGGCCATGATCGGAAGTCTATCCAAAAAATATAGATGAAGTGTTAAGAATTTGGACCGGTGAGTCTATACGATAAGGGAATCTTTCATGTCAAAGGAAATATGACGACAAAACGGGGAGTAGGGTTTGGAAAGTTGCGGGAACTGTTAAAGGACACTTCCCCCAGGAATAATTGCAGACACTCTCAGTGTTGATCATTTTCTCATCGTGATAGCGAATGAGAACACTCAGCATGCATTTAATTTAGCAAGAATGTTGACAACCTCCTGGATCACCGTGTATTCTAAAACAACTCAAACAGGATGAAAGGGTATGATGAGATATTTACCCCAAGGCTGGTCAAAAAGGTATGATGCCTCCTTCAATCGCCGTGCAGAGGCAGCTAAACATAAGTTGGTAATGGAGGCGTTTTATCGCCAATATATTCGACCGGGGGATATTGTTTTTGACATAGGCGCGAACATTGGGGTTAGGACTGCCATATTCTCGGATCTCGGTGGAAGAGTCATCTGTGTAGAGCCTCAACCCAAATGTATCAAAAAGTTACGGAAGCAATTTGGAAAAAACGCACACATCATTATCGTCGAAGCAGCCGCAGGGGAACGGGAAGGTGTAGGTGAGCTTTCCATTTGCGAGTCGGAGCCTACGATCTCTACCATGTCGCAGCAATGGAAAACAGAGGGAAGATTCGCTGGCAATAATCAGTGGACAAGCACTGTCCCTGTGGAAGTGACGACCCTGGATCTCCTCATAACAAGGTATGGGACACCTGCGTTCTGCAAGATCGATGTCGAGGGGTTCGAGCTTTCCGTCTTGAAGGGGCTCTCCAGGGCCGTTCCCAACATCTCATTTGAATTCTCGAGGGAATTCTTCACTGAGACGAAAGCGTGCATCGACCACCTCCTTTCTATCGGGCCGACGGTGTTCAACGCTTCCTTCGGTGAATCCATGACTCTCCTGCGGAGCGAATGGATGACCCCTGACGCACTCTATGGAATAATAGATTCCGAAGACGACCCCCTTCTATGGGGGGATGTCTATGCGAGATCGGGTAGATCGGGACTGCGGGGTTAAAGGCGGTTGTCGATCGCCGCGAAATTGGTGGTCCGGTACTGTTCGTCGATCTCCCGGTAATCCGGCAGGGGATGGAGGTAACCCGACGGGGTGATCCGGTAGAGGTCCATGCCGTTGTCCCTGAAGAAGTAGAAGAAATCCTTGTAAAAAGTCCGGGTGTCGATGTTGCAGCCGCCGAATTCGAAGGTGGCCATCCGGATCGCCCGCTTTGCGAACATTTGCTGCGCCCCAAGGAGAAGGTCCATCTCGTGTCCCTCGATATCGGCTTTCAGCAGGTGGATCGTATCCACGCCATGATCGGCACAATAACCGTCAACGGTGTCGATCACGACCTTTTCCGAACGGGAGAACGAGATGCCGAAATGGTCCAGCTTCCTCCGGCTTAAGGATCCCCCCGACTCCTCCGTACTGAAAAACAGATCGTATTCGCCGCGCTGCCGGCCCAAACCAAAAGGATTCGCCGTCACGCGGGGATTCTCTTTGGCGACACCGGCGAGGGCGCCGAATACGCGCGGCGACGGTTCGAAGGAGTGGACATGAAAATCTTCCCCCGCCATGACGGCCAATACAAGGCCCAGATACTGGCCCTGGTGGGCGCCGACATCGAAGATGCAGTAGGGCGGGGTCTTCAGCGCTTTGAGTTTATGCAGGACACCGTCTTCGCCGCTGTCGCGAACGTCATCGCCCGAGCCGACGCCCATGTAGAGAAGGGACTTGCGGACGATCCGTTCCAGGAATTTCTGGCCTGTTCTGTTTCCGTAAAGATGGGTCAAGGTCTTGAACATGGCCGGGCTTTACCATTCCTGCCGCACCCCGTCAAGGGCTATCGTCCGTTTCCGGGGATCTTCAAGAATTCATGGTGAGAAAAGCCCCCTTTTGTGTTAGAAGGGCGCCATGTAGAACAGGACCGGAAGAATGAACCCGCGTTCTCTCACCCCACGGGGGAAACGCCTCGCTTCAGGATGCCCACAGATGGCCCCAGTGGACGTTTCGATCATCGTCGTCACGTACAATACAGCCGATCAGATCGGACGATGCCTTGACTCCATCGCCGCGGCGGCTTGCTGCCCGCAGGAGGTTATTGTGGTTGATAATGCCTCCACGGATGACGGCGCGGCATTGATCGGCAAGAACTACCCCTCTGTCCGTCTCATGGTAAACACCATAAACAGAGGTTTTGCCGCGGCCAACAATCAGGCCCTCGCGGTTTGCCGGGGCGATTTCATCCTCTTTCTGAATCCCGATACGGAAGTGCAACCGGAAGCTCTCCGCCGGATGATGGCCTATATGGAAAATCATCCGCATATCGGCCTGGCCGGCCCGAAAATCGTCAACCCCGATGGAACACTTCAGGAATCGGTGTCTCACCGGTACCCCGGGCAGAAGCGTTCCGGAGATGAATTGCAGGGGCTGAAAGGAACGATTGCCTGTGTTCTGGGCGCCGCGATGATCGCCCGCCGGGAATGCCTGACCGTCGTTGGCGGCTTCGATGAGGATTTTTTCCTCTATGGCGAAGACCAGGATTTATGCCTGAGGCTGCGAAAGGCTGGCTGCGAGATCGGCTACATCGACGAGGCCATCATCATGCATCTGGGTGGTCAGAGTGAACGGGAAACCCCGACAGCCGAATTGTGGAGGAAAAAAACCCGTGCAGAATACCTTTTCTATCGTAAACACTATTGCCCGGAAACCATCGCCTGCATCTCCAGGGGAGAACTTCTCAAGGCCCGCTTCCGGATTGCCATGTTAAATATTACCGGGCGTTTTCCCGGTTGCCGGCAGAAAAGCGCGGCAAAAATCTCAAAATACCGTGCCCTCCTCGACGAAATAGGGCGCCGCGGCCGGCAGGAAATAAATTCACACAATACGGTGGCCAAGCTATGAAATACGCGAAGATCATCCTTTATAATCTGCTGGCAATCGTACTGATCCTTGCCCTCTTTGAAGGCCTGATGGCCCTGTTAATCAACAACCCGGGGCTTCTGGCCTGGTGCCCCCGAAAAATACAGAACAGTGTCGGCTATCTCTACTCTGCCGGCGGCAGAAGGTTGATCCAGTTCACGCCTGCCTGTGCTCAGTACGACCGGGAGCTTGGCTACACACTGAAGCCCGGCGGTTGCACCTTCTCCGGTATTGAATTCAGCAACGATTACCGGATCAACAGCCTTGGCGTCAGGGACGATGAGAAGTCCCTCGATCACCCGGAGATCGTCGTGGCGGGGGACTCCGTGGCCATGGGTTGGGGGGTGAACCAGGAGGAAACCTTCGCCAAGCTGCTCGAAAAGAAAACCGGTCGCACCGTTTTGAACGCCGCCGTGGCCTCTTACGGTACGGCGCGGGAAATGATGATCTTACGGCGCCTGCCGACGGACCGCCTCAAAACGCTGATCATCCAGTACTGTGGCAATGATTACGAGGAAAACAGGGTATTTTACCTCCACGACAACATGCTTCCTACCATGAGCGCCGAGGACTATCGGCATTACACGGCCATGAACACCCAGCCGAACGACTACTACTTTGGCAAGAACCTGAGACTCAAGTGGGAGAAAATAATCGCCGAACGAAAAAGCAAGAAGCAGGAACAGAAGAAGGAAAGCAAACCGCTTGACAAGGACGATGTGGATCTTTTCCTGAATGCCGTCAGCCACAGCGGGATCGATCTGAGCAAGATCCGGATCATCGCCTTCATCGTCAACGGACGGGACCCGGCGGACAACAGAGATTTCACCCAGGCGCTGAAGGGGAAAATCTCCTCGGGAGACTACCCGCCCTCCATAAGGAACATGATCATTCTGGACACGGCCACGATTCTCCGGGCGGAACATTTTTATGTGCTGGACGACCACCCGAACCGCTCGGGACACGAGGCGCTTGCCGCGGTCCTGTTCGATGCGGTCGGCAAACAATAACCGGAAAGGCATGGTCATATTGAGATATGGTGCAAGAGAGTTTTCCATACCGCCTGCCTGATCATCTGGCGGAAGAGGGGTTGTTTTACTTTGCCGGACTTGTTCTTGAAGGCATTGACAACGGCCCTGTCCTGAAAGTGAATGACCCCGCCATGGCCCGTGAGGAAGTCTCTCTTTTTCACCGGGACTTCTCGCGGGGCGACGAGTATTTCGCGATGCTGCATGATGCCGTCACGCGGGGCGTTGCGGATCGCCGGGCGCTGCCCGTGGTTCGGTTCGCCGACGGGGAGTACGCTTTCTACGGCAACAGCCTGGCGTGCAACGGCCTGTATAAACAGGCGGAATCTCTCCCGGCCATCAGGAAGGCCATGCCCTCCCATGTGAGGGCGCTCAGGCGCCTGGCCCGGTCGGGAATCGCCGCCCCCCTGATATTCCCCGGCAACACCGCTACCGGAAAGAAGCGACGTTTCCCGCAGTTGCCCTGGATCAAAAAGAAGCCCTCGGCCTCGACATTCCTGGAATTTCTCCGGGAGAATGATATTCAACTGACAAAGCAGAATTACCTGCCCTTTTACGTTGTCTACGCCTACCTGACCTCGGAGGATTTTTCCCGGCTGGTCCATGCCCGGAAAGTATGCCTCCTGAATTCAGACGGTAATGACGAAGCCTGTCGCCGCTGGTTCGAACGTTTTTCCAGCCGACCGGAACTCACCTGCGTCAATATCCCGGCGGAATACGTGGCTACGCGTTGGGAGACGATGAGGGATGGCGTCCTGGCAGACATACCTCAGGACATTGATATCTGTCTCGTCGGCGCCGGCGTGGGCGCTTTACCCGTCTGCGTTGACGTGGCAGACCATTTCTCCATTCCCGCCATCGATGCCGGTCACGTGCTGAACATGATAAATGGCCGGGAAGACAAGTCAAACGGGCCGAGGTTATACACGCTCAGAAATAGATGAACGATCCGCTGAAAAAATACCGCCGGCGATTCCGCTCGTGGAAGAACGGGGTGAGGCTTAACAGAGAGCTTGCGGGTTACGAAGCGGCATTCGCCTCCCTCGGGCTTGCGATCCCCGACGATTCGGCCATCCGTCTGGCCCTGCGGAACCGCTTCCCCGGTCTCGGGCCGAAACCGAAAGGCGCGCTTTCGATCATCGCCGTCTACCACAACTACAACTGGGAAGAGGGGGCGCTGAAACCCGCGCTGGAAAAATTCGGAATGGTCAGGCGCTACGACTGGTTTGACGCGTTCGACCACTCGGCCCGGGAGTGGCGGGGTTCCGTGAAGGGGGAGATGAACCGGGATCTCGTGACCCGCATCGGGCAATGGGTGGCAGCGGAACGCCCCGACGTCATGTTCACCTACCTCTCCGGGGAACTCGTTTCTCCCGAGACGGTCCGGGCCCTCCGTTCCTTCAACGTTCCACTGATCCACTTCAGCCTCAATGACAAGGAGCATTTCGTCGGCAAGGTGAGAGGCTGCCTGGCCTTCGGTTCCCGGGACATCTGCCGCCAATTTGACCTCTGCTGGACCAGCACCGAGGATGCGCTGAAAAAGTACTGCGTGGAGGGGGCGCTGCCCGTTTATCTCCCCGAGGGGGCCAACCCGGGTCTCCACAGGCCTTGGGAAGAGCCGAAAACCATCGACGTCTCGTTCGCCGGGCAGTGCTACGGAAACCGCCCCGATACCGTCCGCCGTCTCGATGCAGAGGGCATCCGCGTCGAGGCCTTCGGGTACGGCTGGCCCAATGGTCCCCTCTCCACCGAGGAGATGGTCCGCCTCTATTCCAAGAGCCGGATCAACCTCGGCTTCGGGGGCGTGGAGGGCCATGAAGAGACCTACTGCCTGAAGGGGCGGGATTTCGAGATCCCGATGAGCGGGGGCCTCTACCTCACCGAATACCACCCCGAGTTGCAGAGGGTCTATGATCTCGGAAAAGAGATTGTCGCGTACCGGGGTTTCGACGACCTTCTGGCCAACATCCGCCGTCTGCTGGCCGATCCGGAGCGGGCGGAGAGGATCCGGCTGGCCGGTTTCCGTCGGGCGCGGAAGGAGCACACCTGGGAGATGCGGTTCGAGCGGCTCTTTTCCCTGATGAATCTCGTCTGAATGCGCAAACCGCTCATGTTTTACGGATCATATGATCGATAGCGAACCAAAGCAGGAGGGAGTGGGAGAAATCGATGGCTGAGAAGACGCCCCTTTCCGTTGCGATCATTGTAAAGAACGAGGCCGAAAACCTCCCGGATTGTCTGCGGAGCGTTGCCTTTGCCCGGCAGATCGTCGTCGTCGATTCCGGCAGCGCGGACGAGACGCTCCGGATTGCCGCGGATTTCGGCTGCGAGGTCTTCAGCGAACCGTGGCGCGGCTTCGGGCCGCAGAAGCAGTTCGCCGTCGACCGGTGCCGGGAGGCCTGGATCCTCGTTCTGGACGCCGATGAACGGATCCCGCCGGAGACGGCCCGCGTGATCCGGCAGATCATCGATTTACCGGGGAGCGCAAACGGCTGCAGCTTCCCGAGAAGGAATTTCTTCCAGGGCCGATGGATCCGCCACGCGGGGTGGTGGCCGGACCGCGTGGTCCGTCTCTTCCGGAGGGGACGGGGCCGGCTGACGGAGGCCGCGGTCCACGAAGCCGTTGTCGTCGAGGGCGCCGTGGAGACCCTCGATGTTCCGATCGACCATCGGACCGAGTGCGATTTGGGCCGGATCATCCGGAAGATCGACCGCTATTCCACACTCGGCGCGCAGGAAGCCTTTGCGGCAGGCCGGAGATCGACGCTCTGGGGGGCGTTCTTCCGCGCGGAAGCGACCTTCTTTCAGGATTATCTGCTCCGCGGCGGCTTCCTGGACGGCCCGCAGGGGTTGACGCTCGCCGTAACCGACGCGGTCAATAAATTCTTCAAATATGCGAAACTGAACGAACTGAACCGGTGGAAGGCGGAACAGGACCCGGGGGGGCGGATTCCGCCACCCCCGGGAGTCTCCGCCTGATGAGCCCGCCCGCAATAAGTCGTAGATCTGAAACCTTGAATCCAGATATGATCTCGAGGCTACCGCTTTTCCGGCTGCTTGGCGAAGGCCTGGATGAGTTTGAAGAACTCCCCGGAGAAGACCATCAGCGCCTGGTTGCGGTTCTCGAAGTCCACGGCCTCCTGCAGGGATTGGGCGTCGATGTTCCGATCGAGGGCCCGTTTGGTCAACCTGAGGCCTCCGGGACTCTTGGCGATCATCTGGCGGGCACAGGCCAGGGCCGTCTCGAGGAGTGATTCCACCGGGACGATCCGGTTCACCAGACCCATGCGCTCCGCCTCCTCGGCGGGCACCTTCCGGCCCGTGTAGAGGATCTCGGCCGTCCTGGCGAGCCCGACCAGGCGGGGGAGAAGGTAGGTCGTTCCCAACTCGCTGCCGGAGAGGCCGATGTTGATGAACGAGGCGATAAAATAGGCCCCGGGCGATGCGAACCGGACATCGGAGGCAAGCGCCAGACAGAAACCCGCCCCTGCCGCGGGGCCGTTTACCGCCGCGATCACCGGTTGGGGGATGGCCCGCAGACCGAGGACCAATCGGCCATAGCGCTCCTGGCCGATCCGGAGGTAGCTTTCCGGATCGGCGAATGCCTCCGTCTGCCGGTAGTCCGTCACGTCGCTGAGGTCGGCGCCGGAACAGAAACCCCGCCCCGCACCGGTCAGGATCAGAACCCGGATCGTTTCATCCCGGGCAAGGGCTGCAAAGAGCGTTTCGAAATCCTGGACCATCACCGGGTTGATGGCATTCAGCCGCTCCGGCCGGTTCATCGTGACCATCCCCACACCCGGTTCAACCTCGCTGAAGGTTAACGTCGTGAACATCTTCGAATCGATCGTCGTCAATGAAGACCTCCTTATCCTCATCAGCCTTTCAGGGCCGTCAGGATTTCCCCGATGTCGGGAAGATGCTTGATTGGGTATATTTTGACAAACATGACCTTGCCCGCTTCATCCAGAATGATGTTGGCCCTTTCCGAAAATCCTTCGGCCCGCAGGATTCCCAGGGACTTCGCCACCCCCCCGTGGGGCCAGAAATCGGCGAGGAGCCTCGTGTTTTTGATTTTCAGGCTTTTGGCCCAGGCCGCCTTACAGGGAACGCTGTCGATGCTGAGCCCCACGGCCACGACGGCGAGTTTGTCCAGGGCCTTTTTGCTTTTTTCCAGGGACTGCATCTGCTGGGCGCAGACGGAGGTCCAGGCCAGCGGATGAAAGGAGAGCAGCACCCGTTTCCCTTTGCAATCGGCCAGACGGAAATCCTGGCCGTTCTGGTCTTTCAACATGAAATCCTTCACTTTCTTTCCAACTTTCACCGCTTCAGCCATGACGAACCTCCTATTTTGATGATGATGTTCATTTCGACAAGCTCGAATCATCCGTTCCGCCGATGGTTTCTCCGCCGATGTTCGTGGAGTGGACTGCAACAACTTTGATCATAACGCGCGGTTGCGCGACGGAAGTATACGATGGGCGATCCGGTGAGTCAATGAAATGATTGATGTTGATTTTTACGGCGGGATAGGGTCTAAGAAACCGTTCGATCCATCTCCCATTCAAGCGGCGATGGATCAAGGGGCCCTTTGCACGGTTTGATGTAAAGGGGAGGCGGCTACCGGGGAGAAGGACGGTCAATTTGCGCAAACCCTTTTATGGCTGGATCATCGTCGGCGTCTCCTTTCTGATCGGTTTCACCGAGTCCGGCGTCTTTCAGAATATCCTGTCGATCTTCATGAAGCCGATGGTGGATGAGTTCGGGTGGAGCCGGGCTTCTGTAACCGGGGCGATCGCGTTCGGCTCTCTCAGCGGGGGATTGCTGTCGCTGGCGGTAGGCCCGATTCTGGATCGGTACGGCCCGAGAATGGTGACTTTCTGGGGAATCCTGCTGTTAAGCCTCGGACTGGGCTCCATGATGTTTGTCACCCGCCTCTGGCAGCTCTATCTGTTTTTCGGCGTGGGGCGTATGGTTGCAGTCGGGGTGCTCAGCCTGTCGGTGTCGGTTTCGATCGCCAACTGGTTCGTTCGTCTCCGGGGCAGGGCGATGGGCATCACGAAGATCGGCGACCGGCTCGGGAGCGCCCTCCTGCCGTTGATGGTCCAGTTTCTGATCTTGGCTCTGGGCTGGAGAATGGCCTGGGGAGCCCTGGGCGCGGTGGTCTTTTTGATGTCCGGAATCCCCGCCCTGCTCTTTCTTCGCCATAGACCCGAAGATATGGGTCTGCGGCCGGACGGCGCGTCACCCGTTTCGGATCGCCAAGAGACGATCCATCCTTCGGACCGGCCCGGCGCCTCCGCCGACGATTCAGAACCGGTCTGGACCCGCACGCAGGCAACGCGCACCAGGGCGTTCTGGGTGTTGGTCGTGCTCAACAGCCTGATCCCTTTCGGACAGGCGGGCATCAATTTTCATATCTATCCCTTTTTGACCGATCAGGGGTTCAGTCAGACAACCGCCGTTTGGATTCTGACCACCTTTGCCGTTTCCGGCATGGCGGGATCGGCGGTATGGGGCATCCTGACCGAAAGGTTTCGGATTCAACATCTTCTGGCAGTAAACGTCATCGGGAACGGCCTGATCTTTCTGGTGCTTTACTGGGCGGTCGCCTTCAGGTTTGACGGCGCATTGGGAACCGCGACCGTTTTTATGTTGACGGTTCTGCATGGACTCTTCCATGGCGGCAGGAATCCGATGCTTCCGGTGATCTGGGCGAACTTTTTCGGCCGCCGCTCGCTGGGCAGCATCTACAGTCTCGGAAATCCGTTCTATTTTACGGCCAATGCGATCGGTCCGGTCTTTGCGGGGCTCTTCTTTGATCTCTTCGGCAGCTATGCGTTTCCCTTTTATTTTTTTGTGATGGTCTTTTGCATTTCAGGGATCATCACGCTGCGGATGCAGCCCCCCAGGCGCCGCTGAACCGGTCCGCCGGGTACAGGTTTGCCCGGTCTTGTTGCCGTGTCTAATACCCGTTTTCAATTTCGATCATCATTTTTCCCCTTTTTACGGTTCATCCCGCTGTGCATTTCTTCTTCCTCTTCTGACCCCTCTCGAAGAACCGCTCTCCGCCGCTCGCCTGGCGCGTTCCAGAATGGGATCATGTTGAGGGGTTGTCGAAACAGCCGGCTGTTGTGCATTGGCCCGTGCCGGGGGGCGACCGGCGGCCTGCTTTTGCGGGCCTTCCGTGTCAAAAAGGGTGACTACTTTCGTATTTTCATCATACAGCAACAGAAGGTCATCGATACCCGCACCTTTCAATACGGCTCTTAACCCTTCTTCCAGCGTTGCCTTGTTCAGCGCTTGCGTAACCGGCTTGTCCAGCCATTTGTCAGGGGCTTTGATCTTCCAGCGGGTCGTCTTGGAAATTTTTTCAAGGACGCTTTGCAGGGGCTCATTCTGGACATCCAGCGTGATCACGGGAGTGACGGATTTCTTGTCCGATCCCCAGCAATAAGCCTTCGTAAGATCGGCTGGAAGCAATCCCATAAGCGACGCGATAACAATAACCATGATGGATGTGATGGATGGTTTGGGCATGATCGTCGTTTCCATGGATTCGCACCCCTTCTACCATCATTTTTTGCAACAAACAAGCAGGTGTTCTTGCTCTGAAGATTTTTCGGGATTTATCTTGACAGGAAAGAATTGACCATTGTAAATGGCAGCAAACAAACAACATGCAGCAGCGTCTTCCGTGTACCTGTCGGGAGTGATCGGTGAAAGGTAACAAGGCCGGGAAGAAATAAACTATGGATTATTCTATCTTAATTCAAATCGTCGTTGCGGGAGTGGCCACCGGCGGCGTCTATGGCCTG
Organism: uncultured Syntrophaceae bacterium; assembly: GCA_964433455.1. Lineage (GTDB taxonomy): Bacteria > Desulfobacterota > Syntrophia > Syntrophales > UBA5619 > UBA5619. Next base: position 16,343 of record CAYSSF010000078.1, read on the forward strand.
ATCGCCCTCGGGTTTGTTCTCATCTATAAGGCCACCAGCATTCTCAATCTGGCCATGGGTGAGTTCATGACCCTGGGCGCCTTCATCTGCTTCACCTCGCTGACCATCATTCATGTCCCTTTTTATATCGCTTTTGTCATCACGATTGTCTTTGCAGTCATTCTCGGGATCGTGATCGAATCTCTCATTTTAAGACCCATGATCGGAGAGCCGGTCATTTCGGTCATCATGGTGACGATCGGCCTGGGTGCGATCTTGAGAGGCCTCATGTATATGATCTGGGATCCCACGTACCGGACCTTCCCACCCATATTCCCGCCCAAACCCCTGAACCTCGGTTTCGCGGTGGTTCCTTCGGGACTCCTGTGGGGATTCATTTTCGCGCTGATTACGACCGTTGTTTTCATCGTGATCTTCAAATTCTCCCGCACCGGTGTGGCCATGCGGGCCACGGCCAATGACCAGCAGGCCGCACTCTCGATGGGCGTCAGCGTGAGGGGCGTCTTCGCCCTTTCGTGGAGTTTCGGCGCCATTGCCGCCGTGATCGGCGGGATCGTGATCGGCAATATCAGCGGCATCGACATCTACATGGGCGATATCGGCCTTGCCGCGTTGGCCGTCATCATCCTGGGGGGGTTGGACAGCATCGGCGGGGCGATCCTGGGGGGGTTCATCGTGGGCATATTGCAGAATTTGGCGGGTCTGTACATCGACCCGCTGATCGGCGGGGGGGCGAAAGAGGTGGCCCCGGTTTTTATTATCCTGCTCATCATCATGATTCGGCCTTACGGGCTGTTCGGCAAGGTCACCATCGAAAGGGT
>CAYSSF010000079.1:0-16984 GCA_964433455.1 uncultured Syntrophaceae bacterium
AGGGACGTCATCGCCGAGTGGGTGAACGAAAACGAACAGGCCCGCGCCCGAATGCGGGAGTTCTTCACGGCAAAGGCCCTCTTCCAGTCCCGGGTCATCCCCGGGAAGGAGACCGAGGGAAGCCGGTACCGGGACTACTTCGACTGGGATGAACCGGCCTCCAGGTCCCCTTCGCACCGCATCCTCGCGATGCGGCGCGGCGAAAAGGAAGAGTTTCTGACCCTCCGTGTCGTTCCGCCGGAAGCGGAGGCGATTGCGCTGCTCGACGCGAGGTTTGTCAACGGAAACGGTCCGGTCGCCGAACAGGTCCGGATGGCCGTGGAGGACGGCTACCGGCGGCTCCTCGCGAACTCCATGGAAACGGAGATCCGCATGGCCGCGAAGAAACGGGCCGATGCGGAGGCGATCCGCGTCTTCGCCGACAACCTCCGCCAGCTCCTCCTGGCCCCACCGCTCGGTCAGAAGCGTCTCCTCGCCCTCGATCCCGGCTTCCGGACGGGGTGCAAGCTCGTCTGCCTCGACGCCCAGGGAAAGCTCCTCCACCATGACGCGATCTTCCCCCACCTCTCGGAAAAGATGCGGGGCCAGGCGGCCGAGACGGTCCGGCTGCTCTGCGCGCGGTTCCGGATCGAGGCGATCGCCATCGGCAATGGCACGGCGGGACGTGAAACGGAGACGTTCCTCCGGTCGCTGGATCTCCCCGAAACGATCCAGATCGTGATGGTCAACGAGAGCGGCGCCTCGGTCTATTCCGCGTCGAAGATTGCCCGGGAGGAGTTTCCGAGCGAGGACGTCACGGTCCGCGGGGCGGTCTCGATCGGCAGGCGGCTCACGGACCCGCTGGCCGAACTGGTCAAGATCGACCCGAAGGCAATCGGCGTGGGGCAGTACCAGCACGACGTCGATCAGACGGAACTCAAGCAGAGCCTCGATGACACGGTCATGAGCTGCGTGAACGCGGTCGGCGTCGAATTGAACACCGCAAGCGCGGCGCTCCTCACCTACGTCTCCGGCCTCGGCCCGGCGCTGGCGGCCAAAATCGTCTCCTGGCGCGACGAACATGGCCCGTTTCCGTCGCGTCTCGCCCTCCGGGACGTGCCCCGGCTCGGCGCGAAGGCCTTCGTACAGGCCGCCGGCTTCCTCCGGATCCGCAATGGGGAGAACCTCCTCGACGCCTCCGCCGTCCACCCCGAAAGCTATGCCATCGTCGATCGCATGGCGTCAGACTTGGACTGCTCGATCGCCGACCTGATACGCGACGAGGCCCTCCGGAAGCGAATCGATCCGACGCGCTACGTCACGGACGAGGTCGGCCTTCCGACGCTCAACGACATCCTCGCCGAACTGGCCCGGCCCGGCCGCGACCCGCGCGAACGGTTCGAGGCCTTCCGGTTCGACGAGGGGATCGAAAAGATGGAGGACCTGACGCCCGGGATGAAGCTCCCCGGGATCGTGACGAACCTGACCGCCTTCGGGGCGTTTGTGGACATCGGCGTCCACCAGGACGGCCTCGTCCACCTGAGCCAGGTCTCCGACCGGTTCGTGAAGGACCCCGGCGAGGTGCTGAAGGTGCGCCAGATTGTGGACGTCACGGTCCTCGCCGTGGACCTGGAGCGAAAACGGATTTCGCTGACGCTGAAAAAGCAGCCCGATCCGGGCGGGAAACCCGCAAAACCGCCGGAGAATAAGGCGATCCGTGAGTACAAACCCGCTGCGGCGGAGGGACCCCGGCCGAAAATCACCCCGGGGCAACCGCCGCAGGAACGGCAGGAACAAGGGCGGCCGCAACGGCAGAGGCCAGGCCCAAGCAGCGGTCGGCCGGACCAGAGAAAACCGCGCGACGAGAAGGTCCCGTTCAACAACCCGTTCGCCGCGATCTTCGGTAAGAAGTAAATCATAAATAAAGGAGGCAGAATCATGAAGAAAGTTCTTGTTTTTCTTGCGGCAGTCGCCCTGGCCGGTTTCGCAATGGGTGACATGGCTTTTACAGCGGAGGAAAAACCGCTCACGCTGATCTATCAGTCGGTCTATCCGAAAGGACACCTCCGCTACGGGATCAACGAAGAGATGCTGGACACGATCGAGGCCCAGTCGAAGGGCCGCATCAAGTTCGATCGCCATTATACGGAACCGGTGAGCCAGAAAGAGGCGCTGAACGCGCTGACGCGCGGCACGATTGACATCCTTGTGGCCTATCCGACATACTATGACGGCAAGATCGCGATCGGCGATTGGCAGCAGTTGCCCGCAAACTTCAGGAATGCCGCGGATGCCTATGAATTGACCGTCGCCGGCCCGGTGGCCGACATTATGGACAAGGTCTACATGAAATATGCGCAGGTGAAATACATCACCTGCACGCCGGTCGCGCCATACAATTTCCAGGTGGCAAAAAAATCAAAGAAGATAAAGACATTTGAAGATTTCAAAGGCATGAAAATCCGAAGCGCCGGGGGATCTGCCTCGATTGCCCTCAAAATGATGGGGGCTTCACCGGTCATGACCATCGGGGGAGAGTATTACCAGGCCATGCAAAAGGGGGTCGTCGATGCAGGTCTCATGACCACATACTCTCTCAAACAGTACCGCCTGTGGGAAGTGGCCGACCAGGTGGTGGACCCGCCGCTGGTGGGTTATGCGACCACGTTCATGTGGATGAGTCTGAAGGCATGGGACAAACTCTCCAAGGATCAGCAGGAGATGTTCCTCAAGGTCGCCCGATCCAGGGAATTGTGGGATAAATGGGTCAAAGTCCATGAACAGGAGCAGGACGGCGCCATTATCGCCGAAGCCAAATCACGCGGGGTGGAATTTTACGTGCTGCCCGAGGCGGAGGCCGAGAAGATGTACAAGGCGACCATGCCCGTCTGGGATTGGTATATCACCGAATGCGAGCGTCAGGGCACCGGCGCGGAGGCGCGGGAAGTCCGAAAGCTGATTCTGGATCGTTTCTACGCCAACAAGAAATAGGATTCCGGACCACGGGGAGGGTGTATCCTTTTCACCCCTCCCCGGGGTCCGTTTCGACTTTTTGCGCGTTCATCCGTAGGTCATTGTCGAACGGTTCATTTTTTATGGGGGCAAGGGGGCTCTGAAGAAAGGCCGGGAAGGAAAGTGAGATCATGAACACGGATGTCCAACAGCAGGAGCGAAGCCTGTCCGGAAGGGTCAGCGATTGGCTTTGCGAGCGTTCGGGTCTGCTCGCGGGAAGCCTTGTGATCGTCATGATGCTTTCGCTGATGCGCGAGGTCGTCGGGCGGTATTTCTTCAACAGTCCCACGGATTGGGCGGTGGATCTGAACTCCTTTCTGGAGGTAGCGATCGTCTATCTCGGAACGGCGTACACCACTTCGATCGACGGACACGTTCGCGCCGATTTCATTTACACACGATTTAAAGGCAGGCCCAAGGCTTACCTCGATATTTTCATCGACTTCGCCTCCATCTTTTATGTGTCGATACTCCTTTGGGAAGGCTGGCTGATGGCCTGGGACTCCTTTGTCTCCGGCGAGGTTTCCACCGGCGGCGTGAGATGGCCTCTGTTTCCTTTCCAGGTCCTGGTGCCGATCGGCGCGGCCATGGTCATTCTCCTGCTTTTCGTCCGGTTTATCCACAACATCCGTTTCCTCATGGGAAAGGGCGAGGCATACACCTTCGCCGGGGGAGGGCATTAAAACATGGAATGGTGGCTGCTGCTAACATTGATCTTTGCGGTGCTGATCACGCTGATCATGGTGGGCGTACCGATCGCCTTCAGCCTGGGAATCGTATCCCTCGGTTTGGTATTGATTTTCCTCGGACCCAATCAACTCATGCTCTTTTCCACCACCGCCTTCGGACAGTTGAACAACTTCGCATTGGTCGCGATACCCCTGTTCGTCTTTATGGCCGAGATCATCCTCCATTCCGGCGTAAGCACGGATGCCTTTGATATGCTGGCCAAATGGACCTCCAGGTTGCCGGGAAGCCTGGCCGTTGCGGCACAGCTCACCTGTACATTGTTCGCCGCCGTCTCCGGCGCAAGCACCGCCACGGCGGCGGCGGTCGGAAGCATCGCGGTGCCGGAGATGCTCAACCGGGGCTACGACAAGCGGCTCACCTGCGGTTCCATCGCCGCCGGCGGCGCATTGGGCGCCCTCATCCCGCCCAGCATCTACATGATCATCTATGGCACCCTGGTCGAGGAGTCCATCGGCCAGTTGTTTATGGGCGGCGTGATCCCCGGTCTGATGCTGAGCGGGATGTTCATCGCGTACATCATCGTCCGCTGCATGTTCCAGCCCGAACTGGCCCCGCGGCTGACCGAGGTGACCTGGAATGAGCGCTGGCGTTCCCTCTACAAGGTTTGGGCGATCCTGTTTCTGGCGCTGTCGATGTTTGTTTCGATTTACGTGGGCCTGGCCACGCCATCCGAAATTGCCGGCATCGGTGCATTTTTCGCGATGGCGATCGGATTTGCATACCGCAGGCTAACCTGGAAGGCGATCCAGGGGGCTTTCTTGAGCACCTGCCGCATAACCTGCTTCATCGGCTGGATCCTGGTCGCCGCAACGGTCTTCGGCTACATTCTCTCCTACCTGCAGCTTCCGCAGAAGCTCTCCGCGTGGATCATCAGCCAGTCGGCCTCTCCCTACGTCGTGCTCCTCGGGATCAATCTCATCCTGATTTTTCTGGGCTGCCTGATGGACCCGGCGGGCATCCTGCTGGTGACCATCCCGATCTTCGTGCCGATCATCAAGGCGCTGGGGTTCGATCCCGTCTGGTTCGGCGTGATGTTTGTCGTCAACACGGAATTGGCCCAGATCACCCCGCCGCTGGGGTTGAACCTCTTCATCATCAAGGGCATTTCGCCGCCGCATGTGGCGTTGAAGGACATCCTGATCGGGGCCTGGCCCTTCATGTTGCTGGATCTGATCGGGCTCGTCCTGGTATGCATCTTTCCGCAGATCATTCTGTGGCTGCCGTCGACGATGATGAGCCGATAGGAGCGGCGGGCCTCTCTATTTTGGGAAATTGGACCCGATGACAGGATCGAGAAAGGATATGAAATATATTACACCGCTGGATGAAGTGCCCACCTATGCCCCCGCCGGTCACTCCCGAACTGTGAATCGCCGCCTGCTCGGACCGGGACCCTCGGGATCCGATCGCTTCGAGGTGGTTCACGGCCGGATTGAATATGGGGGGCAGGCCGATCCGCATGTGCATGAACATTGCGAGCAGGCCTTGTTCGTGCTGGGCGGATCGGCCGATGTGGAGATCGACGGGGTATCGGCGGTCGTGGTTCCGAATGACTTTATCTACATCCCCGAGGGGGCGGTTCATCGTGTGACGCCGCGCGGAGAGGAGTCCCTGCGGCTTCTCATCATTTACGCCCCCCCTCTGGCGCGCGCGACAGGGGTATGAGCGGATCGGGAGGGAAGATCGCCGCGCCGGTTCCCGGCAGATGGTTCTCTTCTCCGGGGAGTTCCGGAGGTATTCAGGCAACAGCGAGGCGGGTTCATGCAAGACCGACCAAAACAGGTGTCCCTGTCCGGACCCTTATCCGGTGTTCTCGTCCTTGATTTGACCACTCTGGCGATGGGGCCCTATGCGACGCAGATCATGGGCGATATGGGGGCGGATGTGATCAAGGTCGAATCGCCCAAGGGGGGGGACATCTTTCGTCATGCGGAGCCGTACCGGAACAGGGGCATGGGCGCGGCATTTCTCAATTTGAACCGGAACAAGCGAAGCATCGCGCTGGACCTGAAGCGGGGCGACGAAAAGCGGATCCTGATGGATTTGGTAACGGAAGCGGATGTTTTTATTTACAATGTGCGGCCGCAGGCCATGCGGAAACTCGGCCTGGACTACGAAAGCCTGCGGGAATGCAATCCGCGGCTGATCTATTGCGGCGGATACGGTTTTTCCGAAGGCGGACCCTATGCGGGGCGCCCCGCCTACGACGATATCATCCAGGGCATGAGCGGGCTGGCGTCGATCCAGGGGAAGAACCGCTCCGGCGGTCCGCGATACGTGAACACCCTGATGGCGGACAAGGTTGCCGGGCTCGCGGTCGCATACGCCGTGGCAATGGCCCTGTACGAACGCGAACGCTCCGGGGTCGGGCAGGCCATCGAGGTGCCGATGTTTGAAAATCTGGTATCGTTTCTGCTGGCCGAGCATATGGCGGGCGAAACCTTCCGTCCGCCGGTCGGCGGCATGGGCTATGACCGTGTCGTTTCACCCGACCGGAAGCCCTATCGCACGAAGGACGGTTACATCGGTCTGATGCCCTATACCACCGAGCAGTGGGGCCGTTTTTTTACGCTGGCGGGCAGGCCCGAACTGGCAGCCGATCCGCGCTTCGCCGACCCGGCGCTGCGCAGCAAGCATGTCGGCGAATTGTACGGGATTTTGCAATGCACACTTGCAACACGCTCAACGGATGAATGGCTCGAACTGCTGAAGGATGCGGACATTCCCGTTTCGCCCATCCTCTCCCCCGAAGAGCTGCTGCGGGACCCCCATCTGCGGGCTCAGGATTTCTTCCATGAGGAGAGCCATCCATCGGAAGGCGAAATCCGGACCATCGGCATTCCGGTTCGCTTTTCCCGCACACCCGGGAAGATACGCTCCCCCGCGCCGCGCCTGGATGAACACCGGGAGGAGATCATTCGGGAAATCGGCAGACGCAGGCGGGGAGGAACGGGGTCGGGAGGCGTGTGAACGATCTCCCGAAAGGCAGGCGGTTTGATTTTGTTGGCGGTCATGCTGTAAAGAGGTGAAGAATGGCTGCGGAACAAGACAGCAGCGAATAACATGAACAAGCGAAGGAGTTTATGGATATGTCACTCTATGGCTATGCCGGGAAGATCCTGCGGGTCAACTTGACTGAAGAGAAATTTTTCGATGAGCCTCTCGATCAGGGCGTATTGACCCGGTTCGTCGGCGGCGCGGGATTGGGTGCAAAATACCTCTATCAGGACCATCCGGCCAACGTGGCGTGGTCCGATCCGGATAACGAAATCATCTTCGCCAATGGGCCGTTCAGCAATACGGTGCTGGGCGGTTCCGGTACGATTTCCGTCACGGCAAAAGGTCCGATGACCAATCTGGCCGGATCGAGCCAGGGGAACGGCTATATGGGCGCATTTTTAAAATCTTGTGAATATGACGGGTTGATCGTCAAGGGCAAGGCGTCTCGCTGGTCCTATCTCCATATCAGTCGAAACGGCGTCGAACTGAAGGATGCGTCGCACCTCGTTGGAAAAGACGTGATGGAGACCCAGGAACGGATTCAGGCGGAACTGGGCAAAGGAAGGGTCAGTGTCTATTGTGTGGGACCCGCCGCGGAAAACGGGGTCCGCTTCAGCGTGATTGTCGGCGACGGAAGCCATACGGTATCCAAGAATGGTCTGGGCGCGGTATTGGCCTCAAAGAATCTGAAAGCCGTCGCCGTTTCAAAGGGCGATTTCAAAACACCCGTTTACGATCAGGAGCTGCTGAAGAAAATTTCCAAAGGGCTTTACCTGAAAGCCATTGAATATCTTGATGGATCGCGACACAAATGGGGAACGGCCGGATCTTTGGGCAATCTGCACAAGGTCGGGGCGATGCCGGTCAGAAATTACACGACGAATCTGTTCCCGGAACATGAAAAAATGACCGGTCAGTATGTCCGGACCCATTTCGAAAAGATCAAGCGCCTTCCCTGTCATGCGTGCGCCATTCAGCACAATCTCATGATGAAAGTCACCGAGGGCCCCTATGCGGGATTTGTGGGAGAAGAGCCGGAATTGGAGGCGATGACCGGATTGGGATCGCAGCTCGGCATCTCGGACGCGGGCGCGGTTTTTGTGCTGTTCGACCTTGTGGATCGCGTGGGTATGGACGTCAATGAGACGGGCTGGACCGTCGGCTGGGTGATGGAGTGCTATCAGAAGGGACTCCTGACGAAAAAGGATACCGATGGGCTGGAGATGGTCTGGGGAAATGTGGAAGCGGCAAAGGCATTGATCCACAAGATTGCGAACCGCGAAGGGATCGGCAATCTTCTCGCTGAAGGGGTGAAGAGGGCCTCGGAAACCCTCGGCGGCGAGGCTGTTCACATGGCGGTCTGCACCAAAAAGGGCACCACGCCCAGGGGCCATGACCATCGGGCGCGATGGAGCGAACATCTGGATACCTGCTTCAGCAATACCAGCTCCCTGGAAGCCACTTTCGCCACCGCACGGCCCGGTGCGCTGGGTCTGCCGCCCACATTCAGCCCCTATTCACCGTGGGAAGTGCCCGCCGTAAATGCGATGATCAACGGATGGCATATCATTGAAGATTCCCTGGGTGCCTGCCGGTTCAATATGACGGATCCGCATCTCGTTGTCGATGCCCTCCATGCGGTGACGAATGGCGATCTCTCCATTGCCGATCTTGTGCGAAAAGGGAAGCAAATTGTCAACATCTTAAGGGTTTTTAACTTTAAAAATGGTCTGACGCGCGACATGGATGCGCCGAGCACCCGATACGGTTCCGCACCGGTCGACGGACCCGCAAAAGGAATCAGCCTGTCGCAGAACTGGGATGTCATCCGGGAGATCTACTATCGAAACATGGGATGGGACCCCGCCACCGGGAAACCGACGCCGGAAACGCTCAGAGAGCTGGACCTCTCTGATTTAATTCCGGATCTCGAATCCATAAAGGGCGTTAAGCCTTAATGCCGGACACCAGGGTCTGGAAGAGGGAGAAGGGTTTCCTCTTCTTCAAGTATGAATATTACAAACCGGCCCGTTCCAGCCAGTACAGCAAAATAAAAATGAACAGCGCGACGGGGATGACGACAACCCCGTCATTGACTTTGAACAGGCGCGGCAACGTCAGGTCGCCAAAATCGCCTCTCTTCAGAATACCCTGGCTTAGTCGTGGGTAGAGTGCCGCAAAAAGACCGGCGCCGATTAAAATGCCCGCCACTCCTCCGACAAGAGCATCCAGATAGCCATTGCCGACAGCGCCCGCAATGGTGCCGGGACAATAGCCCAATAGGGCAAAACCTGCCCCGAAAATCAATCCGCCGATCACGTTCATGCCCGCAGAGCCCGATTTGATATTAAGCTGCACCCAGCCCAGGGCTTTCATCGAATAGGAACCCACTGCCATTGGCAGCCTTAACAGTTTGTCGTGCAGGCTGTGGTAGAGTTTCCCCGCCAATTCCTCTGCCATTCCGGGAAAAAGGTCCGGCCTTCCCACATCCCCGACAAAAAGCGTGTCGCCCACAAACACGCCGGCCGGGCTGTCCGATCGGGATTTGTCGATTATGACATAACTGAGATGTTCCGGGGTATTTCATGTTATTTTAATTGATTTCTCTGAAATTCGGGTATATTAAAGCCATTCTTTAAATCCTTCCTTTCCAAATAAAAGTGGGCGATTTTTTGGGATTATCCGCAGCCTTATGTAGATAGAGAAAATATCTTATATTCTTGAATTATTGACCTTATAGATTCATTGAAACCCTTCGACGTGCTCATTGTAAACCCCACAGTGATCTTGAAGCCCATTTGCGATGCAAGGTCTCTGCCCCGCCACAGGAGAGGAGTAAGAATATGAAATATGCCAAGGCAATCGGGTTCTCAATGCTGCTGGTGCTTATCCTGGGTGCCCGGGCTACATTGGACGCCCAAGAACTGAAAGTGGACCGTCGCTACGACGGAAACGGGACATTGAGGGTCCAGGCGACCTATTATGAAACGACAAAAGGGTGGGTCTGGCACGGCCCCTATACAACTTGGGGTGAAAACGGAAGCATTATCGAGCAATGGGAATACTACGATGGGCGTAAGCATGGCCCTTACACGTGGTGGGCCTATAACACCGAAAATGGGATACAGTGGATCGTTGAGAGCGGCGAATACTCGAACGACACGAAAGTGGGAGAGTGGTTTGGGACCGACTCGAGCAATGGTAAGATCCGAGAAATCGACGTATACGAAAACGGCCAGGCCAAGAGCATGAAGCACTGGGGCTACGACTCTTACGGAACACTAAGGTACATCCTCACAAAAGAACTGGTACAGGAGGACTGGAACTATCATGAGATAGGCTACTATGACAATGGCAACAAGCGTTACGAATTATCAAAGACCCCGACCGCGCCGTATTATACAGTCACCTTCTGGTCTGGCGATACATGGAACGGTTTTACTGAAACGATAGGCCTAAGCTCAGAAGGCATGGTGATGGAGCAAAGTGCCTACGGGCGCAAAACGGGGATATGGACCTTCTATGATCCGACAACCAGTAGGCAACGCGCACGCATTGAGTACAAAGACAACCTAAAACATGGGATGGAAATCATCTATGACTCGTCAGGCAAAGTGCAGGAGGAAACCCAGTATCAGTACGGGTCCCGCAACGGCACTTATAAATACTATTACAATGGAGTGCTGAATGGTATTTATCACTATGTGAATGATAGCATGGAAGGGGGGTACGAGGGTTACTATTCCGATGGCCGACTTGCCTCGCGTGGAACGATGAAAGACGGTCTCCCTTATGGGAAATCTGAAACCTGGTGGTCAAACGGGAAACAGCAGATAGTGGAATACTGGAAGGAAGGCGGCTGGAAGGAGGGTACCTATCTTTCGTACTATGAAAGCGGTATCCTCAATACCCAGTCGGTATATGTAAACGGCAAATTGCAAGGTTTGTCCGCAACCTATTACGAGTCAGGCGACATCAAGTCACAGGGGATCTATAGTAACGGAAGTCTGGAACTGCTCAAGAAGTGGTGGCAAGACGGCACCCTTCAATTCGTGGAGACTTACCAGGACGGCGTCCAGCATGGAGATTCCACTTACTACCTTTATACATCGAACCTGGTGCCAAGCCCCCCCGGTTCTTACATCAGCGCAAGAGGATCCTACTGCAACGGAATCATATGCGGATCGTGGATCTACGGCTGGCTCAATCCCATCATAAGCGAACAGGACGGATCTACGGTGATCGGTTGGGAATATCGGACGCGATCCGAGGACTACGGTTCTGTCGGCAGTACTTATACTACGGTAAATCCCAATCCCTACCCAGTGGTGCAGCAGAACAAGGAAATCCGGGGCCTCGTCAAGCGGGCCGACACGGGAAGACCCATTGCCTATGCCCAGGTGCAAATCGGGACAGGCTACGTCTATACTGACAATAGAGGTTACTACAGTATCCAAAGGGAGCCCCTTGATTCCTATGAAGTTTCCTTCAGCAAAAACGGCTTCTCCGGCCATCGCGAGGCTGTCGACATGAAGGACAAGAGCTACAAGACATTAAACGTCCTGCTCACCCCGAAATCGGCTTCCTTGCCGGCAGTCACCAAGGTTGAATCCCAGTACGGAAACTTCTTCCTGCAGAACGTTCCCGTCAACAATACCTACAAGGCCTCCATCAACTGGGGAGGGACGAATCCGGGAACCGTGAACTTCAGGGTCAACGGAACGGATTATCCTGTCACGGGAAACGCGGATGGCGCGGTGAAAGTCTTTAATGTGGGTTCCGATTTCGTTGCCGGCTTCAATCCCAAGGGCAATATCCTCCGGGTTACGGCGGATAACATGAACGGTACCTCTCCCAACACGCTGACCCTGAACCCCATCGTCATTCCCTTTCCGGACTGGTCTGTCGCCCTTGGGCCATTCACCTTTGAGGTTAAGGACAACGTCCCCGCCTATGGTTTGGAAAAACAATGGCCGGCTGAGGATCCCATGGCCTTTCAGATAAGCCAAAAAAGCCTGGGTGACATCCTTTGGACAGCCTGGGGATTCTTTCCGCTTATCGGGGGGAAGGAATTCGGCATCCCTCCTTCGCAGGTTGGCCTGGGTGTCAAGGTCAAGACGGATGGTTCTGGTTCCGTGTCCGCAAGCGGGAAAATGGGGTTTGCCGTCGCCGGGTCGACCATTGAGAATACCCTGAAAGGCACCGGCGATGTGATGTATCAGGCCGACAAAGGCCTGGTATGGACAGGAGCGAGCGTGGAAACGGGCCTGAAGGGGACCGTCGAGCGGGCAGTCGGACCGGTGGAACTGATTCCGGCACTGGCCGGCGCCACGCAACTCCGGGGTGTGGGCTGGATATTTCAATGGTTCAACAGCACCGCCAAGATCAAAGCGGCGATCAACGTGAGTTCCGACCTCAAGCTCGGGATCGTCAACAAAGATGGCAAGATAAGCTTCAGTCCCGCTGAAGATGTATTGCGATCTGGCATCAATTTGGGGCTCGGAATGGAATTGATGGGCGCGAAGGCCACCGTTTCAGGGGATGGCGCGGCCACGCTTTTCTGGCAGGTCCCCGCCAATCCGGATTATTTGAAAAGCGCCCAGATCCAGCTTACGGCAAAACTCGAAATGGCCTGGAAGTCATTCAAGAACACGTTTGAAAAAACGCATACCTTGGCAACAACGTCTTCCCCTGAAGCGATAGAAGGATCAAGCGCAGGCAGCACCGGTTTTCAACCGATCTCCCGGGATTTTTTGAAACTTGGCCCGTATAACAGCTTCATGGCTCCGCCCGTAAGGACGGGGAGGAGTCCCCTGCTCTCCGAAGAAGCGCCAACGGCAATGGACAGCACCCTCGTCACGAATGTGTATCCCTATGCGGAACCGGCCATTGCCGGGAATAATAACAAGTTGGCCATCGCGTATGTCTACAACGACCCCAGTAAACCGGAGCTGCAGGCCACGGAAATATACACCACCTACTTTGACGGAACCCAGTTCTCCACCCCGGCGCCGATCTCGAATGATACCCGCGCCGAATTTGCCCCCACCTTGGCTTTTGACAGCAACGGCAAGGTCGTCTGTGCCTGGGAGCGGGTGAAGAACGTGGGGTTTACCGGCGGCCGAGGTGGAGACGGCACTCTGGACATGGAAGCGATGGCCGCGGAGATGGAGATCGTCTATGCGGTCTATGACCCGGCGAGCGGCACGTGGAGTGCGCCGTCTGCCCTGACGGACAACGGTTACCTGGATTTCAAGCCAATGCTGAAGCGGGGGGACAACGGGTCATTGCTGCTGGTGTGGCAGAGCAACACCGGCAATCTGACCATAGGGAGCAACGAGTCTCCTACCAGGATTCATTTTGCCCTGTGGGATGCCAATGCCCTGCAGTTTGGGAGCCCGGCTCAATCCTCAGAGGGTTTCGTCAACGCCTTTGGTTTCTCGCTGGCATACAGGGGGCCAAACGCCATGCTGGCCTTTGTAAAAGATGCGGACGGCGATTTATCGACCACCACCGACCAGGAGATTTACGCCGCTTTGTTCGACGGGACGGCGTGGGCGACTTCGTCCTCCGTCACTGCGGACGCCATTCAGGATTCCAACCCCAGGGTCGTTTATGGCAGCACGGGGAATCTCGAGCTGGTCTGGCGCAAGGGAGACACCCTGGTGCGCCTCACGGACTGGAACAGCAAAGCCTATGAAACCATCCGGACCGACTGCCAAAATCCGACGTTCAGCGATTTCAGGCTTTTCACTGACCCTCAAGACCGTCTCGCGTTGATCTGGCAGGACATCGCTGCTGAAAAAATCGACCTGTTCTACATGGTCTACGACTCCTCCAAGTTCTCCTGGAGCAAGGATCTCCGGCTGACGAACGACACGCCTCTGGAAAAAGAGTTCCAGGGGTTCTTCAGCCCGGACGGCACACTGCACCTGACCTACGTCAAAGAGGACCGGGGAACGGGAATCAACGACCTCCACTATCTCACGTACCAGTTGAAGGCCGACCTGACGGCCTCAGGCCAGAACCTGGGAACGGACCCGCCAAACCCTGCACCGGGCAGCGCGGTGAGCCTCTCCTGCAGGGTGGACAACGTAGGGGATACGGTCTTTTCCGACGTGGCGGTCGATTTCTACCTGGGAGATCCGAACAGCGGCGGCCAGTTCATCGGCAGGGGCGTCGTTGCACCCTCCGAGATCAAAGCGGGCGCGTCCGGATCGGCCTCCGTCGCCTGGAACGTTCCTGCGAATCTGAATTCATATGTCGTGTATGCTGTGGTTGATCCCGACAACAGCGCCCAGGAGGCAGACGAAAACAACAATACCGCCTTCTTCTCGCCCCTCCTGCCGGATCTGGTTGCCCTCCAGTGCCGGCCGCAAGATCTGGGGGACGGTTCCGTCGACGTAACGGCAGTTGTAAAAAACAACGGCGCTGCGCCGGCAACAGGGGTGGAGGTATTGTTCAAGGTAAACGGATCGGAAATCGGAGTCATCAGTCTGCCGCAGATCAAACCAGGTGAGACGGCTGAGATCTCCCGACTCATCTGGGCCGGAACCGACTTCTCAGGCGAACAGCCGAAAATCGAAGTTTTGGTGGATCCGGACGGGAAGATCCCGGAATCCAATAAGGACAACAATAGGGCATTCGCACTGTTCCTGACCGATCCTAATTTCGTCGCCGGCCCGGAAGAGATTGTATTTGAGCGGAACGCCCCGGGCAGCGAGTCCGCGCCGGAAACGATCCTGATCACCAACAGCGGAGGGAGAGATCTGCATATCACAGGCATTGTGCTGAGCGACACAACCAATTTCTCCCTCCTTGTGGATGGCGGCAACGCCCCCCTTGGCGGGATGACGGGTGTGATTCCCGGCGGTCAGAGCCGAACCATTGCCGTTTCCTTCAAGCCATCCGGCACGGGCAACTTCACCGCTAATCTGACGATCACGACGGATGATCCGGACAGCCCGGAGAGGAGTATCCCCCTTAGATTAAGGGAGGAGCCCGCTGCTCCCCGGCCGGTCATCACCGTCACACCCGCAGTCCACGATTTCGGGAACATTGAGATGGGCGGCACGGTATTACCCTACGTCTTCCGGATCACAAATAACGGAAATGCTGACCTGACGGTCACGGCAGTCGATCTTTCCGATAGAGACCACTTCCTCCTGGATCTGGATAGCGGAGATAGCCCGATTGCAGGCCTTCCGGTCCTTATCCCGGCGGCCCAAAGCAGAACGTTGGGAGTCCTTTTTTCAACTTCGTCAGTGGGAACCCGCTCGGCAAATTTGACGATCTCTTCAAATGATCCGGACAGCCCGAATATGAACGTTGCGGTGCAAGGGAACGTTTTGGGAGAACCGAGACCCGCGATGCGTCTCAGCCCTTCCACGTATTTCTTCGGGTCTGTGGCGGTGGGGTCATCCTCAGCGCCTTTTGCCTTCTCCATCATCAATACGGGCAATGCACCCCTGTCCGTTGACAAGGTCACACTGACAGACAGCAGCAATTTCTCTCTCAGTATCAACGGCGGAAACAACCCCCTGGGCAGCCTGCCTGTGTCTATTCCTGCAGGGGAGAACCGAACCGTCACCGTTACCTTCATGCCAAGTACGGGCAGAAGCTTATCCGCCAACCTGGTCATCGGCTCCAGCGATCCGGACGTGGCGGAAATAAGAGCAGTTCTTTTAGGGAACGACCCCCCTGTTCCGGGGGATGTCAATGGCGACAGGACAGTCACCCTGGCCGATGCTATCCTGGCACTGCAGATAGCGGCCGGAGTCACGCCCGCCGGCCAAGCCGTGACCAACACCGCCGACATCAATAATGATGGAAGGATTGGTATGGCCGAGGCGATCTACATTCTGCAGAAGATGGCGGGGTTGAGAGAAAATTAGATTTTTTCAAATGGGAGTCATCGATTTACCTCAGTGATCAGGGTTGAGGAGTAATGGGTGCAAGCGCCGGCGGAGCGGAGACAGGGTCTCACGGCATCGCGCCCTCTTTTCAGATCAGGGCCAGACTGTAGGCAACGGCCATTCCGGCGCGCGTCGGCCGGAGAAATCCGTCGCGGATCTCCACGAGCCCTTCTGTGGAGAGTCGCTCGACCGTATCCCGTTTGTCCGTGAGGAGATCCCGGCCGTAGCGGGTCTTGAAGGTCTCCAGGCAGATTCCCCGACGCGTCCGGAAACCGAGAAAGAGCGCCTCCAAGCGGAGTTGCTCATCGCTTAAAAATTCCCTTGATTCTACGGGCGACCGTCCCGATTCCAGATCGTTGATGTAGGCGGCGACGGATCGCAAAGGCGGCCCGGATGTCGGCGATCACCTCTTCGAGATCTGCTGCGGGCAGGACGGAGGGGGTTCCCCCGCCCAGATAGAGCGTATCGAAGGATAAAGCCCACCCCCGGTAGAGGTCCATTTCCCGGCGGAGGGCCGACCGAAAGGCGGGGATCCGTGTCAGGTCGGTGATGGAGTAGAAACCGTAGTAGTTGCATTTGCTGAGGCAGAAGGGGATGTGGATGTAGAGGCCGGGGAGTTCCCCTGCATTTCCGATTGCCGGGTCTGCGGCCGGACCCAGGATTGGTTTTTCGTTCATCCATTCATTCCGTATCCGACTTCAGCACGGCGAGAAAGGCGCTCTGCGGGATGCTCACGTTGCCGATCATCTTCATCCGCCTTTTGCCCTTCTTCTGCTTCTCCAGGAGTTTACGCTTCCGGGAGATGTCGCCGCCATAGCACTTGGCGATGACGTCCTTCCGGAAGGCGGAGATGGTCGTCCGGGAGATGATCTCGCCGCCGATCGCCCCCTGGATCGCGATCTTGAACATCTGCCGCAAGATGGGTTTGAAGAATGTGGGTGATGTCCACTCCCATCGCACGGGTTTCGGTGATGTTGCCATCGACGTCCCGCTGGGGATCGATCACCGCGCAATCATTCTTGCCGGCGAGGATGTAAGAGCTGTGGGCAATTTTACCAATGAAAAAATGTTTGAGCAGCATGATCTTTCTCCTTTCAAAAGTATCCTCCTCCGGCCTCCGTTACCCCTTTCCCATCAGCACCGCGCGGCTGAGCGCGATGCGAGGTTCTTCCAGGGCGCGGAATCCTGCTTCCCGGCAAACCGCTGCTGTCCGTTCGAAGCTCATTTGCGTCACATGGAATTTCGGTTCGACGAGGAGGAGCCGGCCCCCGGCTTTCAGCAGCGCAAAGAGCTCCCCGAAGAAGCGGGGCTTGTCCGGCACCTCGTGC
>CAYSSF010000080.1:0-16959 GCA_964433455.1 uncultured Syntrophaceae bacterium
GCTCATAGCTTTGCGCTCCGGCTTCCTTCGGACGGTCCCTCGAGGTTCCGCCCTTGCCTTCGGCAAGTACTTGTGCCAATGTCTATGACATTGACAGGATTCAGATACAGGGGACTTTCACCCCATAAGTTCACGCCCATGCCGGGCGTACACAAAACCCAATACACCCGATCGCTGCGCTCCGGGGTGATTTTCTTGTTGACAAAGTGTAGCCACTTGGCTACAATATTTCAATGATCGAAATTCGCAAAACCGGATATTTCGCCAAGTGGATCGACAGCCTGCAAGATATCCGTGCACGTGCACGCATTCAGGCAAGAATTGAGAGACTGGTCACGGTTAATCCTGGGGATATTAAGCCTGTGGGTGAAGGAGTTTCGGAGATGCGTATTGATCATGGTCCCGGCTATCGGGTTTATTTCATACAGCATGAGCGATCAGTGATAATCTTGCTGGCTGGCGGCGATAAAAGCACGCAAGCCAGAGATATAAAAACTGCACTTCGCTTGGCACGAAATTTATAGGAGTTAAATATGGCAAAAACTGTTACGACAAAATATGAGATCTCCGAGCACCTTCGCACTCCTCAAGAAATGGCCGCTTACCTGGAGATGTGCATTGAAGAAGCAAATGGTGATGCAGCGTTTATTACAAAAGCATTGGGGGACATCGCAAGGGCAAAGGGTATGTCTCAGGTGGCACGAGATGCCGGTTTGTCTCGGGAAAGTCTGTATAAGGCTCTCTCTGGTGAAAGAAGTCCAGGCTTCGATACCATCCTTAAAGTAATAAATGCGCTAGGTTTGAAATTGCATACAGAAGCAGCCAGCTCAACGGAATAATCAGCCCAACAAAGGCAATCGCCGTGAACGGCTTGGAGCGCACCTACATTGTCCATGTTCCCGCCACCTACAGACCGCAAACGCCCTCGCCACTGGTGATCATGCTGCATGGCGGCGGGGGTACCGCCAGAGCCGCAATGTGGGAGACAGGATTCGGTGCTAAAGCGGGCCGCCGACCCCCAGATTGCATCCCTGTATGGCACGGTCCTGCGGTCGTTCCCCACCTTCTTCCTGCTGGACGACCATGACTATTTCGAAAACGATACAGCCATGGAAAAAGATGATTTCGACATTCGTCTGCTGCTGTTGGGATGGAGGAACCCTTTCGTAAAGGGAGGGATCTCCTTCCCGCCCGACCGGTTCATGCTGGACCTGGGGCGCACCGTGCAAAAACTCTACCTCCCCGAGTTTTTGCCCAGTCCGGGAAGGCCCATGACGCTGCCGGGCACCGGCGAGAAAGACCGGGCGCCGGGCGTCAGCGAATGTTACGGAACCCTGCGCTATGGAAAGCTTCTGGAGGCGCTTCTGTATGAGAGCCGTCGATTCACCACCCTCACGGGGGATAACGCGGTCATGATCCATCCCGCCGCGGAGCGCTGGCTTGTAGAGAGAATGAAGGCCGAAGAGACGCGACATGTGCTGAATCTACCCGCCACGGTCTTCGGCTGGAGCGCAGGCAAATGGATGGAATGGTATCCGGACATCCGCGGGGAGGACGGTCGCCTGACGAAATCCATTCCCAAGTACAAATGGCAGCCCGGCTGGTTCGCCCAGCATAACCGCCTGCTCGAAGCGGCCTCGGCCATGAAGCACAGCGTTCCCCTCTTCATCTGCGGGGACCTCCACAACCAGTCGGAGGGCCGGATACGCCGAAGCGGCGATCTGGACCTTTCTGAAAACCCGGTTATCTCCGTATGTTCCGGGTCCCTGGGGACCGGACCCCGCATGTGGGTCTCGGCCTTCCGGGGGCTTGTTGCCGAACCCCCCGGCGATATCGTCATGGACCAAAAGCTCCCGCCCGTCGAGAAAAACGGTTTCATCATCGTGGATGTCACCGAAGAAAAAATACTGATCGATTTCTACGCCTGGCGTGAACCTGAACCGGTTGAAGCCATCGACTCGATGAAGCCCTATCATCGAATGGAACTCCCGGTGAAGGGGAAGTAGAGACAAAAGACTGCACGGCACAACGAGAAGGGGATAGAGGGAATGTCTGCCGATAAACACAAAAAGTCATGCATCCATCAGCTATAAGGTGTTGGCAAGCATCTCCCGCGCCCAAGGGGGTGCGGCTCATCTCGCCCCCGTTATCGTCAACAACAACAAAGAGGAGGGTAATGATGAAAGAGAAACTTGGGGCTATGAACGCACTCTATCCTACACCCACCGTACTTGTCGGTGCTACGGTCAGCGGAAAACCCAATTTTATTACGATTGCCCATATCGGCATTATGACTCACAATCACATCTCACTCGGGATGGGGAAAATTCACTATACCAACGCCGGAATCAGGGAGAATAAGACATTCAGTGTCTGTCTTCCTTCTGAAAATCTTGTCATCGAAACGGACTATTGCGGAATCATGACAGGGAAAAAGACGGACAAAGCAGTTTTATTCGACGTATTTTACGGCGAACTGAAAACCGCCCCTATGATACAGCAATGCCGGGTGTGCATGGAATGCCGGCTTGACCGTATCATTGATTTTCCAACCCATGATGTCTTCATCGGAGAAATTGTTCAGACTTTTGCTGATGAATCGGTTCTCTCCGACAAGAAAATCGATATTTCCAAATTGAAACCGTTACTGTTTGACATGAACAGTAAAAAATACTGGTCGCTGGGCGGTGAAATCGCTCCGTGTTGGAGTATCGGCAAACAACTCAAAACAGAGAAAAGCTGAAGAAATAGATCGTGCATTGAGGGTGTGACACGGACAACGGAGGAATGATATGGAATTCTTTACCGCATCATGCCCCGGAAAGTGGGACAAAGGAGAGGTCTTCATCGACGCCAGTTCTCAGGGAGAGAGCAAAACCGATGATGAACTGAACGTTTTCCAGTGCAATCCCGGCCATCACTATATTTCCATGAGGTGTCTCGTCGGAAAAGAGTGCCGGGAATCAACGCAGTCGGTAGAAATCATCGGCACCAACCCCATCCAGCCCATGGAGGTACCCTTCCTATGTGCAACGTGAGACGAACCACCGCCATGATCACGCTGCTGGCGGCCTTCTACGCCGGCGGCTGTGCACACTACCCTGAAAATCCGCCCCTGACCGCCATCAACCGGAATGCGGGATATCGCTACAGCGTCGTAAGAGAGGCCCCGGCTGCGGACAGGCCCTTTCTCCTCCTCTCCTTTTCCGGCGGCGGCACGCGCGCGGCGGCCTTTGCCTTCGGCACGATGGAGGAGCTCCAGAGGGTGGAGTATGCCGACCGGGGCGGCGTCAAACGAAAACTGCTGGACGATGTGGAAATCATCTCCTCGGTCTCGGGGGGAAGCTTTGCGTCGGCCTACTACGCCCTCTTCCCCGAGGATTTTTTCACCCAATTTCCCGAACGGTTCCTCTACCGGGATGTCCAGGGGGCGCTCCTCCTCCGGCTTTTCAACCCCTACAACTGGTTCCGCCTGGCCTCGCCGGATTTCAGCCGCATCGACATGGCCGCCGAGTATTACCATGAAACCATTTTCGAACGGAACACCTTCGCCGACTTGGCCACCCGGCGCCGGGGGAGCGTTCCTTTCATCGTTTTGAACGCCACGGACATCGGCATTGCCCACCGCTTCGAATTCACCCAGGATCAGTTCGACCTGCTCTGCTCGGACCTCTCCGGCGTTCCCGTTTCCCGGGCGGTCGCCGCGTCGTCCAACTTTCCGGTCGCCTTTCCGCCCATGACGATGACCATTCACAAGCGGAATTGCGGGCCGCTGCCGGGCTGGATCGACCCGGCCCTGAAGGACGAAGGTGAAAATCGGCGCAAGACCGATGCGCGCGCCGCCCTTTCGTACCATGCACCGGACCGGCTCTATGCCCATCTTCTCGATGGCGGCCTCTCCGACAACATCGGACTGCGCGGACCTTACCAGGCCGTTACGACCACGGACAGCGCCTGGAGCATCCTGGCGCAGACCAACAGGATGCGGCTGGAAAGGCTGATGGTGATCTCCGTCAACGCCAAGACCACCAAGCACCATGACTGGGACAAAAAAAGCAACCCGCCCGGAATCATGGAAGTCCTGGGTGTCGTCACGGGCGGCCCGATGGACGATGTCTCCTTCGACAGTATCGAGATGACGGATAACCACTTCAGTTACATGAAACAGTTGTCGGACACCGTCCATGCCTGCAACAATCTGCTCAAGGCCTGCCCGGAGATCAAGCCGGTCAGGAACCCCATACCGACCGCCTTCACCTTTTCCGAGCTCTCCTTCGACAGGATTGCGGACCCCCGCCTGCGCCGCTGTCTTCAGGAGCTGCCCACCTCGTTCGATCTGCCGCGGGAAACCGTTGATCTCCTGCGCGTATCGGCGGCGCAGTTGCTCATGACATCGGCCTCTTTCATCAAAGGGATGCAGGATCTCGATCCGGCATGGATGCCGCGCAAGGTGGCGATGGACGAGAAGCTGCTGGACGCCGTCTGCGGTGCGCAAAGGTAGGAGGACAACGCTACTTGACATGCCAAATAACGAAGGTGACGCCGTCTAACAGCGCCTGAGCGCTAGCGTTAGTCTTGACAATAATGAAATGCGGGAGTACAATTGTACTTATGAAAATTATTGCAGATACAAATACCTTTATTGCGGTAGCTTTAAATGAGCCCGAGAAAGAAATAATAATAAACCTTACTGAGGGTCATGATCTGATTGCACCTGAAGTGTTACCGTTTGAAATTGGTAATGCATTAACAGCAATGGTAAAAAGAAGAACCTTATTGGCCCCTGAGGCCGTTTTAGCTTGGGATGCTATACAGCTTATTCCAGTTGACCTGCGACGGATCAATATTGCTGCGGCTTTGAAGATCGCGATGCAGCACAATATTTATGCATACGATGCTTATTTTTTAGAATGTGCTCTGAACCAGCGCAGTCCTTTATTGACCCTGGACCGACAGATGAGAGAAATTGCCATAAAAATTGGTATTAATATTATGGAGTAGAAACATGAAAGTATATACTTATTCGGAAGCAAGACAGCGTTTTGCTGAGATTCTTAACATTGCACGTGAGGAAGATGTAATTATCCAGCGGCGTGGGGGTGAAGTATTTACAATTACCTTCAAAAAAACCTCCCGGTCTCCTTTCGCAATACCCGGAATAACAACAAAGGCTACCACCACAGATATTCTTCAGGCCATAAAAGATTCAAGAGAAACAATTGCCGAACCAGCCAATGAACCGGACCCGTATTCCGCGGGCTGATAGTGCCACTGGACGGAGGGAGAGGGTCCGTTACATAAATACGGTGGCTCCGTGCAAGACTGAAATGACAAGCATCCCCTTTGTCCTTCGGGATTCATCATCTATCCCAGATTATAAATATCATCGGGAGGTGGAGTTGTGAGGCAAGATGTTTTATTGAAAGGATTTCCGACTATCCGGTTCATGCCGTGTTTGGTATTGCTGACATGCATGTGGCTTTTTTTCGGTTTTGTCTCTGCCGGAGAGGCGTATCATTATATTCAATTTGTGGGCAATGACGAGGTCGAGATCAGCTACGACAAAAATTCATCTTTATCTACTACCAGTGAATTTTGCGCAGATGGTGGTAACAGCAAGGCTGAAATCTACCGCAATGATGCTCTGCTGGCAACCACCAGAAGCAATGACTCGGCCATGTATACTGATTCCGTTGTTAACGGGACCACATATACATACAAGATTAAATATTACTGCATGAACGGTCAGGAAGAAGTTTTCAAAACAGAGGGCACACCCGCCATTGTAACAGCCGGGGACATACGCGGCTGGATCTCAAAGAACAGGACGGTAACAGGGACATGGAATCTGGCCGGCTATCTTTTTATCAATCCCGGACTGACGCTTACTGTAGCGTCCGGCGCAATCCTGCAAACAGGAAGCGTACATCTCGACGGCGGCGCCGGTTCTGTAACATTCATGGATAACGGCGCCTTGGTTTCAGATGGAGGAATAATATCGATTGCAATCCACGGGCCTTCAACTTCATCGATTGTCATCTCCAACAGCCCCTCACTGGCCATGACCATAAACGGATCAACGGTAAGCCTCATAAATAATAAGATGACGAATTCCTACTTCGGCAACATCGGCATCGAATCAAGCGACATCCCCCGGTTCATAGCCTTCAGCGGAAATTCCGGTTCTTGCGGGTCAAATGCCTACACTTCTTCCGCCCAGTTCACGATGTTTTATGACCGTGCGTTGCCCGCGATAAAGGACAACGATCTGCCGACCTGCGATCTCATTGTATTCGAGGACGAGGCATCGAATGCGGCCGCGGTCACCATCGAAAACAATCAATTTAACCGTATCATAACAGGTATCCGGGGGCCATCCGGAGTAGCCCAGGACAACCCGTTACTGATGAATCTGGCAGGACCTCTTACAATCAGAAATAATGCGGTTGGCAGCGCCATCAGCGCTGGTTATGGGGCAGGCGATGTACTGATCGAAAAGAACACGGCCGGTTCTATCGCCTTGCAACAGGGCTTCCTTGTGCCGTCCGCCTCTACCGTTGTAGAATCATTCCCGAAGATTTCGACGGGTGATTTTAAGCGGGTCATCAGGGGGAATGCCATCACGCCGGCATCTTCATCCAAGCATGGGATCATGCTCGGGTCTTACGGCTACAACGGCGATGAACGCGCCATGTACCCTGCCGCCGAGGCCCTTATCCAGGGGAATACGATCGACTGCTCTAATAATACGAGTATTCCTGGAATGATACTGCGCTATGGCTCCTCCCACAACTGGGTGCTTGGGAACACGATGAATCTCTGCCGCTGGGGCATCCAGATGTATGGAGATGAGTCGGCAATTCAACACAACTTGATAAAAAACAATACAATCGACGGGATCAATGAATATACCACCCCTGCCGGGGTGGAACTGTCATGGAACGCATCCGGCAATACCATCGAAGGCAACAGAATCAGCAATAGCGGCAAAGGACTTTCTCTCCAAGGTCCAGGCACAGATTCCTATAGAAGCACTTTTTCCGTATCGAACAATACGTTTAAGGACAATGTGGTTGAAAACAACTACCGGAATGTCTTTCTACAATCGGGAGCATCCGACAATCTCTTTTATAACAATATCTTCCTTAAGGGACAATCCTACTATCAAGTGGATATGCAGTACAACACCTGCACCGACAGCTCAGGAGCAACCATCACATGCTTTAACAGATGGAATGAACTCCAGAAGACTGCTGCCGAGAATATCATCGAAGGACCTTTTATCGGAGGGAATTACTGGAGCGACTATGCCGGCAGAGACGTCGACCGGGACGGCATCGGGGATACTCCTTACACCGTTGCGACGGGGGTCACTGACGATCTGCCCCTGATGCTCGATATCGTGGTCAACACCACCGGTGACGAATCCGATGCGGATTCCACCGACGGCAGATGCGATGTCAAAAGCACTCAGACAGGCGATCAATGCACGCTCAGGGCAGCGATTGAGGAGGCTGAGAGGAGACCGGGCAGAAGAATTATCGGTTTTAATATTCCCGGGACCGGCATCCCCATGATTCAGCCCCCAAAACCCCTTCCCGTTATCACGAAAGACTTGATGCTGAATGCCGCTATCCAGCCCGGCGGGAGGGTGATGCTGGACGGAACCAATGCCGGGGCGGATGCAAATGGACTTTTCGTACAGGCCGGTGACTTGACGGTGAAGAGCCTGTCCATAACCGGGTTTAAGCAAAACGGCATCAAGGGGACGACAGCAGGAAAGGTCGTGCTGGAAGAAATCTCCATTACAGACAACCTGGGTTTCGGCGTGCAGGCGGATCATGACATCTATGTGAACGTGAACCCGAACACGGGGAAGCATACCGGACCTGCGACATTCAGCGCCATCAGTAGGAACGGGGTCTCCTCGGCGGGAGGGGGCATTGCAAGCGCACAGGGCGCCGTAGAGGGCGCCTGGATCGACGCCTCGGATAACAGCGGTCCCGGCATCTATGCAAGAGGACAGATTTCACTGAGTATATTCCAAGTCAGCAATAATAAGGGACCCGGTATTCAAAGCTGGGCCGGCGACATCGTAATACAAACAACAAAAAGAAGCGTACCGGATGAGGTCATCGGCAACGAGGGGCCGGGGATGATGGCGGGGTTTAGTCCTTCGTTCGATGGTTTTGGCTCAGAGCAACAGGGAAATATCCGAATAGGTTCGGATATCATTGTCAGGGACAATGCCGGTTGGGGGATATTTACCAACCGTGGGAATATCGATCTCAATGACGACATTGCCAAGCCATGCACATTTGTTGTGGACAACAAAGGACATATAACGTTCGTAGATTGCGGCAAAGGCGCTGTCGTGAGGAGAAGCGTTGTAACGGGGAACGGCGATAGTACCAAGCCATGCAGGTTTGTGGGCAACAGCGGAAGTCTAATGACTGTCGAAGGTTGCGGCAAAGGCGGGATGGGGGCAGGTATAACGCTTACTG
Organism: uncultured Syntrophaceae bacterium; assembly: GCA_964433455.1. GTDB lineage: Bacteria > Desulfobacterota > Syntrophia > Syntrophales > UBA5619 > UBA5619. The sequence goes on from CAYSSF010000080.1 coordinate 8,505, forward strand.
CAAATTATGTTGATGTGAGCAACAATAATGGTCCGGGCATCGTAGCAAAAAAAACGATCATGGGCGCCGGAATTAAGGTTAATAACAATGCCGGTCCGGGCATCCAGAGTATAACCGAGGCTATCTATATATACCCTTCAGATTTTCCGAATGAAGTCATCGGCAACGAGGGGCCGGGTATTATGTCAGGATTTAGTGCTTTGTTCAAAAAGTTGGGCTCCTCACATGGAGAAAACTTAAGTATTAACATACAGTCAAATATCATTGTCCGGGACAATGCCGGGTGGGGAATATTTACCAGCGGTGGGGATATTCGTCTCAATGACGCGGGTATCAGTGGCGGCATTGGCAGGGCTGTTTTGGGGACAAGCGCTGTAACCGGGAACGGCGATAGCACCAAGCCATGCAGACATATGGACGACAGCGGAAGGCTAAAGACCATCGAAGGTTGCGGCAAAGGCGGGATGGGGGCGGGTATAACCCTTACAGCAAATTATGTTGATGTGAGCGACAACAATGGTCCGGGTATCGCAGCAAAAACAACGATTACACTTCAGGGAATCAAGGTAAACAACAATGCCGGGCCGGGCATCCAGAGTTTTATACACGACATATACATATATCCTGCTGAATTTCCGAATGAAATAATCGGCAATGAAGGTCCGGGTGTTCTTGCCGGCTATACCGGCAGTTTTTTCGGAGCCCAACTTGATTCTTTTAGAAATATCTATGTTTGGGGAGTGAAAATAGAAAACAATGCGGGGTGGGGCTTGATGTCAACGATTGGTTCAGTCGTTGTCAATTCGGTGGATATTTACGATCCCCGTCTGCAGTGGTCGAAAACAAGCTTTATCAGCGGAAATGGTGATCGGACCAAGAATTGTTCATATTTCAGAAGCGACGTTCGTCTTAAGCAAAGTGTGGAATGTTATGGAGGTGGAGTGGGGAGCAACATGTACTTCACCGGCAATATGGTGGAGATTACCGCCAACAAAGGGCTCGGCCTGCGTGCCGGTTCAGGCGTAACGTACCATACCGGAAAAGATTGCAACAACACCGGCGGGAATCTTCGCCTGGAAAATATTCAGGGCGACATGGATATCCGGAACGTAGATTTCTGTGATGCCGACGGAGACGGCGTAAGCGGCGCCGTCGAGGATGCGGCGCCGAACAGCGGGGATGCAAACGGGGATGGCCTATTGGATTCACAGCAGCAGAACGTTGTCTCCATGCCGCGTCCGGGGGGCGGCAGTTATGTCGCGGTGGCCGTTGCAGGGGCGGGCGCGTCGCAGCCGCAGGCCATGGACGCAAGGAGTGGCTCTTCCATTCAGCCTCTTGCCGGCTGCGCGGTTGTCCAGGACGCATATTCCGCCGAGGAATCCCCCGACGACCCCCTGCATGTATTCCCTTATGGGCTTGTGGGTTTCACGGCCCCGTGCAGCAGCGCGGACATCAAACTCATTTTCCACGATGTATCGGATCTCACCGGCTTGACGTATCGCCGGTATGGTCCCTATCCCTCGCCGGCAGACACCCCGCAGTGGTATGAACTTCCCGGCGTCTCATTCGCTGCGGAGGTGATTGCGGGAAAGACCGTTGCCACGGTCTCCTTCCAGCTTACGGATGGCGGGATGGGGGACGACACCGGCGTTGACGGGAAGATCATCGTCCGGCAGGGAGGGCTCGCCCGGTTCGATGCCACCGCGCCGCTGGCCGCTGCAACCAGTACGGCGGGCGACAAGATCGTTGTCGCCTTTGGCCTGGAAATTGCGGACCCGGCGGGCAAGCAGGAACAGTTCAGCGTCACCGTAGACGGGATGTTCATAGCGATCACGGCAGCAGCCCGGAATGCGACGGATCCGCGCATGATCGAATTGACCCTGGAATTTCCGATCACATTCGGCCAGACCGTCAGCCTGAGCTATTTGGCGGGCGACGTGCAATCCACGGAGGGCGTCATCGTATCCAGTTTCAGCGAATGGCCGGTCGCCAATGAAATCCCGCGCATGCAAGGAGATGTGAACAATGACCGCCTTGTCGATCTGGCCGATGCCATCCTGTGCCTGCAGATGATGGCCGACATGGATATGGACGGCATTCCTTCCAATATTGCGGGCGATGTGAACAACAATGGAAGGATTGGCGCGGAGGAGGCGATCTTTGTCCTTCAGAGCATCTCCGGCCTAAGGCCATAAAACGGGCACGCCGGTGATCGCCCCGGCCGTCCCCATCGATGGTCCGGAAAACCGTCTCGATTTCGCACTTTACATTTGCCGCGAAATTATGACAAGTACGCCGCCATGAGATCATTCGGTTCATGGAAAAACCGTGTCAAGGTCCTGAAGCGGGAGACGTTCACCCTCTACCTGGCCTGCCGCCACCCGAGCGTCCCCTGGTACGCGAAGCTCCTCGCGCTGATCATTGTCGCCTACGCACTGAGCCCGATCGATCTGATCCCGGACTTCATTCCGGTGCTGGGATACCTGGACGATCTGGTCCTGATCCCGCTCGGACTGATGCTCGTAATCCGTCTGATCCCCGCCGATGTCCTCGCGGAATGCCGCCGGAAATCGGAGGAAATCGTCGGAAGGGCAACCCGGGTGGGGAAGATCGCGGCCGCCGTGATCGTCGCGATCTGGCTCCTCACCGCGGCGCTCATCGTCTGGCTGATTCGCCGGGCGGCGGATTGACGCAGAGAGGCGGCACCCGCTGTTCCGCTTCTCGCTCCGACGCTGGAATAACGGCGTTCCCAGGAATTTTCACGAGTTCCCGCCGGGATAATCTCTTGACAAATGTGCGCCATATTGGATACTTCATAGCCCTCGCGGAAACGTTTCCACCCTTCGAGGGATTGACTGCTCCAGGAGGCTTTTACGGTTCAGGCTACGGCCTGCCATTCTTCCGTTCCATCACAGAAAGGCGAAAACGATGAAGGATCAACAGAAGGACGAACAATGCCGCCGAATGTACGAAGAGCTTCTCCCGAACATCGCCGATTACGTGACCCGCTATGCCAAGGAGCGGCCGCAGGAGACGGCGATCATCGAACACAACACCGGCGAAACGGTCACCTGGAAGAAGTTCGACACCTCGGTCTCCGCCTTCGCCGCCAAGCTGCTCTCCATCGGCCTCGTCAAGGGGGACATCGTCGCCACGAGCCTGCCGCTCTTGAAGGAACACGTCTATCTGATCTACGCCTGCTACCGGGTCGGCCTCATCGTCGCCCCGCTGGACCTGCGGCTGAAGGCCAAGGAGCTCATCGCCTGCATGGAGAAGATGAAACCGAAGGCCTATTTCTTCCTGGGCAAGACGCCGGTGGTCGACTTCCGCCCCCTGATCCGCGAGGTGATGACAGCCTGCCCCTATATCGAGCATTGGGTGCAGTTCCAAAAAGAGGCCGATCTGATCATGGAGGGCGCCGTCGGGGTCGCCGACTTCGTAAAGGACATCAAGAAGGTCTATCTCTTCAATCTGTTTACGGGCCGTGTGAAAAAGGCCCGCAGCCAGGTCGGGAAGCGCGACGCCTGCCTGATCATCTTCACGACCGGCTCCACCGGCTCCCCGAAACCGGCGCTTCTGTGCCACGAAAACATCCTGATCCAGAACATCTCCCTGTGCGTGGGATTCGAACTGGAAAACTCCGACCGGATGCTGATCAACCTCCCCCCCTCCCACGTGGGTTGCACGACGGAGCAGTTGGGAACCGTCCTCTTCGGCGGCGGGGTCGCGGTGCTCCTTCACATCTTCGATCCGAAACTCTCGCTGGAGGCGATCGAAAGGCACCGGGCCACCGTGATCGGACAGATCCCGGCCCTCTTCAACATGGAGTGGCGCCTCCCCGATTACGGCAAATACGACCTCAAGAGCCTCCGTTTCGCGATTTACGGCGGTCAGGCGGTGCCAAGGGAGTTCCTCGTGAAAATGAAGGCGATGGCGCCCCGGATCGGAACGGGCCTCGGCCTCACCGAAACGGCCGGCTTCTGCACCTATACGAACGTGGACGCCGGCGTGGACGAACTCGCCCAGGGGATCGGCTACGACTCGCCGCTCTGCCCGATTTCGATCCGCGATCTCATGAAGCAGGATGGAACCGCCGGGGCGGAAAAGCCGCGGGGCGAGGCCGGGGAGATCTGCTTCTCCGGCCCCCAGATCTTTCTGGGATACCTGGGCGATCCGGGAAACACGGCGAAGACGATCTCGAAGGATGGCGTCTGCTACACGGGCGACATCGGATATTATGACGAAAAGGGGCTCCACTTTTCGGGCCGGGCGAAGAACGTCATCAAACCGAAGGGGTACCAGGTCTTTCCGGAGGATGTGGAGGGCCACATCCATGAGAAACTCAAGGACCGGGCCGGCATGATCGCCATTATCGGCGTCGACCACGAGGTGTTCAGCGAGGGGATCATGGCCTTCGTGGAGTGCCAGGAGGGAAAGACGATCACCCCCGAGGAGGTGATGGCCGCCTGCGGCGACATCTCCGCCTATTCGCGGCCATCCCACGTGGTGATCCTGAAAGCGGGCGAGATCCCGCTGAACCGCGTCGCGAAGACCGATTACCTGTGCCTCCGGGAAAGGGGGGCGGCCATCGTCGGGGAACTGCGCGCCGAAGGAAAGTGGGACCGGGGGTAAGTCTTCAAGGGAGAAGCGCTTCGGTCTGCCCCTCCCCGGACGGAGGGCTGAGCCATTTTTCAAGGATGGCGTTGATCTCCCCGGATATGGAAGGAGAATTTGATGGGAATACGAGCGAAGATCATGTCTGGATTCCTGATCCTGGCCGCCATGCTGCTGGTCGCCGGGGCATGGTCGATTTACGAACTGAAGAACATAGGCATTTCGGCGCAGATTATACTCGACGAAAACTACAAGAGCATCGACGCCGCCAAGGTCATGATCGAGGCACTTGAAAGGGAGGATAGCGCCGTCTTGCTTCTGCTGCTGGGGAAGCGGGACGAAGGCATGGACATTCTGAAGGTTGCCGATGGGAATTTTCAAAAGGCGCTTGAAATTGCCCGCAACAACATCACCATTCCGGGAGAACGTAACTATGTCGATACGATAGAGAAATCTTATGCATCCTACCGGAAGCTATGGCAACCATTTACTGGCGTCGGATATAGGGGTAACTTGAACCTGTATTTTCAGGAGGTCAATCCCACCTTCATCACGGTAAAAACAGCCGTGACCGAGCTGATGAGTCTCAACCATCGGGCCATGTACCAGACGGCCTCCTACGTGGAAGGCAGGGCTCACCGGGCGACCATGCCCGGTATCATTGCCATAGCCGCGGCGTTCATCTTCGCGATCATTTTCAGCTTCCTGATCAATCTCTATGTCATCAGCCCTATCGTCCGGCTCACAGAGGGTATTCGGGCTTACCTGGACCACGGGAATCTTCCGGACATCCATGTGGAGAGCGAAGACGAGATCGCGGAGCTCGTCTCATCCGTAAAGCAACTGATCAAGAAATCGAAATCTTGAGATCTATCCCATGAGATTGCATATTGTTATCAGGTATGTTGGCATCATCTTGCTGGTCAATGCCGTTTTCTTGCTCCTGTCGGCAGCGATATCGTTCTTTAACGGTGATTCGGCATTCTTCCCGCTGGCCTATACCTGTCTTATCGCCGCCCTCTTCGGAGCCTTTCCCTTTGTATTCGTCCCCAAGGCGAAGGAGATATCCAATAAGGAGGGGTTTGCCGTTCTTGTCGCCAGTTGGCTTCTGGCCTGCCTTTTCGGGATGGTGCCCTACGTGATGTGGGGCGGTGAATTTACGACCACGAACGCTTGGTTTGAAAGTGTCTCCGGATTCACGACCACGGGTTCATCCATTTTGACGAATATCGAAGCATTGCCAGCGGGACTTCTTTTCTGGAGATCCGCGACCCACTGGATTGGAGGCGTGGGAATCATCGTGTTTGCCCTGGCCGTCATGCCGACGATGGGAAAGGTGGGGCTGGCCCTGTACAGGACCGAGGTCTCTCCGCTGGCGGCAATGAATTTCAGACTTCAGACCAAAAAGACCCTGCAGATGATCCTGTATGTCTATGTGGGATTGACGGTTCTGGAAACGGTGGCATTGCTGCTTTGCGGGATGCCCCTCTTTGATGCGATCAATCATGCATTCGCCACCATCGCGACCGGTGGATTTTCCACCAAAAACTTGAGCGTCGCCCATTACAACAGCATTGCCGTTGAGACGGTGATCCTGATCTTCATGATTCTGTCAGGGGCCAATTTCGGACTCCTCTTCCTGGCGGTATTGGGCGACATCAGGGCGCTGTTCAAATCCACCGTTTTTCGCTATTACCTGATTGCGCTTGCAGCGGGCACGGCGCTCACGGTGATCAGTCTCCAAGGGACCGTATACAACGGTTGGGCCGAGGCCCTGCGATATGGCGCATTTCAAATCATTTCCGTCGGCACTTCAACCGGATTTGCCACCACGGATACCAATGTCTGGCCTCCCTTTGCACAATTAATCCTCATCTTTTTCATCTTGCAGTGTGCCTGTAGCGGCTCCACTTCAGGCGGCATCAAGGCCGATCGCGTGGTCTTGCTCTGGCACGCGGTAAAGAAACGCATCCTGAAGATTGAGCACCCCCATGCCGTTGTCAAGGCAAAGATTGATTATATGGCGGTCGATAACGACGTTCTCGAAGCAAGTCTTCTGTTTATCATCATTTATATTGGGATCGTTTTCATATCGAGTATGCTCCTGACCGTGATGGGGGTAGACATAATGACTGCATTTTCGGCGTCGGCCGCCACGATGGGAAACGTGGGACCTGGGTTCGGTCCGGTCGGTTCAATAGGCAATTTTGCGCAGATCCCTGAGCTGGGAAAATGGATTCTCACCGGGGATATGCTGTTAGGCCGTTTGGAGATCTATGGAATCTTCCTCTTCATCTTGCTGAAATTTTGGAAGTAGAAGAGCAGGCAACGGTCCCCTGGATAGGGGGGATGACGCTTCCGTCGGTCGCGGATGTCTGTGCCGACGGGACCGTTCCGCGGGATGCACCGGGGGGCAATGTCTGCGCCGAACGGAGCAGGCCGTCGTTTGCCACCGAAAAAAGGGAGGGGGGCGTGAGAACCTCCGGCGGCAGATCGGTCTCCTTGATGACGTTGCCTCCGGAGAGGACGAAAGCCCTCTCGATGGCGTTTTCCACCTCACGGACATTCCGCCAGAATCTCCCTGCAGAGACCGCTCATGCGCAGAAAGAGGGCCTCGTAATCGGTGGGATCGGGGATGTCGAGATTGTGGATCCGTGTGCGGCAATTCCCAGCCCGTAAAGCGATCTCCTGCTGAAGCCGCTGGGCGTTGTGCATGGTGTTCGGCGTGGTGAAGATATGGATGGCCGTAAAAGACCTCTCCGCAAGCAAGGTGAGAACCGGCCCGTCGGTGAAAACGCCCTTGACGACTTCGGGATTGCAAGGGTCACTGTTTCCGGCAAATGTCAGAAGAATGTCCATTTAAGCCCTACGCCCATTTCTCCTCGCGGTAGTGGGCCATTCGGACCTGGGAATCGAGATCCCGCTTTCGGAGGCGGATGCTGGTCGGGGTCACCTCGACCAGTTCGTCCTCGGCGATAAACTCGATGCACTGATCGAGCGACATCGGCCGCGCGGGACGCAGGATCACCGTCTGGTCCGAGGTGGAGCTCCGCATGTTCGTCAGCTTCTTCTCCTTGACGATGTTCACGTTCATGTCGATCGAACGGTTCCGTTCCCCGACGATCATCCCGCCGTAAACCTCCGTCCCCGGCGAAATCAGCAGCTCGCCGCGGTCGGCCATCGCGTGGCAGGCGTAGCCGGTTGTCCTTCCCGGCCGGTCGGCCACAAGCGCCCCCGTCATCCGTTGCGGGATCGCGCCCGCCCAGGGCTCGTACCCCTCGAACAGCGTATTCATCACCCCGGACCCCTTCGTGTCCGTCATGAAGTGGCTCCGGAAGCCGATCAGGCCGCGCGCCGGGATCACAAACTCCAGGTTCACCCGGCCAGTTCCCCTGTTCACGAGGTTGACCAGCCGCCCCTTCCGAGTCGCGAGCTTCTCGGTGAGCACCCCGATGTACTCTTCGGGGACATCGATGAAGAGACGCTCGACCGGTTCGAACACCTTCTCGCCATCCTGCTTCGTGATCACGTGGGGCTTGGAGACCATGAACTCGTACCCTTCCCGGCGCATCGTCTCGATCAGGATCGCCATCTGCAGCTCCCCACGGCCGCACACCTCGTAGGCGTCGGCCCGCTCCGTCGGCTTTACCCGGAGCGACACGTTCCGGAGGATCTCCCTCTCCAGCCGGTCGCGGATATGGCGGGAGGTGAGGTACTTCCCTTCCCTGCCGGCCATCGGGCCGTTGTTCACGAAGAAGAGCATCGACACGGTCGGCTCGTCCACGCGGATTCGCGGCAGCGGCTGCGGATTCTCCAGCGAAGAGATGGAATCGCCGATCTG
>CAYSSF010000081.1:0-961 GCA_964433455.1 uncultured Syntrophaceae bacterium
CCAGACTATTCCTGATTGCCGGCCTCCTGTTGCTGCCCGTGGTCCTGGAAATGGCGCCCTACTGGAAGAGGGTCGTCAATATCATGTGCGTCTATGGCCTGCTCGCCATATCATTTGACTTTTTGGCAAATTATGTCGGGCTTGTCTGTCTCGGGGGGGCCATGTTTATCGGGGTGGGCGGTTATATGACCGCCATTTTCAATGTGTATCTGCACTGCCCCGTCTACCTGGCCATCCCGTTGGCAGGTTTGTCGGGGGCGTTCATCTGCACACTCCTCCTTTTACCCTGCCTATCTTTGCGTGGGGTCTATTTTGCCATCGTGACCTTGATGTACCCCCTGCTTTTCACCAGAATCATCGAGGCCCTGAATATCCTCGGGGGGACCAACGGCATAACCGGACTCGACAGCTTTCCCAATCCATATCTGGAAAATTATGTGATTATCATCCTGCTGCTGGTTTTCCTGTTTGGTCTGCGAAGATTGGTGGATGAGGATATCGGACTGGTGCTGAGGGGAATCAAGGACAACGACCAGTCCGTGAGGGCTTCCGGCATCAATGTAGCGCACTTGAAGGCGCTCGCGGTCTTTATCGCCTCCTTCATCGGTTGCCTGGGAGGCGCCTATCTGGCCCATCTTTACATGTGGGCGGGACTTTCCCTTTTCGCTCTGGATTTTTCCATCATTCCCATTGCAGCAGTGACGATCGGCGGCGGGGGATCCATGATGGGGGCGGTGATCGGCACCTTCATCCTCGTCCCCCTCTCCGAATTCCTGAGGTTTTTCGGTACCTTCAGAATCGTAATCTACTGCCTGATTTTAACGGGTTTCATTGTTTTCAAGAGCGAGGGGCTTTTGACCTACTTCTCCAGGAAATATGATCAGTTCGAAAGATGGGCGAAGCCATGAGCATCCTCTCCGTTGAAAATATCAGCAAGACATTCGGCGGCCTGAAGGCGCTG
>CAYSSF010000081.1:971-16874 GCA_964433455.1 uncultured Syntrophaceae bacterium
ACAGGGAGAAATTTACGGAATTATAGGCCCGAACGGTTCCGGAAAAACGACGCTGATCAACTGCATTACCGGTTTCATAAAACCGGACGCGGGAAAAGTCTATTTCCGGGGATCGAACATCCAGGGCTGGCCGGCCCATAAAATAGCGCGCGCCGGCATCGCCCGGACCTTTCAGGTGATGCGCCCCTATTATTCCTTGCCCGCTTACAAGAATCTCATCATTCCGCTGTGGTCGCCGCGCGCCCGGGAAATCGGAGGGTGGAGAGGCGGCGGCAGGCATGGGGACCGGGACACGGTTGCGGTCGATATTCTGGAGGAGATCGGTTTCGAGAGGGATTCACGCGTCCCCTATAAAATGGCGTCAACATTGCCGACCGGCTATCTGAAACGGCTCGAACTTGCCCGGTGCATCGCGCTCAGGCCGGAGATCATATTCTGCGACGAGGTCTTTTCCGGCCTGAGCGCCAGCGAGGTGGCCGGCATGCTCCCCCTCATCGAAAAGTTAAAAATGGAGGGCATCACACTGATCATGGTTGAACACCGGCTAAAAGAGCTGTTCAAGGTGGCGGACCGGGTCATGGCCTTGCAGTTCGGCGAAAAAATTGCCGAAGGTCATTACACGGAAGTCATCGCCGATCCCCGCGTTAAAGAAGCCTACCTGGGCAGTGAAGAGGTGTAGGGATGCTGGAAGCCAAAGAGCTGATGGTATTCTATGAAAACATGCTGGCCCTGAACAATGTCAGCATTACGGCCGAGACCGGTTCGATCATCGGGATCTTCGGCTCCAACAGTGCGGGCAAAAGCACCCTCATGTATACGCTGGCCGGCATCATGCTCGATATCAAAAAAAAAGAGGAAATGCGCGGCGGCGAAAGGATAACGCTCTTCGGCACCCTCACTTTTGAGGGGAAGGACATATCCAATCTCCCAGCCCATGCCCGGGCGAAGGCAGGCATCGTGCTGTGTCCGGAACGGCGGAGGATATTCCCGGAGAGTTCGGTTCTGGAAAATTTAAAAATTGGATCTTACCTCACCAGCGTCAGGGAAAGAAAAATCAATCTGGAATATGTATTGGGTGTCTTCCCGCGGCTCCATGAGTTCCTGAGCAGGCAGGGCGGTTTTTTGAGCGGCGGCGAGCAGCAGATGCTGGCTATCGGCAGGGCGCTGATGGCCAATCCGAAGCTCTTGCTTCTCGACGAACCTCTGCTGGGATTGAGCCCCGCCTATCAAAAGATCGTTATCGAAGCGATCAAGGAAATCCGAAAAACCAAGGGGATTACCATTATCGTATCCGAGCAGTATTCAAGGCCGGTCATTCCGATCATCGACAGAGGGTATATCATTGAAAACGGTTCCAGTGTTCTGGAGGGGACTAAAGAAGAGCTAATGGACAACCCCGATGTCAAATCGGCCTATTTCGGAATTTAATAGCATCTATGGAACTCTACCGCAACGAATGCACCTATACCCAATTTGACGACGCTTGCAGGAAATATCCCGCCAATACGGCCATCATCTATCTGGGTGAACGGTTCAGCTACGCCCGTTTGCACGAACTTGTGGACTGTTTTGCTACCGGTCTCTTGAGGGCCGGCGTGAAAACCAAAGAAAAGGTCATGCTTTTTATTCCCAACTGTCCGCAGTGGATCATCGCCAACTTTGCGATCAACAAGATCGGCGGAGTCGTTGTGCCGGTTTCACCGATCTATACCTCCCATGAAATTGAATATATTATTAACGACGCCGAGGTGGAAACCGTAATCTGCCTCGATACCAATTACATGTATATCCATGAGGTAATCGGCAAGACCAACCTGAAACGGGTGATCGTCACCAATCTGGTGGATCTGATTCCCTTCTGGAAAAGAGTTGTCGGCCATATGCTGGATAAAATACCCAAAGGAAAGATCAAGAAAAGCAAGGGGGTATTCTATTTCAAGGATATTCTGAAAAATCGTCGTCGACCGCCGACGATCGATATCGATCCCTGGCAGGACCTCGCCTATATCATGTATACGGGCGGCACGACCGGTTTCCCGAAGGGTGTGGCCGGCAACCACATGGGAGAGGTTTCTTATATAAGAGACATCGAGGAGAACGTTTTCAAAGGGTATCTCTTTGCAGGGGAAGACACCATGATCATGGTCAATCCCCTTTTTCATATCATGGCCAAGGGTTTTGCATTGGCGACCGCACTGAATCAGGGGAATACCATGGTTCTGATGCCGGTTCCGGAAGTGGATTCGATCCTGGAGGCCATCCAAAAGTACAAGGTCAGATGGATGCTCGGCGTGCCGATGTTATACAGAATGATCCTGGAAAATGACAGGGTCGATCAGTACGACATCGGTTCCCTGAAATACTGCTACTGCGGCGGCGATGTCCTGCCGGGCGAGGTTTATAAAAAATGGCAGGAGAAATACGACAATGCGATCTATCAGGTATACGGCTCCACGGAGGTGGGACATGTGGCCTACAGCCCCCTCGATAAGAAGCCCAGCCCCAAGACCGTGGGCAGGCCCTTAAAATCGAGAAAATGCCTGATTATCGATCCGGAAACGCTGGAACCGGTTGCCCAAGGAGAGGTCGGGGAATTGGCCGTTACCTCGGCCTATACGATCAAGAACTACTGGAAAAAACCCGAGGAAACTGCAAACGCCTATATCAAAATAGGTGAAGATATTTATTACAGAATGGGTGATTTTGTAAAGCTCAATGAAGACGGAGAGCTGGAATTCATGGAGAGGACCGCCGATGTCATTAAGTGTAAAGGTTACCGAATCTCCGCTTCGGAGGTCGAGGCTGTCCTCCAGGATCACCCGGCTGTAATCGGGTCATGCGCGGTCGGTATCCCGGACATCAAGCTGGGAGAAAGAATTAAAGCCATTGTCGTTCTGAAGCAGGACGCCAAGGGGGTAAGCAGCGCCGACCTGCTGCGGTGGTGCAGGGACAGGCTTGCTTCCTACAAGGTGCCGAGCTACATCGAGTTCCGGGATATGCTGCCGAAGTCGAAAGTCGGCAAGCTGCTGCGGCGGGAAATTCGCGATGAAGAGCGGAGAAAACTCGGCGGCCATTAGGTCAGGTGTCATGCGCAAAGGGTCTCTTCTGCGGCCATCCCAACCTGCAGGAGTTCTACGGAAAAGTCTCCTGGTCGGCCCGTTCGATGATGAGCGGAATCATGGCTGGTTCAGCGGCGATTCAGCGGATCTTCAACGGCTGCTCGTGAAAGAGAAGGCGCGAATGATCGCCGAGATTTCCACCGATCAGGGCAATCTGTCAAGAAAGGAGGTCTTGCCGATGGCGAGCTTTACATATTCGGACATCAACAGATTCTCCCGCTCTTCCCGGCTCATCACACCCAGGTATCGCCCGCTCTCGATCATCTCCTGAAAATGACTCTGCGAGAGAGCGGGGTCTGTGCGGTAAAGTTTTTTCAATACCTTACCGATCGGTTGAAGTCGCATGATCAATTCCTGATCCGACAGGCTTTTAATCCCGGCGTACATGTCGATCAACTGCCCTGCCTCGGGCAGTTGCGTGGATTCCAGGATCCTTTTGAAACCGAGGGCAAAACGTTTGCAGCCCTCGATGATATTTTCCCGTTTGACCATGTTGATCCCGCCCCAGCCGGCTCTGAGCCATTTAAAAGTTACGTAGCGGGTCTGGGCTTTTGATGTGCCGGGCTCGAAGAGAATCGTTACCGAAAAGGCGTCGTACATATAGGAGCTCACCCAACCGAGGCCGGCTTTGCTCAGCCCCTTTTGCCCGGAATAAAAATAATTCCAGTCCGCATCCGGACCGATGATCGCGCCTTTTCGGCCTACCGTGGAGGGCTTTTTCTGTCGGGTCACGGAGAGAAAAAAATCTTTCCCCCGATGGTTCAACAGGACCATGAACCGGTCCATGTCATAACGATAGTAAGCGCCCGTGGTCTGGTCCGGGGTGATCTCCTCATACTCGACACCCCGGATGATCAGCGGGTCTTTCACATCCCCGACCCTTTCCCATAAATTGTCAAACGGACCGGTCGGCTTGACCTGCCAGCCGCCGAAACGGACAACCGAGGGAAGGGTGACATAGGCAGGTATCCTGGGATTGTAAGCGTATTTGACGACCTTGGACAAGGGCGCCTTGATGTCGGAAAAAAAATAGGCCCCGGTCGCATTTTCACGCTTGCCCGGATCCAGGCTGACGTCACCGCCTTTTGCCGAAACCACGAAATCGAGAAGACCGGACACCTTCTGGACATCAAAGGAGGCCTCCCCGCTCGCGAGCATGGCCGCCAGATAATCTACCCCCTCATTCCACCCGGTGCGGGCTGCACCCTTGTCCGTATCGACTGCCGCAAACAGAGCGGAGGCGGGAATCAGAAAAAACAGCGTCGATCCTAAGAGCAACGTTAAAATCAATACCCATCTTGTTCCAAACCATCTCATCATAACCCCTTGATCTTATAATCTCCATCACTGAACCTCTCTGCAGCGCATTGCGGTTCATCATCGATCATGAAGGAACAAACCATCTCCTGTTCGATCTCTTCTTCCGCGACATGGCCCATTTTCTCCGCGGACCGGAGCATAATACCTTCATTAAGGATTTTATGCAACAACCGGATACCACGACCGGATTGATGGCCGCGCGGCAACGCCGATTGCGGCCTGCCGCATAACGATTTACCGAGAGCAGGTACAATGCTGTCGCCGTGCGAAAACGGAACCGAAGGACAAAGTCAAACCCTTCACGCCCCGCCCATTTTTAAAATATTTCGATTGCAAATCAGGGTTGAATGGTTCAAATAACTCAAAAGGATCGATATGTGAACTATCCACGGATCATTCGAAAGAGTTTGAAAAGAAGATCCATCAGGTCGCCGACGGCGTCTACCCCGCCGATCGGGAATCCGTTTGAAAGCAAAGAGAGATGAGGGATCGCTTCAGACTCCGGCTCGGAAAAAGGAGAAGGAGGAGTAAGAGGAGGGTCCGCCCGAATGATTCTTTTTCAAACCACGTGCCGTATCGATAACGGCAGAAGGGAGAGAGGTGCGAATTCATGGAAAAAATATTGCCGCTGGCGGAGATCCGTAAACTCGTGGGAACCGAGATCTACCTGTCCGACTGGAAGGAGATCGGCCAGGATCTGATCGACCGGTTTGCCGATGCCACGGCAGACCACCAGTGGATCCACGTCGATCCGGAGAAGGCGGCCCGGGGGCCCTTTGGCAAGACCATCGCCCACGGGTTCCTGACGCTTTCGCATCTTCCTTTTTTCGGTTTCCAGGGCGCCGTCTCACCGGAAGGGGCGAAAATGGTGGTCAATTACGGCCTGAACAAGGTCCGGTTCCTCAATCCGGTCATCGTAGGAGCGAAGATCAGGGACCGGATTTTTCTATTGAGCGTGGAAGAACAGAAGGAGGGAAGGGTTCTGATCACGACGAACCATACGATTGAGATCGAGGGGCAGGAGAAGCCCGCCTGCGTTGCCGAATCCCTGGCGCTGTTTTTCTTCTAAAAAACCGTTCCGGCCGCTGTCGATAACCGGAGCTGCTTGCAGTAAAGGGTTGTGTCGCGGAGGCCGCTGAGGTATAGGGGATGCGCGGCGGAAAAGAGTCCCCGAAAACGGAGGCTGGAAAATGAAGGTCATCTTTCTGGGCACGAACGGCTGGTACGATACGGAGACGGGGAACACCATCTGCACCCTCGTGCAGACGGAGCATTGCGACATCCTTCTCGACGCCGGAAACGGCATCCACCGGGCGGCGGATCATATCGAAGGGACGAAACCGGTATTTTTGTTCCTCAGCCACTTTCACATCGACCATATCGAAGGCCTTCACATCCTTGCGAAGGTCCGGTGCCGCGAGGGGTTGACGATATGCGCCCCCGCCGGGGGCAGGAAGATCCTGGGAACCTTCATCAACGCCCCGTTTACGATCCCCCTCGCCGCCCTCCCCTATCCGGCCCGCATCATCGAAATGCCCGAGGAGAGCGCCTCCCTCCCCTTCTCCGTCGAGGCCCTGCCGCTCCGCCATGCCTCGCTCACACTGGGTTACCGATTCGTCATCGACGGCCGGATCGTCAGCTACTGCCCGGACACGGGCTACTGCGAAAACGCGGTGAAGCTGGCCCTTGCCTCCGATCTGTTGATCACGGAATGCGCCTACAAGCAGGGTCAATCCTCCGAAGCGTGGCCCCATCTCAACCCGGAGACGGCGGCGCGCATCGCCCGTGAGGCGGGGGCAAAGCGGCTCGTCCTCACCCATTTTGACGCGGGGATTTATCTCTCGCTTCCAGATCGGAAGGCGTCTGAGGCGGTCGCCTCCGCCCTCTTCGCCGATACGACCGCCGCGACGGACGGCCTCCAGATGATGGTTTAATCCAGCATATCGCGAAGCATCGGGATCATCAGATCCATCGACCGTTTCCCCTCCTCGATCGATTCATTCGCCCGGTTGAATTCCATCAGACCGATATCGGCCAGCTTGGGCAGGATGAGGACGTCCGGCGGATCGACAAGAAGCCGCTGACGGGTGATCGCGTCCTGCATGATTTTCACGGAGGTCGCCATCACATCAAACAGCGTCGGCCCGCGGTCCGGCTGTTCCTGAAAGATCTGCCGGAAGAGGGAGAGATTCCCCTGCTCGGCCGTCTGGTTAAGGAAGGCCGCCCAGCGTCCCTGAGCGCGCGGCGATACCCCGTTCCGGCCATTGACCGGAGGGTCGCCCATTTGACGAAGCCGAGGCTTCCTCATGATGTCGGAATTCAGGTTGACGGCAATCACGATATCGGCGCCCATCGACCGGCAGAGCGAGACAGGCACGGGGTTCACCAGCCCGCCGTCGACGAGCCACTGGCCGTTTCGTCCGCAGGGGGTAAAAATGCCCGGAAGCGACATGCTGGACCGAACGGCGTCGATGAGAGACCCCTCGCGGAGCCATACCTCGCCGCCGGTCTTCAGATCGGTGGCCACCGCGGCAAAAGAGAGCGGCAGGTTCTCGATCAGCGGATCGGAGAGAATCTCGCGCAGATAGCCTGTGATCCGCTCCCCCTCGATGAGCCCCGAGCGGGGGATCATCACGTCCATGAAACCGATGATGTGCGACCAGGAAAGTTTGCGCACCCACCGGTCCAGCGGATCGAGGAACCCTGAGGCGAAGGAGCCGGCGACCAGCGCGCCGACGGAGGCGCCGCAGGCGATATCAATTTTGATCCCCGCCTCCAGCAGGCTCCGGATCACGCCGATGTGAGACCATCCACGGGCGGAGCCGCTGCCCAGGGCGATGCCGATTTTCTTAGCCATATTTATATTGGTTTGACAAGCCTTTCCGACTGCATCCCCTCCCGCGCGGACATGACGATGAAATGGAGGCGATTCAGAATATTCACCTCGCTCATCCCCGGATCCATATCGAGGAAGAGAAGGTTAAGCCGGTTGTACAGGGATTTCAGTTTTTTCTCCACACCTTTTCCGATGATATGGTTGGCCAGACAGCCAAATGGTTGAAGACAGACGATGTTTCCTATACCGCCCTTCAGCATCGCAATCATCTCGGCGGGGAGAAGCCACCCCTCCCCCGCCTGATTGGCGAGGCTGGCGGCCCGGCCCGTCTCCTCCGCCAGTTCCCTGAGGTCGTACTGCCGGCGGTAATAACGGAAATCTTTCATGACCCGCTCCACGCGGATCCGATAGAAGCGAATGTAGCCGTCGATCAGGCGCGTCATCACGAGATCACGGAACGAGCGCTTCAGGCAGACGCGCTGGTCGAACGCCTCGTTCACGAAGCGCTGCTCGAAAAAGCTCAGAAGCGGGGGGAGAACGGCCTCCACCCGCTGAGAGATGAGCCAATCCACGATGTTGTTGTTCGAAAAGGCGTTGTGTTTGACAAAAATCTCCCCCAGAACGCCGACCATCGGCGCCGTCGCATTGTCCACCGGAAGCGCATTGAAATCGCGGACCGCCCTTCGGAGCATTTCGAGGAGCGCCGCGAAATCCCCCTCGCCGGCAAGCCTTCCCGTTTCGTCGATGTACTTCCGCTGGAGCGCCGTCGACGCGCCGGCGCCAAGCTCGTGCGGGGCGGTCGCCAATGTGATCCGGGCCAGCGCGTCGCTGAAGATGAGGCCGAGGGCCAGCCTCTTCACCAGTTTTTTCCGGTCACTCGGGAGTTCCGACCGCAGAGAGGTCTCCTCCGCGGAAAGGGAGATGACCGGAACCGAGCCGTACCCCGCGGAAGCAAGCGCCTTCCTCGTCAGCGGCAGATAGTTCGACGCACGGCACTGCCCGAAGGTCTGCGTCAGCAGGATCGTCGTCTTGTCCGGATCGTGTTTTCCGGACCGCAGCGCCTTGATGATGTCGCCGATCAGGATGACCGCGGGGTAGCACATGTCGTTGTTGACATACCGGAGCCCCAGATCGACGGAGGAGTGGTCCTGCGGCGGAAGGAGTTCCACAGGGCAGCCGAAAGAGGCGAAGACCGCCGGGATGAACGGCGAATAGAGGGGAGAAAACCACGGGACAAGGATGGTCCTTCCCTCCGGTTTTCCGCCGGAGGAATGATCGCGACGGCCCTGCCTGATCGCCGGTTTGCCACTCCCGGATCTCTCCCGGATCGCCTCCAGCATGGAGCGTAGGCGCACCCGGACCGCCCCGAGATTGGTGATTTCGTCCATCTTGATCAGACTGTAGATCTTGCCTTCACCCCGGATGATTTCCCTCACCTCATCGGCGGAGATCGCGTCCAGGCCGCAGCCGAAGGAGGTGATCTGCAGCATTTCGAGATGGGGCGTATGGGCGACCGCCCTGGCGACGGCGAGGATCCGATTGGTGTAGGCCCACTGGGTCAGCACGGCGCTCTCCCCCAACGACCCATCGGCGGCGAGCGGCGCCGCATTCTCCGGAATTACATCGACGCCCAATCCCGCGAGGAGTTCCGGGAGTCCGTGGTTGATCAGCGGATCGGAGTGGTAAGGCCGGCCGGCAACGACGATCGCAAAGCGGCGCTCCTCCCTTGCCCGTTCCATCAATACGGCGGCCCGCTGCTGCAACGCTCGCCGCACCTCCCGCTGCGCCTCGATCCCCCTTTCGACGGCCTCCGCAACCCGTTTCGTCCCGATCCCGAACCCTTTCAGAAAGAGATGGAGCTGCTTTTTCAAGAGCGCCGTATCCTTGAAACTGACGACCGGGCTGTCCATCGGAATGCCGAAGCGGCCCTCCGGGTCGATCGCGCTCCGGACGACATCGGGATAACCGGTCACGACGGGACAGTTGAAGCTGTTCTGGGCATCGGGGTCCTCCCTGCTCTCGAAAACCACGATCGGGTAGAAGATCCGGTCCACCCGCTTTTCGATCAGATCGAGGATGTGGCCGTGGGCGAGTTTTCCCGGAAAACAGATGTTGTCGGACATCACCGTTCCGGCGCCCTTTTCGAACAGCTTCGCCGTGGACGGGGACGAGAGAACCACCCGGAATCCGCAGTGGGTCAACAGTGCACACCAGAATGGAAAGTTCTCATAGAGGTTCAGCGCCCGCGGAATGCCGAAGGTGAGCAGCGGCGGCCGGTCCGGCTCCAGCGGCCGGTCGAAAACCAGTTTAAGACGGGTCGCGAAAAGGTTTTCACCCGGCCGCACGGCAAGGGCGCCGTTGCTGAAATTGCGTTCACACCGGTTGCCCGTGAAATAGTTCCGCCCCTCCCCGAAATTCATCCGGGTCACCGCACAGTGGTTCTCGCAGCCGGTGCAGGGGTATTCCTTCCTGGTCGCGGCGTACTCCGCCGCCTCCCGATCTATCCCGGGAAAGGTTGTGACGGCGTCCGGCTCCGCGAGAAGATTCCGGCGCGCCGTCAGCGCGGCCCCATAGGCCCCCATCATCTCGGAGATGTCCGTACGGATTGCATCCCGCCCGATCAGAAGCTCGAAGGCGCGCAAGACCGCAGGGTTCCGGAAGGCGCCCCCCTGGACGACGATTCTCTCCCCCAAGGTCTCAGGATCCTTCAATTTCAGAACCTTATACAGGGAATTCCGGATCACCGAACAGGCGAGACCGGCAGAAATCTCCCCCACCGATGCCCCCTCGCGGAGCGCCTGCTTCACCCTGGAATTCATGAAGACGGTGCAGCGGGTCCCGAGATCGAAGGGTGCGTCCGCCTCGCAGGCTATTTTTGCGAAATCGGCTACGGCGTAATTCAGGGAACGGGCGAAGGTCTCGATGAAGGAGCCGCAGCCCGAAGAGCAGGCCTCGTTGATCTGGATATCGGAGACGACGCCGTCGCGAACGGTTATCGCCTTCATATCCTGGCCGCCGATGTCGAGGATGAAAGAGACCTCCGGGGAGAAGAAACGGGCCGCCCGGTAGTGGGCCACCGTCTCGACTACGCCGCCATCGAGGGCGAATGCCGCCCGGATCAGGTCTTCACCGTATCCCGTCACCGCGGTCCGGACGATGCGGGGGAGCGCCCCCGCCTTTCGGCAGGTCTCCCGCAAGGCATCGATCCCCTTCCGGACGGCGCCGATCGGATCCCCGCCGTTGGGCGCATACCAGGTGAACGCGACACGGTTCTCCCCGTCCATCAGCAGAATTTTGACCGTCGTGGAACCGGAATCGATCCCGAGGAAACAGGAAGCCCGATCGAGCAGGCCGATATCGATCCGCTGCACCCGGTGCTCCCGGTGACGCTCCTCCCAGGCGGCGTACTCATCACGATCCCGGAAAAGGGGTGCGAGCCTCGTTCCGGTCTCGTTCCGACCATGCGGCGACCCCTTCCCAAGGATCTGCAACCCCTTATCGATATCAATCCGGCAGTGGGAATCCCCGTGATGGAGCGCGGCCCCCTCCGCCGCGATCAGTTCGGGGTGGTCGCAGGACGCGACCGAGACTTCCGGATCCAGATGGAGGAGACGGCAAAAGGCGTCGCGAAGGCGCGGGAAGAAGGTCAGCGGCCCGCCGGCGAAGAGGATTTTTTCGCGGATGTCGCGGCCGCAAGCAAGCGTGGAGATCACCTGGAGCGCCATCGCATGGAAGACCGAGGCGGCGATATCCTCGCGGGAGACCCGGCTGCTCAAGAGCGCCTGGATGTCCGTCTTCGCGAAAACCCCGCAGCGCGAAGCGATCGGGTGGAGAACCCGGCTGCGCTCGGCCAGGCCGTTGAACGACTCCAGCGGTTCGTCGAGCAGAACCGCCATCTGCTCGATGAAGGCGCCCGTACCGCCAGCGCAGTTCCCGTTCATGCGAATGTCGGGTTGAAACCGATCGTCGAAGAAGGCGATTTTGGAGTCCTCGCCCCCGATTTCGATCAACGTGCGGACATCCGGCCACCGCTGCCGGATCAATTTGGTGGAGGCGACAACCTCCTGAATGAAAGGAAAAGCGAAAGACTCCGCCACCCCCATGCCCGCGGAGCCGGTGAACGCGAGATCCAGCGCGCAGTTTCCCAACTCCTGACGGGCCTCCGCCAGCATCGTCCGGACCGTATCCACGGCCAGGGCATGGTGGCGGCGGTAGCGCGAAAAGATCATCCGGCCCCCGGGATCACAGAAGACCATTTTCACGGTCGTAGAACCGATGTCGATTCCCGCCAGGCAAAGACTATCCATAGGATTCATCACCGTGGGTGGATTGTAGCTCAACGCTTCCGGTTGTCAACAACGATTTTCGGCAGTCTCGCGCTGCATTTTTTCGGGCATCCTCTAATATTACCATCGGCATTCGTAGAAGACGGAGGCGATTCAAGGGCTGTGCGAGCCCTCCGTTCCACCCAAAATTTGCACTTCGGTTCCGTTCATGATAAAAGCCTGCGCATGGATGGCAGCGACCTCCACAGCGCCTCAATTGGCCGCCGTCGCCGAGAGAAAGCGATGCAGCCCGATTTTATAGGTAACGGAGTGACACCAATGCGGAAAGCACTTCTTGGGGCGGCCTTCGCCCTCCTGATCTTCACGGGAACCGGCAGCACGGCATCCGCCGCCGCAGCAATCCGAATCTCCGTCAGCATCCTCCCGCAGGCATTTTTTGTCGAACGGCTGGCGGGCGAACATGCGACGGCCCATGTGATGATCCCGAAAGGGGCGAGTCCGGAGACCTACGAACCGACCCCGCAGCAGCTTGTCGCCCTCGCCGATTCCCGAATCTACGTCAAGGTCGGCGCACCCGGTCTCCCCTTCGAGGAGAAATACCTTCGAACCGTCCTCGAACGGAACCGGAAGCTGACCGTTGTCAACATGTCGGAAGGGCTGAAATTCCGGCAAGATGACCCCCATGTCTGGACCTCCCCCGCCGTCGTCCGGATCGCGACGCAGAATATCGCCAAGGCGCTGATCGCACACGATCCGGTCAACGCAGAAACGTACCGGCGGAATCTGCTCGCATTTATCGGGGAGATCGATACGCTGGACCGGGAGATCCGCCAGGCGCTTTCGACCAAAAAAGGGTACGCCTTCATGGCGTTCCACCCGGCCTGGGGCTACTTTGCCGATGAATATGGACTCAGGCAGCTTGCGATCGAAGAGGAGGGCAAACCGGTGAGTGCGGCCCACATCCGCAACATGGTCGACCTGGCCCGCGCAAAAGGGATCCGGTCCATTCTCGTCCAGAAAGGGTTTGACACGAAAAGCGCCCGAGCGGTGGCCCGCGAGATCGGGGGAGAGGTCTTGGAGACGGACCCTCTGGAGCGGGACTGGTTATCCGGACTGAGATCCTTCACGAAGATTCTGACACAGGTCCTGAAAAAATAGCGACAGGATACCGATTCACCCCGGGGGCCAAAGCCTTGGAAAACCTGATCGAAATCGAACACCTCTTTTACGGGTATCAGGAAAAACCGGTTCTGGAGGATATTACGCTCTCCATCGCACCGCGGGACTTCACGCTGCTGATCGGTCCAAACGGCGGCGGGAAGACGACGCTTCTGAAGCTGATCCTCGGCATTCTGACGCCATGGAGCGGAACAATCCGCTTTCAAAAGGAAACCGGCGGCAGGCTCGGCTATGTCCCCCAGTCCGCCCGTTTCAACCGCACCTTTCCGATCTCCGTTTTCGACATGGTCCTGACCGGCTGCATCCGGGGGGACAACTACCTCTCCCGGCATACCCGCGAAGAGGAGGAAAAGACCGGCGCCATCCTCGAAAAACTCGCCCTCCACGGGAAACGGAAGGATAACATCACTGACCTCTCCGG
Organism: uncultured Syntrophaceae bacterium; assembly: GCA_964433455.1. GTDB lineage: Bacteria > Desulfobacterota > Syntrophia > Syntrophales > UBA5619 > UBA5619. The sequence goes on from CAYSSF010000081.1 coordinate 14,133, forward strand.
CGGCCAGCTCCAGCGGGTTCTGATCGCCCGCGCACTCGTCTCCGAACCGGTTTCCCTCTTCCTCGACGAACCCACGACCGCGATGGACATCGCCTCCCAGACCGACCTGCTCGATCTGCTGGCGGAACTCCGGGAGCGGATGAGCATCATGGTCGTCACCCACGATCCGACCCCCTATGCAAAGTCCTACCACCACATCGCCTGCCTGAACACACGCCTCTACTTCCACGGGCGGGGGGAGTTGGATTCGGCGACGCTGGAAAAGGTTTACGGCTGCCCGGTGGAGATCCTGGGGCACGGCATCCCCCACACGCTGCTCTCCGCCCACGGGGAGGGAAAAAGGCCATGAACGCCCTTTTTTCCTATGAATTCATGCAGAACGCGATCCTTGTCGGAATCCTGGCGAGCATCGTCTGCGGCGTGATCGGACCCTTCATCGTGGCCCGGCGGATGGTCTTCATCAGCGGCGGGCTCAGCCACACCGCATTCGGCGGCCTCGGGATCGCTTACTGGCTGGGAATCCGCCCGCTCTTCGGGGCGATGGCTTTCGTGCTGGCAGCAGCCGTTCTGATCGGCCGCCAGGAGGAAAAAAGCCTCGGCAGGAACGATCTTTTCATCGGCATCCTCTGGGCCGTCGGCATGGCCATCGGCATCCTCTTCATCCACATGACCCCCGGCTTCGCCCCCGATCTGATGAGCTTCCTGTTCGGAAACATCCTGACCGTCCCGCGCGCGGACGTGCTGATCACCCTTCTTTTGACGCTGATGGTCGCCGGCGCGGTGGCGATCTACTACAACGGTTTTGTCGCCATCGCCCTCGACGAGGAGTATGCGCGGGCGCGAAGGCTCCCCGTCGCAGCGCTGAAAATGGGGCTGATGATCCTGACGGCCCTTTCCATCGTCATGCTGATCCAGGTCGTCGGAATCCTCCTCGTCATCGCGCTCCTCACGATCCCGGTCGCCATCGCCTCCGAGCTTGCCCGGAATTTTCGGCGGATCATGCTGCTGTCGATCCTCTGCGGCATCCTCATCTCGCTCTCCGGCCTGATGGCCTCGTACTTCATCGAACTCCCCTCCGGCGCCTCGATCATCCTGATCGGGGGCGCGCTGCTCGGGGCGATCAAGGGGGTGAAGCGCGCCGCCAGCCGCCACAGTTCCATATTTTGATCTCTTGACATCTCCTTGCGAATGTCTGAATTCACCGGCCTGCGCGACTTTTCGCCCAAGTCCGGTGGAATGATGGGTTATGCGCCGCGAACACGTTAGTTATCCCTTAAGTCCTTCTTTGCCGACTTGAGGTATCGACCAAAGTCCCGATCCTTCTTTCTCTTCTCGGCATAGGACATGTCGTTAAACTTGGACTCTTCCCTGAGTTTGAGAAAGTTTTCAAGGTACTCCTGAGTGATTGCACCGGCATTCACGGCAGCGAGCACAGCACAGCCCGACTCGCCGGTATGGCTACAGTCTCGATAGCGGCAGCGAGACGAGAGGGCGGTGATGTCTGAATAGCTGCCCACTATTCCACCCTCTGCACCGAGAATGCCAAGTTCACGCATTCCCGGATTGTCGACGACCAGCGCACCTCCGTCGAGACGAATCAACTCGCGACGAACGGTCGTATGCCGTCCTTCGCCCGTCCCGCTGACAGCCCCGGTTTCCAATATTTCACGGCCTATCAACTGATTTATCAGCGTAGTCTTGCCAACCCCCGACGACCCAACGAAGCAATAGGTTTTTCCAGGCAACAGCAGCCTCTTGAGATCACCCAGGCCGTCCTGCGTCACGTTGCTCAACGGCACTATCGGCGCGGTGATGCCGGCAGATTGTATTTCCGCCAACTGCGTCGCCAGCGCGGCCGGCTCAACCAAGTCAGTCTTGGTCAGCAGAATGTACGGCTCGGCCCCACCATCCATCACCATGACGAGATAGCGTTCCAAGCGCCTCAGGTTGAAATCGAAGTGGCAGGACTGAACGATGACCACGTAGTCCAGGTTCGCCCCAATCATCTGGTACTCGACGACGTTTCCAGCCGACTTTCTGCGAAGCCAAGTTCTGCGCTCAAGGAGTGCGTGGATTACACCAAAATCATCGCCTGGCTGCTTCTCCACACAGACCCAATCACCCACGCACGGCAGTTCATGGGACAGGTGATGGCGGTACAGATAGCTACCGGCCGGCTTTGCCCGGAAATGGCCGGCCTGATCAACGAGCAGCAACTGATCTCGATCAACAGCCGCAACGCGGGCGATAGTATCCGTTGTTCCGCATTTCGCCCGTTGCTCGAACCAGTGGCTCCAGCCAAGTTCATTCAATTCAGAGTGCTGAGTCTTCATTTGTTTCCGTTCATCGAATCTCTACGCTCCGCTGCGGCGCATAGCGCGCGAGTTGGATGAGGTCAACCCGTTTCATGCGACCCGAAGCTCCCCAACCCGGTGAACATACGGTATGGCGTCACTACTCAGGTCGGCGTTGATGTCCCTGAGATTCTCCTCCAACTCTTCAAGGGTTTCCGCCTGCGTCCTGTAGTCAGGATACTCCTCCAGCCACCCTATCCACATATCGCCGTCCTTGTAGTAGATGAATTTCTTGGTTTCCATTTCTACCTCCTCATATCCTTGGGCTTGACATTAGCGCTAACTCCCCGGCGTGAAGCGTTGCGGAATCCTTTACCAATCCCCCTAAAACTGCCATAGCTCCTGTTTGAATGACAACAAGCGCTGTGCTCCACTCTTTAAGAAGTTT
>CAYSSF010000082.1:0-1860 GCA_964433455.1 uncultured Syntrophaceae bacterium
AGATGTTGATCGGTCCGGAGGCGGCGCGGTTGGCGGTGATCATCACGATCGGGAGCCGCATCGCCGACGCGATGGGCAGGGCCTCGCTCATGAAGAGGAGCCCCTGGGAACTGGTCGCTGTCACGGTGCGGGCCCCGGTTGCCTCGGAGCCGATCGCGGCGCTGAGCGCGGAATGTTCCGACTCCACGGTGATGAAGGAGGCGTCCACCCGCCCGTCGGCGACGATGTCCGAGAGGTGCTCGGCCACATGGGACTGAGGCGTGATGGGATATACGGCCGCCACATCAAACTTGCAGAGTGCGGCCGCTTCCGCGGACGCAATCGCTACTTCCATTCCTACTCGCTTGCCCATCCTCTTATTCCTCCTCATTCACCATTTTGATGGCGGCAGGCCAGCACTCGTGGGCGCAGATTCCGCACCCCTTGCAGTAGTCCATGTTCGCCTCAAAAAATCCCTCCGCGGTCTCGGTGATGCACCCTTCGGGACAGTAGATGTAGCAGACGCCGCACTTGATGCATTTTGCGTTATCCCAGATCGGGCGCTTCGCCCTCCAGCTCCCGGTGTGATATTCCCTGGCGCTTCCCGGCCGGAAAACCATGCACCCGGGATTGACCTCCTGCCAGGTTTCTGGCCATTTCTTCTCTGTCATCGCGATACCTCAAGAGTTTAGCTGAAAATGCCCCCTCTTGCATCCCTCCCCCTCGACGGGAGAGGGCAGGGTGGGGGTGATTTATGCTTCCTGACTGATGATCCGGACCTCTTCGTAGGCCCGCTTCGCGGCGGCCTGGTTCTTCGGCGCAATCCGCCCGAACCGCTCCTTGATCGGACCGTCGAGGGATTCGAGCTTCACGGCGCCGGTCAGCTTGACCAGGGCGCCCAGCATGGTGGTGTTCGTGATCGGCACGCCCAGCTCCTTCCAGGCGATTCCCGTGGCGTCGCAGGTGGCGATCTTGCCCTCGAAGCGGATGTCCTTCTTCAGCTCCGCCAGGGTTTTCACGGTGTTGACGAGGAGGATTCCGGTCGGTTTCAATCCTTCGGCCACGTCGACCAGCGCAACGAGGCTCTCGTCGAGGACCACGACCACGTCGGGATGGTAGATGCCCGACCGGATCTTGATCTGCTTGTCGTCGACCCGGTTGAACGCGGTCACCGGCGCCCCGCGGCGTTCCGGCCCGAAGCTCGGGAATCCCTGCGCGAATTTCCCCTCTTCAATAGCGGACAGGGCAAGCAGTTCCACCGACGTGACCGCCCCCTGACCGCCCCTTCCATGCCATCTGATTTCTAACATTCGTCAAATCTCCCGTAGTGATAAGCTTTTTGGAAAACGCCGTTTTACTATCTCACTTGAGATGGACTGTCAATAACTTTTCTTTTCCCTCGCTGATAAAACGAGAAAATCCAAAGCAATAAAAGTGCCACGGTGCGGCAAGCTCTCTATTTTCCCGTGACGAAGCGGCCGATAAATTTTAATACGATACAAAACAAAAAGTTATGAATCGGTTCCGTGTGGTCCGGCAACGAGGCGGTCAGGCGGGTGGGAAGGTGAGAGGGCCGGAAAGAGTTCGCTCCGCGCACGGAAAGAGAACGGTGTCGGCCGGAACCGGCAGCGGTAGAAAACCGACCGGAGGGAGTGCCAAATGTGCACGTCCGTGCTTTTTCGGCACGTCTGGGGTCAGGTCGTGGGATTTGAATTTCGATGCTGCAATTCAAGACCTAATCGCTGCTCACGCCCCGCGATGCGGTTTATCAGGGAGTAACTTTTGAAGTTACTCAGAAGGTGACCCCCTTCCTCCCATGCTCAAATCGATTCCCCCCCTGGCGGGGGAGGGTTAGGGTGGGGGGGAAGTTACGACGAAGAC
>CAYSSF010000082.1:1870-16690 GCA_964433455.1 uncultured Syntrophaceae bacterium
GCGAAAGAAAAAGTGTTACATGGTAACTACACGCCCCGGCGGAATTCGAGGCACTTGGCGAGCGTCATCCGGTCGGTGTACTTAAGGTCGCCGCCCATCGGGACGCCGAGCGCGATCCGCGTCACCTTCACGCACCGTTCCTTCAGCAGCTTCGAGAGCAGCAGCGCTGTCGTCTCACCCGGCACGCTCGGGTTGGTCGCCACGATCACCTCCTCGACCGGGTGGGCGGCGAGCCGTTCGATGAGCTCGCGGATCCGGAGCTGCTCCGGGCCGATCCCGTCCAGCGGGGAGAGCGCCCCGTGAAGGACGTGGTAGACCCCGCGGTATCCGCCGCTCGCCTCGAGCGCGATCAGTGAATCGGGCTCCTCGACGACGCAGATGAGAGTGCGGTCCCGTGCCGTGTCGGCGCAGACTTCGCAGAGATCCCCCTCGGCCAGGTTGAAGCAAACGGAACAGAAGCGGATCTTCCGTTTCACGTCGAGCAGGCTATCGGCGAAGCGGCGCACCTCCTCTTCCGGGGTGTGGAGGACATGGTTCGCCAGACGCGCCGCGGTCTTCTCCCCGATTCCGGGAAACCGGGAAAACTCCTTGATCAGGCGCTGGATGGGCAGGGCGTAGCCGGACATGGCGCCCCCTACATCAGGCCGGGAATCTGCATCCCGCCGGTGATCTTCCCCATCTCGGATGCGGCCATTTCCTGGGCCTTCCGGACCCCCTCGTTGACCGCCGCGATGATCAGGTCCTGCAGCATCTCGACGTCATCGGGATTGACCACCTCTTTTTCGATCTTCAGCGAGAGAATCTCGAACTTGCCGTTGACCGTGACCGAGACCATCCCGCCGCCGGCGGTCGCCTCGACGCTCTTCGCCGCCAGTTCCTCCTGGAGCTCCACCATCCTCTCCTGCATCTTCTTCGCCTGCTTCATGATATTTCCGAAATTCTGCACCGCTGTTACCTCCTCATCATAATCGGTTCTTTCTCATATCAAATGGGCAACGTTCTCCTCCCTTGACGAGAGGCCCTGCCTTTCTTCCCCTCCCTTGACTGAGGCTCTGCTTTTCTTCACCTCCCTCGACTGAGGCTCTGCTTTTCTTCCCCTCCCTTGACGGGAGGGGATTGAGGGGAGGGTGAGACAAGCACTTCTCCCGTATAATCTCTAAAACTCCGTTTGTATTTTGTAATACATCATTGTTCCAAGACCTTAGAACCATAAACCCGAATTGTTGAAGGCAGGAATCTCTAACACCCCTACCCTCACCCCCACCCTAACCCTCCCCCGTCAAGGGGGAGGGAACCCGTCAGATCCCCGCGGCCGCCCTCATCGATTCCCCCTCCCCCGTCAAGGGGGAGGGAACCCACTATTCTAACGGCGGGTCGGGTAAGATATCCTCCTCATCCGGTTGCGGCGCAATGGGGGGCGCCGCGGCAGCGGCCGGTGCGGGGGGATCGATCACCCGCACATCCCGTACCTCCGCGCCGGGAAAGGTGTCGAGGATCTTCCGCACGAGCGGGTGGGAAAGCGCCTCCCTCCTGATCTCCTGGACCCGCTGGTTCTTCGCCGCGCGTCCGTTTCCGTTTCCATTGCGCCCGTTTGCCGAACCACCGGCCTCCGATGCAAGCGTCTCGATCGAAAGGGCCGTCTCCCGCCCGAAAAAGCGCCGGCCGAGTTCGGCGAGCGCCACTTTCCGGCCGATGACGTCGTCGAGGAAAAAATACCCCTTCTCGAAGCCGATCCGCAGAAGCCCCGGTTCGCAGCAGAGGCAGCTCGCCGGTTCGATCTTTGCACAGAGGGCCGGGTCCTGCCGTTTTATGAACTCTCTGTATCCCTGCCAGTCCTTTTGCGGGCTTCCGCCGCCTGTTCCCGCGCCGTCGCCGTAGGGTGCGCGCTCTTCCGCAGCGGCGGTCGCTGCCGTTGCAGAGGCGGTGTCGCCGCCGCCCGGTGGCGTGCTGTTCCGCCGGCCTTTCGCCTGGGAGGTCTCGTTACGTCCGGTAGATTCTGTTACTTTGCCGGCGGCAAAAAAATCTCCTCCCGCCCCGTGATCGGCCTCCATTCCGCGGTTCGCCGGATAGGGAGCCGCCGCTTTCCTCGGGCTCCCCGATTTTACGTCCATCTTTGAGGCTTCCGGCCTTGCCGCGCCTTCCCCACGGGTTTCCCCACCTGGTTTTTCCGCTTCACGGTTTGCCGGACAGGGCGCCATGTCGTCTCCCGGGCTCCCCGATCTCGCCGACATTCTGGAGTTGGCCGGCCGTGCCGCCGCCTCTCCGCGGCTTTCCCCGCCACGGGTCTCCGCCGCCGGTCCGCCTCCGGCGCCACCCGCGCCGCCGAGCCGCTTCTCCAGCCCCTCCATCCGGGTGAGAAGCGCCTCGATCGGGATCATCGGCTCCAGGAAGGCCATCCGGCAGAGGATCGCCTCCAGGTTCAGCCGCGGGTTCTGGCTCCGGCGGACGTTCTCCTCCTCGGCCATCAGGATCTCCAGATAGCGCTGGAGCGTCTCTGTCGAGTGCCCCGCGGTTTGCCCCTTCAGTTTCGCCGCCTCTTCCGCCGGCAGGTCGACCAGCGGCGCCTTCTTCCCCGCGATTGCGGTGAAAAGCAGGTTCCGGAAGTGGCCGAGCAGCGTCTGGTAGAAATAGCGCATGTCGAGGCCGGCGTAGTAGGCCTCGTCGATGATTCTCAGGCAGTGGCCGGCGTCCCGCGCGAGGACCGCCTCGGAGAGCAGGAAGAGGAAGCGCCGGTCGGAGCGGCCGAGGATCTCCTCCACCGCCGCGTCTCCGATCTTGAATCCTGCGTAGGAGATCACCTGATCAAAGATGCTCTGCGAGTCGCGGAGGCTCCCGTCCCCCGCCTCGGCGATCCAGGCGAGGCCCGTGTCGCTGATGCTTATCCCGTCGGCCGTTGCGATATTCCTTAGGTTTTCGGTAATCTGTTTCAGCGGGATGCGCCGGAAGTCGAAGCACTGGCAGCGGGAGAGGATCGTCGCCGGCACCTTCTGGGTCTCCGTCGTCGCGAAGATGAAGATCACGTGGCCGGGGGGTTCCTCAAGGGTTTTCAACAACGCGTTGAAGGCTTCCCGGGTCAGCATGTGGACCTCGTCGATGATGTAGATCTTGTAGCGGCAGGAGGCGGGGGCAAACTTCACGTTCTCGCGGAGTTCCCGGATCTCGTCGATCCCGCGGTTCGAGGCGCCGTCGATCTCGCGGACGTCGATCGCATTTCCACTCGTGATTTCAACGCAATGGCTGCATTGGTTGCAGGGGGTGGCGGTCGGCCCGGTTTCACAGTTCAGCGCCTTCGCGAGGATCCGGGCGATCGAGGTCTTCCCGACCCCGCGCGGCCCGCTGAAGAGAAAGGCGTGGGCGATCCGCTGCTGGCCGATCGCGTTTTTCAGCGTCCGGACCACATGCTCCTGTCCCAGCACCTCTTCGAAGAGCTGGGGTCGCCACTTTCGGGCCAGAACGCGGTATTCCACGGATACTCCTGCGAGGCATGGGGAAAAAAAGGGATAGCCAGGTTGACCCGCAGCACACGCCGGTGACTGCTGCCGCTGCTTCCTTCCGGATCTGACGGGGTTCACAGGCCGCCGTCGCGCGGGGCCCGGCTATCTTTCCAATCAGCAATCGGGGGTCAGGTCTTGCATTTTGCGTTTTGTAAACATTATGAACAAAACGCAAAATGCAAGACCTGACCCCGTCTATATAGTTAATGGCGGAGAGAGCGGGATTTGAACCCGCGGTACACCTTTGAGGGCGTACACACGATTTCCAGTCGTGCTCCTTCAGCCGCTCGGACATCTCTCCATTATTCCCCTGCGGGAAAAGTGGCGCATTATAGAGGGGCGAAAATCGATCTGTCAAGGAGTTAAAATAAACGGGAGTAAAAACGGGACGGGTGAAGGGGAAATCGGGTAGAAAAAAACCTGTAAGTGTGATCCAGTTCACACATTCCCCCAAAAAAATCTTGTCATTTACCGTCAATGGAAGTAGCCTACCATCTCTTTTCGACATCCCGGAACGTTCAGCAGGCCATGCCGTCCCTGTCGGTCTTCGTAATCGAGAGGGCGGAGCTGTACGCACCCTATTTCTGAAGGAGATCCCCGAAATGAAAATTTTGGTTACCGGCGGCGCAGGCTACATCGGCAGCCACGTCGTCAAAGCGCTGGGCGAGGCGGGCCATGAGATCGTCGTCTTCGACAACCTCTCCACCGGCCACACGTGGGCGATCCTCTCCGGTCGGCTTTGCCGCGGCGATCTCGCCGACCGGGCGGCGATCCTGGAGGCGCTTGTCGCCTTCCGGCCGGAGGCGGTGATGCACTTCGCCGCCTCGATCCAGGTGGAGGAGTCGGTCCGGGAGCCTCTCGCCTACTACCGCAACAACGTCGTCAACACGCTGAACCTGCTGGATGCGATGCGCGAGGCGGGCGTCCGGCGGTTTATCTACTCGTCGACCGCCGCGGTCTACGGCATCCCCGAGAAGATCCCCGTCGACGAGGCGACGCCGCTCCACCCGATCAACCCCTACGGCGCCTCGAAGGTGATGATCGAGCAGGTCCTCGCGGACCTCGCCGTTGCGACCGATTTCCGGTACGTCGCGTTGCGCTACTTCAATGTCGCCGGGGCGGACCCGGAAGGCCGGATCGGGCAGAGCTACCGCGAGGCGACCCACCTGATTACGCGGGCGCTCAAGACCGCAAAGGGCGAATACCCGAAGCTCTCCGTCTACGGGACCGACTACCCGACGCCGGACGGCACCTGTGTGCGCGACTACATCCACGTGAACGACCTCGCCGCCGCGCACCTGCTGGCCCTCGCGCACCTGACCGAAACGGGCCGGACCGAGACGATGAACTGCGGCTACGGCCACGGCTATTCGGTTCGCGAGGTGGTCGACTGCGCCCGGAAGGTCACGGGCATCGCCTTTGCAGTGGAGGAGGCCGGCCGCCGGGCGGGCGATCCCCCGGCGCTGGTCGCCGACAGCCGCCGCATCCGGGAGCTCACCGGCTGGCAGCCGCGCCACGACGACCTCGAATTCATCATCCAAACCGCCTGGGCCTGGGAGAAAAAACAGTAGTCCGGGAGGGGGGGACTTATAGATTGACTATATATTATTCGGCATATAATTCACTGTTGACAAATAATCATTTACAGGATTAAACGTTCCCACTATTTGCGAAATGCAGATCTTCATTGACAATCAATGGGATTGACGTTATGAACCACAGCTCATGGCGCAGCCGGAGCCTATGCGCGGCAAGAACCGCTGCGGCTGTCCCATCACCGCAGGAACGCGATCCCGGGAACTTTATGTCAATGAACCGATACAACGATCAGATGGAATCCATTGCCGTCGGCGCGGCTGACCGCGCGCTGATGTAATCGAGGAAGCGGAGCTGTATGCAGAAGGAGCCGAAATTGCCTGAGGATGCGCAAAACCTGCCGAAGCAGCCGGCGACTCCAGGGGAGAGCGTCCCGGGTGCGCCTGCGGAGGAGAGACTCGATCAGGAGCGGAAACCGGAAGGGAGAAACAGCCCGGGCATGTCCGGGAGGGAGTCCCGCCTGACTTCGGCCGACGGCTGTCCCGCGGGCGCCGCAGCCGATCCACGCCCGGCCTGTCCCGCCGACTGCAACCCTTATCCCCTCAACATGGCCGAGGAGGATGAGATCAACCTCCTCGACCTCTTCATCGTACTGCTCAAACACAAGGTGATGATCTTTTTGGTCGTTTTCCTGGCAGGCGTCGCCGCTGTCGTGATCAGCCTGATGATGCCGAACGTTTACCGGTCGGAGGCCACCATCGCCCCGACGGAGCAGGAAAAGGTGGGCGGCGGTCTTTCCGCCCTCGGCGGTTTCGGCGCGATGATCGCCTCCGAGGCCGGGATCGGCGGATCCGGTTCCCTCGAACAGTTCGATGTCGTCCTGAAGAGCCGGGAACTGACCAAAGCCGTCGTTCGGGAGCATAACCTCCTGCCCGTTATCTTCGATGAGTCCTGGGACCCGAAAACCGGGAAATGGAAGGTCGAAGAACCCTCCTCCCTCCAAAAGGCCGTCGCGGCCGTACGGGAGATGCTCGGCACAGCGCCCGACAAGAAAAAGGATGGCTTGGAGTTTCCGACCCTCCAGGACGCATACAAGCCCATGCAGGAGTTCCTCGGCAAGACGCCGGACAAAAAGCAGAATGTCATGCGGATCAGTTTCGAATCGAAGGATCCCGAAATGGCCCGGACGATCCTCGACTATTATATCGTCGGCATGAGCGAGTTCCTCCGCCGCCAGACGCTGGAGGACGCCTCAGCCCAGCAAGAGCACCTCAACCAGCAACTTTCCCGGACTTCCGATCCGCTTCTCAGAAACAAGCTCTACGACCTGATCGCCCGGCAGATCGAGAAGGAGACCCTGGCCAGGGTTCAGAAATATTACGGTTTCAACGTGATCGATCCGGCCTTCGTCCCCGAGAAAAAATTCAAGCCCAAGCGCGCGCAGATCTGCATGATCTCGGTCGTTGTTGCGTTTTTTATCGCGATATTTCTGGCCTTTTTCATGGAATACGTAACCAATCTCAAGACGCGCGAGGACCCGGAGCGGCTGGCGAATCTGCGCGACGCCTTCCGTCTCCGGAGGCGGTCATAATCTTTTGAAAGGGGAGAGATCCCCTTGTTTTCGATGAAGATCACACAATAAACAATGGTAAGTGAGAAAAATGGATAAATCTTTCGGAAAGTGGATAAGGATGCTGTGTCTGGTTTGCCTGTTGTTTGTCCCCGGCTTGGCGCCGGCCCAGGTGGTCAGCGCCCCGGCTGCGGCTGCCCCCGCTGGCGCAATCGCCGCTCCGGCGCAGCCCTCAGGGGCGCCCGCAATGACGTCCGACCAGGCTGCGGCCTATCAGAACCTTACACCGACCCAGAAGGAGGCGATCACCCAGGAACTCGGCAAGACCGGCGGCCAACTTACCCCCGGCGCGGTCGAAGCGATCAAGGGAAGGCCTGAATTTCAGGGCCTCTCGCCGGAAGAGGTCGCCAAAGGCAAGGAGCTCCTCCAGAAACAGGAGGCGGCAAAGGCGAAGGATGCAACGAAAGAATCACCCAAGGATCCGGTCAAGGACCCGTTGAAGCAAAGCGCCGAAAAAGAGGAGAAGGCCCCCGAAGGACCAAAGCGGGTCATCGCCGATATCCCCAAGGGCGAAACCCTCTTCGAACGAGCCCAGAACATCGGCAAATACCAGGAGATATCCCTTGATCTTCGTCCATTCGGCTATGACTTTTTCCGGGATTCGGCCGTTAAGGTCGTTACGGATCGGAAGGACATCCCCATACCCATGCAGTACGTCGTCGGCCCCGGCGACGAGGTTCGAATCGCGCTGTGGGGGCGGGTCAACGCCTCCTATAACCTCATCATCGACCGCGACGGCAAGGTTACGATCCCCGGCATCGGTCCCCTGAGCGTCGCGGGAATGACCTTCGAGCAGATGTCCGGCTACCTGATCAAGCAGGCGGAGCAGATGACCGGGACCAACGTGGATATCTCGATGGGCGCCCTCCGGACGATCCCGATCTTCATCCTGGGCGACGTCCGCAGGCCCGGCGCGTATACGATCGGCGCCTTCGCCACGATCACCGACGCGTTGCTCCTTTCCGGAGGCCCGTCTGAGATCGGAACGATGCGGAACATCCAGCTCAAGCGCAAGGACAAGATCATCAAGACCCTGGATCTCTATGACCTGCTGCTCAGGGGCGACAAATCCCAAGACGTCATCCTCCACGCGGGGGACATCGTTTTCGTTCCCGTCATCGGCCCCTATGTCGGCGTGGCGGGGAACGTCAAGCGCCCGGCCCTCTATGAATTGAAGGACAATCGTTCCCTGGAACACATCTTCGACCTTGCCGGCGGGATCGTTCCCACGGCCTACACCCAGCAGATCCAGGTAGAGCGGACCATCAAGAACGAAAAGCAGGTTGTCATCGACATCGACGACAAGAACCTCGACCGCGCAAAGTCGGTTCTGCTCCAGGATGCGGACCTCGTCAAGGTCTTCTCCATCGTGGATAAGAACGTCAACGTCGTCTATCTGAGCGGAAACGTCAAGCGCGGCGGAAAATACGCGCTGACGCCGGGGATGCGCCTCAAGCACATTCTGAAAGATGACAAGGAGCTTCTCCCGGACACCAATTTTGACTACGCCCTGATCAAACGGTTTCGGCCGCCCGTAATGGACACGGTTCTGATTCCCTTCAACCTGGGGGATCTCGTGCTGCGCAGCGATCCGGCCAGCAATCTGCCCCTGCAACCCCAGGATACCATTTATATCTTCAGCAAGTGGTTTTTCAAGGACAAGCCGGTATACACCGTAAGCGGCGAGGTCCGCAAGCCGGGAAGATTCGAGCTTGCAGAGAATTCACGGGTGAAAGACGCGATGTTGACGGCCGGCGATCTGACGAAAAACGCCTACCTGAAAAAGGGCGAGATCATCCGCGTCAATGAAAAGAAAGAATATTCCACGCTCTACTTCGACGTGACCAAGGCGATGGCCGATGATCCGGCGGAGAACCTCCTGATCCGGGATGAAGACCATATTATTATCCACTCCCTGTACGAAGAGAAGTGGAAGGAATTTGTTACGGTGACCGGCGAGGTCAAGAGTCCCGGCGAGTCGATTCTTACCGAAAAGATGCGCGTGAGTGATCTGATCTTCAAGGCCGGCGGCCAGACGCGCGATACCCTGCTCGATGAAGCGGAGCTGTACCGGACCGACTGGAAGACGAAGGAAGTTACACTGAAGAAGATCAAACTCGGCAAGGCCCTCGATGGTGATCTTGCCGAGAATGTGCTGTTGAAGGATCTGGATCGCCTGGTCGTCCATTCGATCTGGGAGAAGGTGTATAAGACAAACGTGGTCATCGACGGGGAGGTCAAGAAGCCCGGCAACTACCAGTTTGGCGAGAGCATGACGGTGCGGGACCTCGTCTTTGCGGCCGGCGGCCAGACGCGCGATACCCTGCTCGACCAGGCAGAGATCTACCGCACCGACTGGAAGACCAAGGAGATTACCCTGAAGAAAATCAACCTCGACAAGGCCTTGGCTGGCGATCCGGCCGAGAACCTTGAGTTGCAGGATCTGGATCGCCTGGTCGTCCATTCGATCTGGGAGAAGGTCTACAAGAAAACCGTTGCCGTTGAGGGGGATGTTCTGAAACCCGGCACATATCAGATGGCGGACAATATGACGGTGCGGGACCTTGTCTTCGCCGCGGGCAACCTGCTGGAATCCGCATCGATGGAGGAAGCGGAGCTCTCCACCCAGGTCATCGATCAAAGCAACATGGCCAGCATCGCCCACAGGCAGATCATTCTTGCCGCGGCCCTGGCGGGAGATCCGGCGCATAACGTCGCACTCAAACCTTACGACCGCCTGTTCATCAAGCGCATTCCCGACTGGCGGCCGGACAAGTTCGTAACCCTCGCGGGGGAGTTCCGGTACCCCGGCCGCTACATCATCAGGAAGGGGGAGCGTCTCTCCTCCGTGATCGAACGGGCCGGCGGCTACAAAGAGAATGCCTACCTCCGGGCGGCTTTCTTCACGCGCGAGCGGGTGCGGGAGATGCAGCAGAAAAGTCTCGTCGAAATGGCGGACCGCATGGAGCGGGATTTGCTCGCCGGTTCTTCGGGACTTGCCACGGCCCTGTCGGCGGAAGAGGTGGCCGGGAAGAAGGCCGAGATGGAGCAGAAGCTGAAATTCATCGAGACCCTCCGCAAACTGAAGGCCACCGGGAGAATGACGATCTATCTCGGCCATATGAGGCTCCTGAAGGGAAGCCCCTATGACATCGAACTCGAAGAGGGAGACAGCCTGCTGATTCCGCAGAAGAACAGCGTCGTCGGCGTGGTCGGCGCGGTCATGACCCAGGTCAACCTGATCTATTCGGACAAGATGTCCTACCAGGATTACATCGATGAGTCGGGCGGATATGCCAGTTTTGCCGACGAGAAAAAGGTCTTTGTGATGAAGGTGGACGGCTCCGCCCGCAAGCTCTCCCGGGGATTCCTCACCTGGAGCGCACCACGGGAGCGCTGGGAAATGGCCGGTTTCGCGGAGAGGATCACACCGATCGAACCGGGCGATACGATCGTCGTCCCCGAAAAGATGGAACGGATCGCCTGGCTGCGCGAAATCCGCGATATCACGCAGATCCTGATGAATGTGGCCGTCGCGGCGGGCGTCGTGATTGCACTCTACTAATCTCCATGCCCGTCGTGGGCACAACGAAGGATCAATCACCCCCACCCTTCCCTCCCCCGTCGAGGGGGAGGGATACAAAGACGGGGCAATTTCATGGTTTATTGAATGGAGACCTTTGAAAAAACGCTCCTTCTACCAAGTTTCGAGAGAAATTCAAAGGTCTCAAGGGACGCGTTTTTACAAAGGTTACGGATGAAAGTTGTCGTCTTCCTGCTGGTGATGATCCTGTTCGTTTCTAATGGTTTTGCCGCCGATGAGCCTTTTACGGGTCCCGCCAACTGGGGGGGGACGGGGCTGATGGAGATCCCCACGGCGAGGGTGATCCGGGAAAACAGCTTCCGGGTCGGCGCCGGTCAGGTGGAGCCCTATCGCTATTTTTACGGCGCCATCAGCCCCTTGCCGGGTCTCGAGATCGACGGGAGGGTCACCGAAACGATGGTGACGGTTGAGACGGGCGATCCGAACTGGCAGGGCTACGGCAACGACAAGGACAAGTCGGTCGACCTGAAGTATCAGATCGTCGCCGAGGGGAAATACCTGCCGGCGCTCGCGATCGGCATCATGGACCCGCACGGGACGCGCCAATTTGCCTCCCAGTATCTCGTCGCCAGCAAACAGATCTACCCCTTCGATTTCACGATCGGCCTCGGCAACGGCCGGTTCGGCAGGCGGCCGCTGCCCTCCCAGGGCGAGGGGATCAAAGTCGAGATGCTGAGCGACCCGCGGGGGTGGTACGCGGACGCCCAGTTCTTCTGGGGGATCCAGTTCGCCCCCTCCGACCGGTATGCGTTCATGGTCGAATACAGCCCGATCCGGTTCCACGAGCAGACCGGCGATTCGGCACGGCAGGAGTATTTCAGCGAGCCGGTCCCATCGCAGTACAACTTCGGTTTCCGCTACAATTTTTACGACTGGGCCGAGATCGCGCTGACCTACCAGCGGGGCAACCGGGTGGGCGTCCATTTCTCGATGCCGTTCGATATCGGCAGACCGATGATCCCGATCTATGACCCCCCGTACCGGGAACATCCGGAAATCGCGCTGCTGCCCGTGGAGAGGCGGATCATCCTCGGGCTCGGTTATGAGGGATTCAGCAGCATCGGCGTCACGTTATCCGGCAACCGGTTGACGATCGACCTGCAGAACAACCGCTATTTTTACAATTCAAGGGCGGTCCAGGCGGCGCTCCTCACGATCGCGCCGATGCTCATGAATCACAATGCTTCGGGAAAGCACGAACGCATCGACGATATCCTGCTCATCATGAAGGAGAACGGGGCCCCCCTCTACTCGTTCCGGACCAGGACGGAGGACCTGCTGGAATATTCCGCCGAAAGGCTCACCTACAGGGAGTTTCTCGCCCTTTCGACGATCGACACCGGATATGCCGCGCTGCCGGCGGGCCGCAAGGAGATCCTGCCCGCGTATGTCCTCGGCTACAAGCCCCAGGTGCAGCTCTTCCTCAACGACCCTTCCGGCTTCTGGAAGGGCAGGATAGGGCTCTCGCTCTGGGCGGTCTATCCGGTCTGGGAAGGGGGCGCCCTGGTGGCGGGGGCGGCGATCTATCCGTTCAGCAATGTCGAGACGGTCAATCAGCCCCTGTCGATCCCGGTCCGCACCGATATCGCGGACTACATGAAGAACAAGGCGCTCTTCGAACGCTTCCTGTTCAACCAGGTGGATCGGCTGCCCGCCACCTCCGTCTATACGAGAATTACGGCGGGGCTGCTGGAGACGCAGTACGCGGGGCTCGACCTGGAGGCGGCGATGCCGGTGCTGGGAGGGAGGCTCCTGCTGGGTTTGAGCGGCAGCGTGGTGAAAAAAAGGGACCCCAACAATCCGCTGCTGCTGGCGACGGACACCGTGAAGGATTACTATAAAACGGCCTTTTTCAATACCAGACTCAATTTCCCGAAGACAGACATCGCTGTCGATGTGAAATACGGGATGTTCCTCGCGGGCGACAAGGGGGCAAGGATTACCTTGTCCAAAGTCATCAACGGGGTGACGCTGTCGGCATGGTACAGCGTTACGGATACATCCATCTTTTCGGACAATATCAACAACGGGTATCACGACAAGGGGATCTTTGTGTCGGTCCCCATCCGGCTTTTCACCGGAAGGGAGTCGCGGGCGGTCTACGGGCAGGGTGTCTCTCCCTGGACGAGGGATGTGGCGCAGGACATCGACCATTTTACATCCCTGTTCGATATGATGGGAGGGAGCACGGATGTTTTTCTCGGAAAAGATCTTGACAAAAGCAAATATCATTAGTATGACATCATCGCGTTTTTGTCTTTTTCGTTCCGTCGTTCCGGGAATCATCCGCAATTGTAGTGAATTCGCGGGTTTTATTGCATTGGAGGAGAAGAATCATGAAACAGACCAAGATGAGGGTCAGCGGGCTGAGGGTAGTGAGTGTATTGGTCCTTAACGTATTTTTTCTGAGCATCTTGACCATTCCCGTTTTCATGACAACGGCCATGGCGGCAGCGGGCGCCGGCGCGGCGGGCGCCTCCGGAGGTACGGGAACGGCAGCCGGCATAGGTACAGGCACCATCGTCGCCGGCGGTGCGATCGCTGCGGCAGCGGCCCTGGTCATTGTCACGGGCGGCGGCACAGGCGACGCGGGCGCCCCCGCCAAAACACCGGCACAAACGGGCGCCGATCTCGCCAAAACGAATCCGACGGCGGCCTCGACCGTGTCGAATGCAATGGGCACATTGGACAGCACCGCGCTGAGCGCCCTGGGAACAACCAATGTGGCTTTGGGGGCCGACGGACAGATGAAATTGGCCCAGGCCGCAGGCTCTCTCACGCCGGCTCAATTCGCGAATTTTAATACCGTAGCCAATGCAATGGGCCTCGTCGCGGGATCCGCGCAGTATATCGCATTGCAGAATCTTTATGCCTCGTACACCCCCGCCCAGTTGCAGGCCTTACAGAGTATCTATGGCGCGGCGCTCGTAAACGGTCAATTCAATCAGGCAACGATGAATGCGATATCCGCCGTTATCGCGCAAGCGGGTTCCGGTACGCCCGAACAGCAGGCGCAGCATTTGCGCGATGCGATCGAGGCTATCCTGACGGCCCGGCATCCCGGTTCTACGGTCATCGTTACGGTCAGCCATCTGGGCAACAATGTTTGGACCACCTCCTACCATGTAAGGTAGATGGGGTCAGGTCCTTCAATTTGGCGTTCTTCTCCTGTGGCTGGTTCAATCCTGTAAGATTGAACCAGCCATTTTAACCTTCCGAGCCAGAGGTTGCTCCCAAATTCTGTCGATTAAAGATAAAATATCAGCCGTTGTCCTGATCTTGTGTCTGGTCTTTCCCCTTGCCGTCCCTGCCGGCGCCCAGACGGATGAGCGTGAGATCGACGCCGTCCTCACCGCTGCGGAATCACTCTTTGTAAGTCTCAAGGCAAACGAATACAAAACGGTCTGGGGGCTTCTGACGGAGAAGTCCCGAGAGACCATTGCCGACGATACGTACAAGAGCGTTGCCAAAGCAGGGGGCACGCAGTCCCGGGATGAAATATCGGCTGACTTCAGCCGGGGAGGGCCCGTTTCTGAGGAATACTGGCTGGGTTTTCTCAGCACGTTTGACCCCGATACGGCCCTCAGGCAGAGTGTCTGGAGCATGGGTATGCTGAAAAAAGAGCGGGCGGAGATCAACCTCCTCTTCAAGAAGTCGCAGAGGCCGGCGGTGCTCAGGATGTTCAAAGAGGCAGGCGTCTGGAAGGTGGGCCTGGTCGAGACCTTCTGGTCCAGGAAACCGTAGGGATCATGAAAAAGGGGAAAGTGATGGGAACCTTGTATGGCTTTGGAACCATTCGAGGCCTTGCGAAGGCGCTCTGCCTGATTCTTTTGCTTTTTGCGGCGGTTCCGGTCCACGCCGCCGGCGATCAGGAAACCGTGGCGTTAAACTTCCTGAAATTCCTCGGGAGCGACAAAAAAATCGTCTCCGGGGAGATCGTCGAACGGAGCCTCCTCGATCCGGCGCTCGCCCCCATCCCCGTCGCCCATCTCTTTCAATTGGAAGGCGGCGGCTATCTCCTCGTATCCAAGGATCGGAGCATCTCGCCCATCAAGGCCTACTCGCTGGTTGGCGACTTTGCCGCCCTCCCCGAGGCCTACCGGAAGGCGATCCTCGCTGAGTTGGAGCTTCGCGTCCGGGCCGCCTTGTCCGGCGCCGCCGGCCGCGCGACCCTGGCGGCGGGGGGGACGGAGACCGAGGCAAGGTGGGATTTTCTCCTTCGTTTCGATGCGACGCGTCAACCCCTGAGTGACGACGACTATACGCCCGGCAGCTATCTTCTCCGCGCCCATTGGAATCAGGGCTATCCCTACAACAAGTTCCTGCCGGCCTCTCAAGGTCAAAACGTCCTTGCCGGCTGTGTGAATGTGGCCGTGGGGCAGATCATGCAGTATTACAAATATCCCGCCTCGGCAACGGGGGTGCTCTCCTACGTCTGGAGCAACCAGACCCTGAAGGCGATCCTTTACCGCAGTTACGACTGGGACAACATGCCCGATACACTGGATGGAACCATACCGGAGTATCTGACCGACGAAGTGGCCCTCCTGATGCGA
>CAYSSF010000083.1:0-16685 GCA_964433455.1 uncultured Syntrophaceae bacterium
AGACGGGGGATGATCGTCGGAGCACAGGACGAGGGGCCGATGACCGTGGTCGAATCCCAAGTCCCGCTCGCCGAAATGTTCGGGTTTTCAACGGTGCTCAGATCATCCACGCAGGGCAAAGCGCAGTTCACGATGGAATTCGCGCTCTACCGCCAAGTTCCGCAATCCATTGCGGAAAAGATCGCGGAAGAGGTCGCCCTCCGGAAAAAGAGCGCGGCATGAAGTCAGCGGATTCGGGGGACGCATCTCTCCGGTCAAGTGCCAGGATCATCCAAATTATAGTGAGGAATGACAAGATGCTGAAAAATGAGCTCATCCTTCGTAACCCGTTACGTCAGCTCGGTTTCGAGACCGAGGACATCCTCCCCGCCGGTGCAATCGGCGCGGTGCTCTCCCACGCCGGTGTCGGAAAAACCGCCTTGCTGGTCCAACTGGCCCTGAACAGCATGCTGAGAGGCCGGAAAGTCCTTCACATCAGCCTGAACGATCCCGTCAACAAGGTGAACCTCTGGTACCATGAGCTTTTTCATCATCTTGCGGGACGTTATGAGGGGGCGCAGATCAACAGCCTCTGGGAATCGGTCCTCCCCCACCGGTTCATCATGACCTTCCGTGTCGAAACCTTCACGGTACCGAAGCTTGAAGAGCGGCTAAGCGATCTGACCGAACAGGGGATCTTCTCGCCGGCGATGATGATTATTGACGGTCTCCAGTTTGATGAGTCCCTGCGTTCGGACCTGAATGACCTGAAGGCGCTCGCCGTAAGAAACGGCATCCATCTCTGGTTTACCGTCCGCACCCACCGGTCCGAGCCGGCCGGTCCGGACGGCCTGCCGGAATCTTTTTCAACGGTCGCCGGTCTGTTCGATCTCGTTCTGGAGTTGCAGCCGGAACATGCGGATATCCACATCAAGCTGCTCCGGGGCGGCGAATCAAACCCCGTCGGATCTCCACTGCTCCTCGACCCATCGACCATGCTGATCAAGGATCCGATGTTAAAGAACGAGATTCCGTAGATATCAGGGCGGCAATCCTGGGGTGTTTCAACCTCTTCTTCAGCAACCGGATGGAACTCCTCGCAGCGCGCCCGGCGAAGACCCTCCGGAAACCCTTCTCCGATCCGCTCCAGAACGATATCGTGATCGTGCAAAACCTGGGCATGGAGCGGTGGGTTTCCATGCAGTTGGCCCTACGGCACGGGATCTGCGCGAATGTCCGCTTTCCTTCCCAAGGATATTATTTCTCCATCAAACCGCGGTCACTCTGGCGGGAATCCCTGTTCCGGGCAACTGCGAACCCGAAATTCTGACGTGGCGGATCATGGAGGTCCTGATTGCGTAATGCCCATCAATGGGATGACCGCCATGCCTGCGACCCGGCCTCGATTCACCTTGACAATTGAGATTGAATCCATTAGCCTTCGCGAAATACCGAACAGGGGGAATCATCATGATCGGTGTAATGATCACCACCCACGGAAATTTGGGGAACGAATTGATCAAGGCGGCGGAATTGATCCGCGGCAGCATGAAGGGGATCGTTCATATCGCTGTCGACCAGACCAAAGGGGTGGAAGATATCAAGAAAGAGATGAGTTCCGCTCTCAAGAAGCTGGACCAGGGTCATGGGGTGCTGATTCTGACCGATCTTTTCGGAGGGACCCCCTCCAACCTTGCCCTCTCCTTTCTAAAGTCCGGCAAAGTAGAGGTGATTACCGGCGTCAATCTCCCGATGCTTCTGAAGCTCCCCGATCTCCGCGAAGGGATGGCCCTGGAGGAATTTGCTGTATTTATCAAGGATTACGGAATCAAGAACATCTCCCTTGCCAGTGAGATCCTGAGCAAAAAAGTCGGATAACCCATTGCAAGATTCATTGGATATAGCCCTCGTACGGGTCGACAACCGTCTGGTTCATGGCCAGATCCTGGAGGCCTGGGTTCCCTTTCTTGATGCTTCCTGCATCGTGGTGGTGGATGATCAGGTGGCCTCTGATTTCTTCCGAGAGACGGTGATCCGGATGGCGGTTCCGAGCGAAGTCCGTGTCGTGATCAGCGGTGTTAAGAAATTTACGGAAAATTACGCCTTTGGCAAGGGCCGCGGACCCACGACGATTGTTCTCTTCAGCAATGTTTCCGACGCAGGGAGGGCCCACCGGCTTGGCTTCCGATTCGATCATCTGAACATCGGAAATATTTATAACGAGGAGTGCAGGCTCTGCTGCACCCAATCCGTCCAGTTGAACGATGGGGATATCCGGGATATCACCGACCTGCGGAATGCGGGGGTAGAGATCGAATTGCGACGCGTTCCTCGGGAAAAACCGGTCGATCTTATCGAGATCTTTCGGAGTATGGGGTCCTGATCCATGCACGGCCCCTTTTGCATCTGTTCGGCCTTAACCTGCGGTTGAATCGTTCAGCCGGACCCTGTGATCATGAAAATTCTGATCGTATCCATTGCCGGCGGTCTCCTCTGTCTGGATCGCGTCTTCATTCAGACTCTGATCTCGCGACCGATTGTAGCGGCGCCCCTGATCGGCGCTATCCTGGGAGATCCCTATACCGGTCTCATTGCAGGCGCATTCCTCGAACTGTTTTGGCTCGACCGTCTTCCGATCGGCTGCTATCTCCCTCCGAACGACACGGTTGCCGCCATCCTGATTGCCGTCTGCGCCATCGAGAGCGGCGGGATTCTGGGTCACATGCCTCAGGGGCTGATCGCACTGGCCATGCTCATTTTTGTTCCATTCGCCTATCTGGCGCAACAGATGGACCGCTGGATTATCCGTGAAAATGAGAAAGCGGCGAACGACGCCATAAAGAACGTCATGAGCGGCGCCCCCCCGGCGATCGCACGCAAACACCTTTTCGCCGCCGTGAAGACCGGACTCCTGTCGGCCTGTCTGATTCTGATTGCAATCCCGCTCGGTATCGCCGTCATGACGTGGGGTTATCCCCGTCTGACACCGCGGATCGTCCGGGGGCTGGATCTGGTCTATGGTCTCCTTCCGTTGATCGGAACCGCGGTCGCACTCAACACCATCCGCCTGCGCGGCGCTCTTCCCCTTTTCTGCGCGGTATTCCTGTCGGCGACGGTTATTCTCCATTACATCCGGAGTTGATGAACCATGATCCGGCATCGTATACGAATCGGAGAATGCGAGGAAGGGGATCTGGAAGAGATGATGGCTATTGAAAGGGATGCTTTCCCTTCTCCCTGGTCGGAGAGTATCTTCCGCAACGAGAGGAGTAATCCGATCTCCCGTATTCTCGTGGGCAGGCTTGATTCACGGCCCTGCAAACCGGTAGCGGGTTATGTTGTCTACTGGCGCGTGGCGGATGAGATGCACCTCCATAACATTGCAGTTCGGAAGGATCAGCGGAGGAAAAGGGTTGCTTGCCTGTTGTTGCGTGAGGCGCTACGGGCTTCACAGGCGGAAGGGGCGCGATGGGTCACGCTCGAGGTGCGCCGCTCCAACCTTCCGGCACAGAGTCTGTACGAAAAATTCGGCTTTCTGGTGAAGGGGGTCCGGCCCGGTTATTACTCCGATACCGGGGAGGATGCGTTGATCCTTTGGGCAGAACTGGATCGAATTCCGCCAGATGGAGAGCATGAACGGGAATGGGTAAACAAGGTATGACCGCCATCATTGAAAAACCATCCGCAGCCTTCGGGGAAGTTATCGAGAACCTGGCGGTGGCCCCTGGCCATTTCCATCTGACCATCCGGCTTCCCCTTTCGTTTGGGACGCCAAACCCTGGACAATTCGTGATGATCCGTGATCCGGGGAGGGATGAGCCCCTCCTGCCCCGGCCGATCAGCGTTTACGGCTTTCAACGCGAAGAGGGTCATGCCCTCCTGAATCTGCTCTGTCGTGTCACCGGGCGGGGGACATCCCTCTTTTCCCGGCTGAACCGGGGCGCAGCGCTTACGATCCTTGGTCCGCTCGGCCGCGGCTTTTCGATCGATCCTGATGTCCGGCAGCTTCTCCTCGTGGGGGGCGGTGTCGGCGCTGCGCCGCTCGCCTTCCTTCTCCAGGACCGCTCTGTTTTGAAATCGGATTCCGGGAAACGGCAGGTCACTGCCTATCTCGGCGCCGGAACGGCGGAACTCCTGACCGGGCTGAACCGCTTCGAGGGCTTCTGCAACCTCCAGACCTGTACGGATGACGGTAGCCGAGGGTACCACGGTACCGTCACCGAACGGCTGGCTGTTGATCTCGAAGGATATGACGTGAAGAGTACGCTCATTCTGGCCTGCGGTCCAGAGGCGATGATCCGATCCCTGGATCTTCTGCTCAGAGGCACCCGGATCCGCTGTCAGGTTTCGCTGGAGGAGAGGATGGCCTGCGGCGTCGGCGCCTGCCTGGGATGCGTCGTGGCCATCACAGAAGGGGAGGGGCAAACCTCCTATCGGAGGATCTGTCATGACGGCCCGGTATTCGATATCGGGGAGATCCTCTGGAATCCTCCCGTGGCGAGGCGGTGTAAAAGTGAAAGATGCGGGGATTCAAGCAATGGATGCGGTTAAAAACGGGATGGTTTCCGGGGGACTTGCGGTCGAACTCGGCGGTCTGGCCCTCAAGAATCCGGTCATGACCGCTTCGGGAACCTTCGGCTACGGCGAAGAATACGCCCCATTTTGCGATCTGAACCGTCTCGGCGCCATCGTGGTCAAGGGTCTCTCCCTCGAACCAAGAGCGGGCAACCCACCCCCGAGGATCATGGAGACCCGTTGCGGGATGCTCAACGCCGTGGGGTTGCAGAATGTTGGTGTTCGGGCGTTTATCGCAGAAAAACTCCCGTTTCTGAGACAACATAACGTTGCTGTTATCGCCAACATCTTTGGTGAAACGGTCGACCAATACCGGCGTATTACGGAGATTCTCTCACGGGCAGCGGGGGTGAATGCGATCGAAGTCAACATCTCCTGTCCGAATGTCAAAAGAGGGGGAGTCGCTTTCGGCGCCTATCCGGACGCCGCCGCCGCCGTCACGGAAATGGTCCGGGGTGAAACGGATCTGCCGGTGATTGTGAAACTGACGCCGAACGTGACCGACATCACCGAGATTGCCCGGGCTGTGGAGTCTGCCGGTGCCGACGCCGTTTCTTTGATCAACACGCTGACGGGGATGTCGGTCGATGTCGAACGGCGGCGCCCCCACCTGGCGAACGTCACCGGCGGCCTCTCCGGCCCCGCCGTAAAACCGGTCGCTCTCCGGATGGTCTGGCAGGTGGTCCATTCCGTAAAGATTCCGGTGATCGGAATCGGCGGCATCACGACGGCCGCCGACGCGCTCGAATTTCTGATCACCGGGGCAAAAGCCATCCAGGTCGGCACGGCCAACTTCATCCATCCGGCTGCCACGATGGAAATCATCGATGGCATTCAGGATTACATGATCCGGCATCGGATCGGCTGCATGAGGGACCTGATCGGTTCTTTGCAAACCGAT
This sequence comes from uncultured Syntrophaceae bacterium, assembly GCA_964433455.1. GTDB lineage: Bacteria > Desulfobacterota > Syntrophia > Syntrophales > UBA5619 > UBA5619. The sequence continues at coordinate 5,456 of CAYSSF010000083.1, forward strand.
CGCTGAAGTAAGATCTTCATTGATCCACAAGCACCCGTTGGGGACGAAGAGAATGGAAAAAATCTTCTTGCTATTTGATTTATCATAACTATATCAAATGGATGATTGGATATGGAATTCAACTTCATCCCAAACAGGTGTATAAGGCATGGTAAAGACAATAAGAACAATGAAGACGAAAGGGGGGATATTCGCCAAAAAAACCATTGCGCATATTTGCCGGCCTGCTGTTTTGCTGCGTGGTTTCAATTCCCGGATGAAAATTCCAAAATTCGAGGAGGAATCTTTTTCCGATCCAATTCACAATACCGGATTGAACTTGAATGTCATGAGCTTCAATGTTCGGCGCGGGACGGCGAAAGACGGTAAAAATCACTGGATATTTCGTCGTAACCGGGTGTCCGAACTCTTGAATTGTTATCGCCCGGATGTTTTGGGCCTGCAGGAAGCGATGGATTTTCAAATATCAGAGATCAGCGCCATGCTGCCCGGATACGAGAAGGTCGGCACAGGAAATTTGGGCGGCAGCAAAGGGTTGCATACGGCCATATTTTATGATGCGGTGCGGTTCGAACCATGTGTGGAGGGCACATTTTGGTTTTCGGATACGCCCGATATCCCGGGGTCGAAGGGTTGGGGGAACATCATCCCGCGAACCTGTACGTGGATGCGGCTGATTGAAAAAGAGTCGGGGCAGCCTTTTTATTTCTATAATGTGCATTTGGATCATATTTCACAGCGTTCTCGAAAAAATAGCGTTGTTTTATTGACCGATTTTATCCATTCACGGCCTTCTGCGGATCCATATATATTGACAGGTGATTTTAATGCCAGAGAAAAGAGCGTGCCCGTACAATATTTAAAGGGTAAAAAACCTTTAAGAATCAAATCAAGAGACAGTATTTTCAATCTCGAACCATTAATGGACACCTTTCGGGTGCGATATCCAAATATGCGAAATGTAGCTACATTTCATGGGTTTCGTAGATATTTCTTCCGTTTCAAACTGGACTATATTTTTGTCCCCTCTTCTTTCCAGGTCCGAGACGCGAAGATTATTCAGCCACGATGGAAAAAATATTACCCCTCCGACCATTTCCCGTTGTTTACCCATATTGATTTGTCTGTAATCCCCGCCATTGCAGAGCCATCGGTTTTTATTGAAAAAGCGATGAACGATGGATAGGATTATTTTACATCCAACGGGAAAACAGATGTAAAATAATTACCTTGAGCCTTTGGAGCAAAGGTCTTTTTTCCCACTCATCCCATTGAATCTGCCTGGAGTTCGCAAGGTCCCCGACAAACATTTTCTCCATTTCGGCGGCAAATTCGCGATTCAGGATCAGCGCATTCACCTCGTCATTTTTGAGCAAACTCAAGTAGTCCATGTTGGTGGAACCGACGGTTGACCAGACCTTGTCAACCACCGCGGTTTTGGCGTGCAGCAGGGAGGTGCCGTGCTCGTAGATCTTCACTCCCGATTTCAAAAGATCGGAATAATGATACCTCTGTGCATGCAAGGCCAACGGAGAATCGGTGATCCCGGGGAGAATGATCTTTACGTCGACACCGCGTTTGGCAGCATCCGTGAGGGCCTTTACGATCTGGCCGTCAGGGATAAAATAGGAATTCGTCATGTGAATCGAATACTCTGCAAAAGTGATGGCCGACACATAAACAATAAAAGGGATCCTGTTGGTCTCTCCCGCGGTACTGCCGACTACGCGCACCAGGGCATTCCCCTTTTCTTTCAGATCGGGATAATAGTGCCGTTCGGAAAGATTCGGTCCTTTCTGCTTATGCCAGGTGTCAAGAAAGAGCTTCTGGAATTCTGCCACGGCCTGGCCTTCAACTTGAATGTCCGTGTCACGCCAGTGAATGGGCGCTTTTTCGCTCGGTCTCCTCCTGAGAGGGGTGCTCGAATAGACCTCGCTGATGTTGATGCCCCCGATAATCGCAACTTTGCCGTCGACGATCAAAATCTTGCGGTGGTCCCGGTGTGTCAGTCCCCATTGCTCCCGTGCCTTCAGTGGATTGATCGGATTGAATCCGACAACCTGAATCCCGCCGTCGCGCAGACGTTGGAAAAAAGAGGCGGGAGTTTTCATACTGCCCACGCTGTCATAGATGAGATTGACCTGGATGCCTTCCGCCTGTTTTTGCAGCAACAGATCAGCAAATCGGCGGCCTGTTTGATCATCTTCAATGATGTAGGTTTCAAGGTTGATATGGTCTTTGGCATTCTGGAGTATTTTGAACATTGCGGCATAGGTAGCCTGACCATCGGCGAGGAGTGTGACTCTGTTTCCCTTCGTCAGCGGGCTTTCGGTGACTGATTCCACCACGGCAATGTGGCGTCCCAGGATGTCCGTCGGGTCGACCGATTGCTTCAGCCGATCCATGATCGCCTTGCTTTTTTGAGGAGATAACAGTCCTGTGGACGAAACGATCTGACGAGGTTTCTGTGCAGTCGACGCCTCATCAATCTTTTCGGAGACGTCAGGCAAAGACGCGCATCCATTGCTGTAACTCAGGATGAATAAGAGCAGAACGAACAAAAAGAGACGATTGGCGATGGCCATCGGATATTGATTTTTGATGGGATAAGACATTGCTTTTTCGGGTTGAACAAAAAGGAACTCAATCTTGTATGTCAACGCAATTCGCGATGACATGGTCTTCCGACGAAGGAAGTATAGGAACGTTCCGCGTACATGTCAATTTTTTTCCCTCACAGGAACCAGCCGAACAGGTTGATCACCTTCTCCAGGAAACGGGCAAACCATCCGCGCCGTTCATGATCCTCCACCATGACTCTCCGGGAATTGGCAAAATCCTTCAGGAGCAGCTTTTTGATTTGCCTCCCGAACGTAGCGTCGTCGATGATGCAGTTTAGCTCGTGGTTGCGATGAAAACTTCGCAGATCGAGGTTGGCCGATCCGATGACCGTCCGTTCTTCGTCGATCAGCATCACCTTGGAGTGGAGGATCTCCCGTCCCAGTTCGCGGATCTCGATCCCTTTCCGGAGAAGCGCGCCGTAATAGCTGAGCCCAAGGAGCCTCACCAGCGGTACATCGCTGCGGGCCGGGAGCAGAAGGCGCACCTTCACACCGCGCCGCGCGGCCCGCAACAGGGAACGGATCATGCGGGGACCTGGAACAAAGTAAGGGGTTGCAATGAGGATCTCCTCCGCAGCGGAAGCGATACCGAGAAGGAAGGCGTTGCGGATGTAGGAACGGCACCGGTGGGGAGCGCCGCTGACGATCTCGACATCCGCCTGACCGCTCCGGCGGGGGTCCGGGTCCGCATCGCCACCGGCGGGGGGAAGTTGCGGAAGCTCCCCCCTCTCCATCTGCCAGGTCTCGGAGAAATTGCGGACGAGGGCGCTGGCCGCGCTGCCCGAGATGCTGAAACCTATATCGCGGAAGCGCTGCGACCTTTCCGCCATTCCGGAATACTCGTCGCCGATGTTGAAGCCCCCAAGATAGGCCAGGTTGCCGTCGATGATGGCCATCTTGCGATGGTCGCGCCGGTCGAACCAGTGCATGCCGCGCTTGAACGAGGGAACGTTGAACGGGATCAGTTCGATGCCCTGCCGCGCCATGCCCTCGAAAAAAGCGGTCGGGGTTTCGATGGAGCCGACATAATCATAGATCAGCCAGACGCGCACGCCGCGCCGGACCGCTTCCGACAATCCGGCGGCAAAGGCGGCGCCGGTGCGGTCGGCGCGGATCATGTAGAATTCTACGAGGATGAAACGCTTCGCCGAACGGAGGGCGGCATTGAGCGAACGGAAAAAGCTGTGACCCCCGGGAAACAACAGAACCCGGTTGCGCCGGTAGGTCGCCTGCAGGTCGGGACGGAATTGCCGGAACAGTTGCATGATCCTGAGCAACCGGTTTTTCTTCCTGAAATGGTTCTGATGTGCCATCATCTACCCATCATCTACCCATCATCTGCCTATCAGGATCACATCGAAGCTCTGAGATGCGCCATCCAACAAGCCGCAACAGGTTTCACGCCCGGTCGGTATGCTGACGCGCCGGAGGTTCGGCCTGTCGATCGCCGAGCGCCTGGGTTGAAAATCCCGGCAATGCGGGCGTTGCAGATGAAACCTTATACGCTGAACTTGGGCGGCAGGGGTTGATCCACGTCCAGGCCGCTGCCGGGCATGATCATCAGCGTGGAGGTCCCGTGGGCAAGGAGTCTGCCGTTTTGATCGGTGACGGTGGCTTCGGCATATCCCAGCGTTTTGCCCAGTTTGATCTGTCGGCCCTTGGCGATCAGCCTGCCCGATACCGCCGGCGCGAGATAGTTCAGTTTCAAATCGACGGTGGTGGCGCCGGCGTTCGGGTCTTCAATCCCGCAAAACACCGCCCAGAAAGCGGCGGCGTCGATAATCGAAGCAAAAACACCGCCGTGAACGAAGCCGAACGGTTGCAGATGCTTTTTGGCCAGATGGATTTCAAGCAGGCTGAAACCGATCCCCACATCCAAAATCTTCATCGACAACAGCTCGAAATAGGGGCAACGGTTTACGAATCGTGTGACGCGGTCGATGTATTCGGGATTCAGTTCCTTCATGGCTTTATATACCCGTATGCCCATTCGATATCCAGTTCCACGAGTTTCTGATGGGTTGGAATGCCAGCCTCATCCCATCCCAGCATCTGGTAATAATCCCGCTGAGCCGCCGCCAATTTCGCCGGATCCATCGATACCTCCTGAAGCGGACCTTCCAGCGGCGAATCGAAGAATCGTCGGGGAAGCTGGTCATCCATTCTGGAAAATCCCTCCCGGAGGTTGAAAATTCGCGCAAGGGTGATTCCCCGTTCAACGACATCGATCAGTGGCCTGGTATCCATCGGCCATCCGGTTACCGCCTGTACGGCATCGCCGATTTGCCGATGATTCCACGGCACAAAGAGACACATGCCGATGTAGTTGGCCATGTGCCGCCAGATGCCGACGTCATACAGCATCTCGGCCTTCCTTTGGCTCATTTCCGTTGACGGCAACGTTTCCCACCGGGGCTGTTTCTTTTGGACCTGATCATCCTGAACACCGGAACAGTGATCCGCTCCGGTTGCGTTGACGCTGTAATGAAGTCCCATTCCCTGCTTATAGCGGGGCTCATGCATTGGAAGTTCCAAACCCTTGACATGTATGGCATACGCGGAGGATCCCCTGCCGATGCTTTCAGAGGCCCTCTTTGTCCCTTCGGCAAGAATGTCGCCGAACCCTTTGCGCAGAGCGATGCGTTCGACCATCTCCACCATCGCCGGGGCATTGCCGAACGTCAATTCAAGCCCGTCGGTGTCGTCTCGGGTTAAAATTCCCTTTTCATAACATTCCATTGCAAAGGAGATGGAAACGCCGGTTGAAATCGTGTCGATGCCGTGGCGAGCACATATTTCGTTGGCCTTCATCAGGGCCTCGAGATTGTTCACACCGCAATTGGACCCCAGGGCGCCAAGTGTTTCATACTCCGGCCCCCCATAGCGGATATCCACCTTCCAGGGCTTTTCAAGGCTTACGACCCTTTTACACCGGATCGGGCAGGCATAACAGGTTTCCCTTTTCTTCAAGTAGCCCTTTTCAAACAGTTGCTGCGGGGTGATCTGTTCGACGCCCGGAAAGTTGCCCCCTTTAAAGTTTCGAACGGGCAAATTGCCGCAGAGTTCGTATTGCCGCATCGTAGAGCCTGTGCCGACAAGGTGGTGGCCGGATGCCTTCTCTTTGAAGTGCTTTCCCATCCACCGGGCAAGCTCCATCATTTTCCGGGGATCAGCCGCTTCAGGCGGGGTATCGCCCCGGACGGCGATCGCCTTCAATTTCTTGGAACCCATGACGGCGCCAAGTCCGGTTCGCCCGGCGACATGGGTAATGTCGTTTGCAATACAGGCATAGCGGATCCGTTTTTCTCCCCCGGGACCAATCAATGCGGTGCGGATTTTATCGCTGCCGAGCTCTTTCTTGATAGACGCATCGGCATCGGCGATCTCAAGACCCCAGATAGGACCGGCATCGCGGATTTCAATTTCGCCGTGGTTGATCCAGAGATAAACGGGAGCGGAGGACGCCCCTTCAACGATGATGGCGTCATACCCAGAACGCTTGAGTTCGGCGCCCCAAAACCCTCCCGCCTCCGCTTCCCCAAATCCGCCGGTCAAAGGTGATTTTGCCCCGACGCTGTTTCTCCCGCTTCCGGGCAGAGGGTATCCCGTCAATGGGCCGAGGGCGAAAATGAGCTTGTTTTCCGGACCCAGCGGATCTGTACCCGCGGAAAGTTCGGTCAACAGCGTGTGGATGATGATTCCCCGGCCGCCGAGATAATGCTTGTAATAATCTTCAGATGGCGTTGTGACAGAGTGACGCCGAGTAGAAAGGTCGATGCGGAGTATTTTCCCGTTGTATCCAAACATGATTGATCCTTTAAAAGAAGGCGGCCCAGGCAATGGCGTAGAAGAGCGCCGGCAGAAAATTGCCGATCCGTATCCGGGCCATATTCAGCAGGTTGATGCCGATACCGAGGATGACGAGACCGCCAGTCGCGGTTACGGCGCTGAGGACCGCCGGCTCGCGGAGGAAAGCGAGTTGCGAAGCCAGCAGTGTGACGGCGCCCTGGACCAGCAGCACGGAGAGGGCTGAGAAGGCCACCCCCGCCCCAAGGGTCGAGGCGAGCGCGACGGAGGCCACGCCGTCGAGGAGGGATTTGATGTAGAGGGTGCGCGTATCGCCGACGGTGCCGTCCTGGATGCACCCGACGATCATCATCGCACCGGTCAGATAAAGGACCGAGGCGGAGACGAACCCCTGAACGAAGGTGGAGGAATTTGAACCGGTTTGCGCTTTGAGCCACTCGCCGACGCGTTCCACACCTTGCTCGATGCGGAGGAGTTCGCCGGTGACGGCGCCCAACAGGAGACAACCGATCGCCGCCAGCGGCTCTGTCAAGGAGAGGGCCATTTGCAGTCCGATCAAGATCACTGCAAGGCCGAGTCCCTGCATGGCTGTTGTCTTGAGTCGTTCCGGAAGATGTTTCCCTGCAGCCAGGCCGACCAGGGATCCAGCAAGGATCGCCCCCGCATTGACAAAGGTTCCTGACAATAAAATTCCTCCGTTGATTTTTCCGCACAGTGGACTTTTCAGCGCCTTCGCTCTTCTATCGGATTGCAGGGAGCCATGTCAACGTATTTTCCGGCGACGCAACCCAAGGTCGGATGTAAGATTGGCAGATCGGTCCGCTGAGTGGAAGGACAGCGCGCACCCATTTCTTGTCTTGAATGGAAGCTGCAAATCTGATAGACGGCCGAATATGAACAGGAACGTTTTTTCAACGGAACACAGCCGTTTGCCGAAACTCTTTCCGCGGGGGTTACGGACATGAAGGCGATCTTCCTTTCCGACGCCCATTTGAAAGGCACCGATGATGCAGCCCAGCAGAAACTGGTCCGTTTTTTCGACCGGCTCCGGGGAAAAGGGGACGACGGCGGCAGGTCAATATCTACCGATGCGCTTGCCCTGGACCTCCTGGTCATTGCCGGCGATTTCTTCGATTTCTGGTTCGGAAAGGGGGATGTGGTCTATCCCGGTTTCCAGCCGGTGATCGACAGAATCGCGGCCTTGAAACGGCAGGGCGTCCGCGTCTGTCTCTGCGAGGGGAACCACGATTTTTTTCTGGGCGAATACTTTACCGGAAAGCTTGGGATCGAGGTCTATCCGGAATGGGCGGCGTTTGAAATCGATGGACTCCGGGTTCTCGTTTCCCACGGGGATACGGTGGACCGGGGCAACCGGAAATACCTGGCGCTCCGAGGATTCCTGCGAAGCCCATTTTCCTGCGCGCTTCAGCGGCTGCTTCCGCAGAAGCTGCTCTGGCGGCTGGCACGTTTCAGTTCGGATATGAGCAAGAGTATTCCGGGAATGCCCGAGGAACGTCTGGCGGAAATCATGCACCGGTTTGCCCTTGGGAAATTTCAGGAAGGGTACGATGCCGTGATCCTCGGCCATTGTCACAAACCGATTCTCCGCGAGGCGATTTGCAACGGAAGCGTAAAGACCTTTGCGACGCTGGGCGACTGGATTGCCAACGACTCCTACCTCTCTTACCATGATGGCCGCTTTTCAATGAATCGTTTTTCGTCCGGGGAGTGATGGGCAAAATGGAAGCAAGGTTCGCCGCCGATTGCAACCTTGGTAAACTGGCAAAATGGCTCCGGATTCTCGGGTACGACACCCTTTATGAGCGGGGGAACGCGGATCGGAGTTTTCTGATGAAAGCCTGGGGGGAGGGGAGGATCGCCCTTACCCGCAAGCGCGATATCGCCGCTCCTCCTCCTCGGGGACGTCTCGTCGTTGTAAACGCCGACCGTGTTGCCCGCCAGATCGTCGAGGTTCTGGAGGCGCTGACGCTGGCTCCGGATCCGGCAAGACGAATGACCCGCTGCCTGCGCTGCAACGAGCTTATGGAAGAGGTTGCCAGGGAAGGGGTTGAAGGCCTCGTTCCTGCCTATGTCTATCAAAAATACCCGCTGTTTCGGAGATGTCCCCGTTGCAGCGGGATCTTCTGGCCGGGAACACACCGCCGGAATGTCGAAGAGACCCTCAGGAAGCGCAGTCTCGCTCATCGCCCTTGATCTTTTCGATCGTGTGCGCAAGGGCAGGCAGCAGTACCGCGAGGTTCTCCGTCGCGCCTTTGGGACTGCCGGGAAGGTTGATGATCAGGGTCCGGCCGCGAATCCCGGCGACGGCGCGTGAAATCATCGCTCGCGGGGTAATGACCACGCTACGGCGCCTCATCTCTTCCGCCATTCCCGGGATTTCCCGATCGATCACCTCCTGCGTTGCATCCGGCGTTACATCCCGCGGGCTGACGCCGGTGCCGCCGGTTGTCAGGATCAGATCGGTTTTATCGCCATCGCTCCACGCAATCAGCGCGCTGCGGATCAGCTCCTTTTCGTCGGGGATGATCTGCTGGCCGACAATCTCCATTCCCGTTTGCCGGAGCAGTCCGGCGATTTCAGGTCCGCTCGTGTCCTTGCGCTCGCCCCGCGATCCCCGGTCGCTGATCGTGAGGATGACGGCTTTAAAGCCCATCTCAACCCTCTGCATTTTTCTTCGATTCCGCGATGATCTTCTCCGCGATGTAGGCGGGGACCTCCTCATAATGGGAATGCTCATAGGTGAAGGTTCCCCGGCCGCTTGTCATCGAACGCAGATCGGGGGCGTATTTGAGGATTTCAGCAAGGGGAACCTGCCCCTTGATGATCTGATGGTGGCCAAATGAATCCATCCCGAGAACCTTGCCCCGGCGACTGTTGAGATCGCCGATGACATCGCCCATGTACTCGTCCGGGATCTCGATTGAAATATTGACGATGGGTTCGAGAAGGGTCGGCTGGCAATCGAGGACCCCCTTCTTGAAACCGAGCGAACCCGCAATCTTGAAGGCCATTTCCGAGGAGTCGACCGTATGGTAGGAACCGTCCGTCAACGAAACGCGGAGATCGACGACGGGATAGCCGGCAACGACCCCCTCCGCCATCGCCTCCACGATTCCCTTTTCCACGGCCGGACGGTATTGCCCGGGAATCACCCCGCCTACGATCCGGTCGACGAATTCGAAACCGCCGCCCCGCGGGAGCGGCTCGATATCCAACCAGGTGTCGCCGAACTGACCGCGGCCGCCGGACTGCTTCTTGTAGCGTCCCTGGACCGTGGTCTTTCCTTTGATCGTCTCCTTGTAGGGGACCTTCGGCGTCTTCAGATTCACCTCGACGCCGAATTTCCGCTTCAATTTTTCGACGACCACTTCAATGTGGACCTGCCCGAGACCGGATAAGATCATCTCGCGGGTCTGGTCGTCGCGATGGAACGTGAGTGTGGGATCTTCATCGATCAGGCGGTGGATCGACGAGACGAGCTTGTCCTCGTCCCCCCGCGATTTCGCCTCCACGGCAAAGGAGATGATGGCGGGAGGAGGTTCGACCGCAGCGTAAAGGATGGGTGATTTTTCTGCGCACAGGGTGTCTCCGGTTGCCGTCTCCTTCAATTTGGCGATGGCCGCGATGTCGCCGGGGATGAGTTCTTCGACCGGCTTCTGGGTTTTCCCTTCAAGAAAGAAGAGGCTGGCGATCCGCTCCGTTGTCTTGCGCGAAGCGTTGAAGAGGCCGGAGTCGGATTTAAGGGTGCCCGAATAGACGCGGAAGAGGGTGAGGCGGCCTGCGTAGGGGTCGGCGATGGTCTTGAAGACCAGCGCCGAAAATGGCGCCGATTCCTCCGGCAGTCGGATTTCCTCTTCGCCGGTTGTGGGATTCTTTCCGGAGACGCCGCCGCGGTCGACAGGCGATGGGAAGTCACGGGCGATGGTGTCGAGGAACGGGTGGATGCCGATGTTCTTGATGGCCGATCCGCAGACGACGGGGATCAGGACGCCGGTGACGACCCCCTTCCGGAGTCCGGCCAGCAGATCCTCCGGGCTCAATTCGCCGCTTTCCAGGTATTGGTTCATCAGATCATCGTCGGTCTCGGCAATGTCTTCGATCAGGATATCCCTGTATTTCTGAACGGCATCAGACATGTCCGCTGGAATATCGGTCGTTCTTGCCGTCTTTTTCTGTTCGTCGTATATAAAGGCCTTCATCGATGTCAGATCGACCACCCCGGTGAAGGCGTTCTCTGTACCGATCGGAAGGGAGCAGATCGTGATCTTTTTCCCCAGGCGGCTCCGAATGCTCTCGACAGCCTTTTCAAAATCCGCCCGTTCCCGATCCATCCGGCTGATGAACAGAAGTCGGGGAAGACGAAACTCTTCCAGGTATTCCCATACTTTTTCCGTTTGAAATTCAACGCCTCCGACGGCATCGACGAGGACGACCGCACCGTCTACGACCCGGAGACAACTTTTTGTGTCAAATGCGAAATTGGAATCGCCCGGCGTGTCGATGATGTTGATCCGGTGCCTGTCCCAATCGATATGGTTCGTCGCGGCGCTGATGGAGATGTGCCGCTTCTGTTCCTCCGGCTCATAATCCATGGAGGAGGTTCCTTCATCCACACGACCGGGTCTGTCGGTCTTGCCGGCGATGTAGAGCATGGATTCGCACAAGGTGGTTTTACCCGTCCCACCGTGGCCGAGAACAGCCAGATTTCTTATCGAATTTGATTCATATTTTGCCATGAACTCTCCTTTGAATCGTGGCTACTTCACCTTGACGCCGAGGGC
>CAYSSF010000084.1:0-16589 GCA_964433455.1 uncultured Syntrophaceae bacterium
CCAGGCTGAGCAGGCTTTGCAGGACTCACTCGCTCCGGTGCTGCGGGTTGACCGGGCGTCTCCTGCCGATCCGGTCTTGCCGGCGCCACGCGCTCAGGCCGTGCAGAGGGCTGTCCAGGCTGAGCAGGCTGCGGCACGGGCTTGCCGGTTACCCCGGGACTCTTGATCTCCCTCTGCTGAAGCTTTATTTCCGATTTCGGTCGATTTGCCTCATTGGCTGGCACGATATAATTCGTGCTCTTAGGTGGTTCGATCCTGGCCTCGCGGTTGACCATCCCTTCCTTGATACTCTTCGCCCGTTCCTGAACTACGGTAGCGTTCTCTTTCCTGCCCCCCTGAATGCTCGTCTTATTATGCTCGATTCGATTAATCACGGTATTGTGAGGCTTCTCTTTCACCGTGACGTTGGTATAATTGTAACGCTGCTTGTTCGTCGTGTAATTGTTGATTACCGTGTTAGTGACGACCGGCGCCGCACGGTAGTTGTTGACGATGGTGGTGGCGTCTATGTTGGTCACCCGGACATCCCTGTAATTGTTAACACGGTGGAAATTGCTCTGGTTGACCACAACGGCCTGGTTTGCGTAAGCATAATTCCGGACGTTGATATTGATCTGCGCGATGTTGACGTTGGTTACGACCACCGTATTAGGACCTCCCCAGTTACGGTGGCTGTAGTACATCTCGCGCGGCGCCAGAGGTACCCATCCCACATAGGCGCCTTGGTGAATCCATGAAACCCTTCCGGGATACCAGAAGAAACCGATGTTGAGTAAGGGAAGACCGACGCGCACGCTCACCACAGGCGGAGCCCAGTACCAGGAATTCCTCACGTAGACCCAGTTGCCATAATGGTGGGTGACGTACCCGAAAGGCTCTGCCGGAATCCAGCATTGATCTCCATACCAGTAGGTCCAACGGCCCACCGTGAAAGGCGACCATCCCACGGCTACGGTGGTAGGCCGCCATAACCTGCGCGGCTCACCCTCATAGGAGACATCCTCCCACCTTCCGTTCTCTTCAAGGGCATACGCCTCATCCCGGAGGTTGGGCGGAAGATATTCTGCCGAGCGTCCCCTCACCCTGGCCTTCGTCGCCCAGAAACTTTCACGGCGACGATTCCATTGGTCCCAGTCGGGATCGACGCTCCCCTCGCCTGACGACACTTGACTCTGGTCCGCGAGGATTGACGGGGAGCCGGCAGAAACGTCGTACCTGGCATCAGTTACCGAGTGGACGAAACTCACTTTCCCCTTTATCGCGACCGCTTCTACGGAGTTTTCACCTACGTAAAAGTCGAAGACTGTACCGGGATCAGCCAGGATGTACCCGAAAGGACTCGTAACCTTGATGACCGTGTCTGAACTTTTGTTATAGAACCGTGCCACACCCAAGGCCACGTCCATTTCTGACAGGTCCGTATCGAGGGCGATGACCTGGATCTGCGTGCTGTTCCCGACCCTGATCCAGGTCCCGTTGGGGGCGATCAGCTCTGCCCTTCCCCGGCTGCCTGAAAAGAGTGTATCCTCTGTACCGAAAGGTGCGTCCTTGACCACGGGCACCCAGTCGTTCTCTTCAGGAACATAACGGAGCAGGTCCCCTTCAATGTGATATACGCGACCAACCACGACGGCTGGTGCGTCTGCGGCCAAAGACAGCGGAACCATCACCATCGCTGCAGAAAAAAAACCCACCAGCAGTCCTATCATCCCCGTTATTCTATTCATACGTAACACCTTTTTTCTTACCTGCGTTGATAAGAGTATGCTATGCGGCCATTTCGCCTGCACGTTTAATCTCTGCCCTGTCCGCGGTTCCTTCCCTTGCCTTCATCGTGACCCTTACCCTTACGCCGGACTTCTTTTGGATAGCGATCCCTCGGCAGATCGATCCAGGGGCCGCCCCGCGACCGAGAGTAGAACCACCGGTCATTATTGTAATAATAGTGAAAATCACGGTGGTTATAGTATGGGTCTTCCAATTCCACAACTATCGGAAGGGGAGGCGCGATACCGATACCGGCGCCGTGAGGTCCCGCAGCCACAAAGCACCCCGTACACAGTAATGCTGCCAATAAAAAGGTAAACCATAATTTCTTCATCATATCATCCTTGTACGGTTCTGGGCGTAACGCCCCGTAGACATGGTCAGCAACGAGCAGTCCTTGACCGCGAAATCATGGACGAGCGGTAAGGGCGTCTTGTTGCGTAACGGCGCTTGCTCTTCCGTGCTCTTGGGTTTGCTGTTCTTCTTCGACATAGCGACGCGGCTCACTGTTTCAAGACGAGCTGCCTGGATTCCCTTTCTTAAGCGTTCCCGATGGCATTCCAGTTATATGCGAATTGAAACCATTTTCCCCGGGCAGGGTCGTCGAGATCGAGGATGGGCTCCCGTGTTCTCTCAACATTCTTGAACGGCATCCCGCCGCTCAACGTTTCATACAGGTCGACATAACCGTCAACCATCTTTTGCGGATCATATTCCCGGCGAGTTTCCCGCATGATCCGTTAGATATGCCGTTCGCGGATCAGTGGCGGAAGCCGGTGGAATTGAACGGTCCGGTCCAGACCGTACCAGAGTCCGTTGCAATCAAAATCCCGGAAAAGAAAGCCGTTCCTGGGACAGGCGTCCCGTCTCCTGCGCGATCTGCAGAATAGTCATCTTCTTTGTATTGAGATGGCCGATGCCGTCAACTGCCATGAGAAACCTCCGAATAAAGCGACATTGTTTGTAATTACTAACGGACGCAGTCATTGAATGCAATAAGGAGAAAACAAGTGGTAAATGATAGGAATAATCTATCCTTTGCACTTCTCGGCACTGCTCTTTGTCCTCCTCGGCGTTCTCCCCCTGTCGCCGGTCATCATGTATCACATCAAAAGAATCAGACACAGATAAGTCACCAGCCGACTCGAAGGAAGCATTTACCTGTCTATAAACGTCTAGTTGCCTATTATTGCCAATTTCTCCAGCGGGCCGACAATCCTCTTCTTCGGTATCAACGATCTGAATCCCAATCTCCCGGAATACCGCGCCTTCCTGGATTTTCCCCGCGATGGATCGACCGGGGGGGATATCATCCCTGCCAATGTGGTGATCGTTTCGGCGACACTGGAGTTGTTTGGATATCGGATTCGTCAGGATAGAGGACCTGCCGAACATCGCTGTCACTGCGCCTCTTCTGACCGTGTTGTATGAGTGAGCCCCGGAGGTCCGGAAAGGAGCTATGTAGGAGCGCTTCCTGCGCAGGTAAGCGTAGTATTTTCCTATCATTATGCATCCATGTAATTCTCATTGCCCTCCCTGGAATTTTGTATGACACATTCCGCACATTATTGAGTCCGACAATTTTCAAAGCCTACCAAAAAAATTATCTTCATTGCATCTTGACGAACCGGTTTAACAACACCGGAAGAATGGTGAGATCGAAGATGACTGCCACGGCCATGGCAAGACCGGTCAGAAGGCCGAATAGAATGCTCGGTACGAAGTTGGAAAAAGCAAGCAACGAGAAGCCTAAAATGACGATGAGTGAGGTGTAAAGCAACGCGTAGCCGACGCTGATATGACAGCGTTCAACCGCCTTCTCTCCCGAGCCGTGATGCAGTTCTTCCAGGTAGCGGTGGACATAGTGAATCGAGTCGTCCACCGAGATGCCCAGAGCAACGGAGGCAATCATGATTGTCATGAGATCGAGCGGAATTCCTATCCATCCCATGATTCCCAGCACCATAAAGGTCGAGAGGATATTTGGCGTGATGCTGATGAGCGCTATCCTGACTGAGCGGAAGATCCCATAGATGGTCAGCATCAATACGCCGAATGCTATGCCGAGAGTCAGAATTTGGGACCGGAATAACTGCTGGAGAATGTCCTGGTAGAGGATAAACAGATTGGTCAAGGTGTAGCGGTTATGGGGAATGCCAAGCTTCTCCATGTCGCTACGGATCTCCGAGAGCAATTTTATTCGTTTGATTCCCTTCGTCGTGTCCTGGATTCGGATACTGAAGCGCACCTGCTTGTGCTTCGGGGAAAAGAACGACCCCAGAAGGTCGTCGCGAAGAGCGTCTTCCATCGTCCAATATATTGCAGTGAGTTCATACTCGGTCAGTGGTTTGTTGTCGTTGATTTTTTTGGCCAGTTCAGTGAAGTTCACGACAGAGAGCGTTTTCCCGACGGCTTTGTGCTGCTTCAGGGCGTGCTGAATGCGTTGGAGCGTCTGAACGGTGTTGGCCGTCATCACGAGGTCTTTCTTCCGTTCAACATCGGGAACCGTATAGACGATATCAAGAGGAGTCGTTCCGCCGAGCTGCCGGTCGATGAAGGTCAGCTCTTTGCGCACCCGGGTCGATTCACGGAAATAGTTGAGGAAGCTGTTCTCGACATCCAGAAGGAAAAGGCCGGCTATGCTTGCGGCCAGAACGCAGAGGCTGGCAACACCAATCAGAACACCGTGCTTCAGTGTCAACTCCGTAAAAAATACCAGAATACGCCGGGAGAACTTCCACGGCTCCATTACCTTCTCCCTATTGAACATGGCCATCATGGACGGAAACAGAATCAAGCTGACCCCGATGGAGAGAAACATCCCGATGCTCATCATCCATCCGAAGTCGATGACGGGTCGAATGTTGCTGAAAAGCAAGGAAGCGAATCCGACCATGTTGATGGCGCCAAAACGATCACCAGACGAAGGACCAGACGGCCAATCCCTTTAGGACGTCGCTTTACCGTGTATGCATCGGGTATCACAATGGTTGTTGAATAGCAGATTAGTAGTAGGAAAAACTGCTACAGCAGCAGGAGCATCGCCGCGGGTAAACGAAGTGTCTCCCAGACGGTGGTCTTTGATACCCGTCTCCGTCTCCGGGAACCGAAACAACTTTGCGACATCGTTCCGCAGATGTCCGTCGGCTCCATTTACTATCATTTCATCGACGCCCGGCGGCGCCTTCCGGATAGTGTGGATGATTTTTCCTCCTGGCTGGTGGGATTCGGCCAGGAATACGGTGAACTGATCCATAATCTTGTCAATCTGGACCCTTACTTTCAACGATGTCGTAGCCATGGAGGCTCTTTTTCGTTGCTCTGCACAAAGGAGAGGCATAGATATCGGAGATGCCGAGGTCGTGGAGATAGACGACGATCGCCATGGCATCGGCAAAGCGGAAGCGATAGTTGAATTGCAGCCGGTAGGTGGAAACGGGTATTTTCGGAATCGGGTCGCCGGGCATTTCCATTGCTCTCTTCCTGTCCGTCTCTGATCAAAGTATCGCCGTCGTATCGAAGGAGAGCTGTTCTCCTATCCGCCGGAACGATTCCCCCCATTTTGCTGCCGTTTCATCGCCGCTCTTTGCTTTTTCCTCGTATTCCCCGTAGATGGTTTTTGCCATTTTGAAGTATGTGTTCTGGATTTGCCAATAATCAATTTCCCAGGGAAGCTCCCGCAACAGCTCCGTCATCTCCAGAAAAGATGCGCCCAAAGTCGGATCGGATGGATTTTCCTGCCAATGAGCGATCCTCTCTTCGGCTCTGCGTCGCAATGTAAATTCGCTATCTCCGCCATCAAGGGGCAAGCGCCACGTTTTCATCTCGCCGAGGAGACCTCTTATACGGACGGCATCGATCTGCTCGGCCAGAAAGGCGTTTTTTATATCGACGGCAAGGGTAAATTCGGCGGCGGCAAGGAACCATTTCGGCACAGGCATCCCGGCCTCTTGGCAAAAGCCCATCAGGATGCGGTGGTTCTCATAAATGAGCCGGTAGGCATGTTCGAAATCTTCCATCATTTTTGACGAGAGAAGATGCAAAATTTTACGCTGTTCGTCCCGAAAGAGATGCATAAGTGAGTAGGTATTCCTGCCGAAGTGTCCATCCATGAGCCGCAGGACGTCGGCTATGTCCCCTTTGGCAAAGGAGGTGAGCAACTCTTCCTTGGTTGCCCCGTAGGCAGCGCCCGATGCATCGAGACCGCCACTGAAGATATGACCTCCAAGATGGAGTACGGCAAACCAGAGGTCGGCGGCTTCGGGGATAATATCAGAGGTCACATTGATCCTGCCCAAGGCGAGTCTTGCCTCCCCCGACTGCAGGGCGGCGTAATCCTCTTTCTTAATCAGATAACAGTAAATGCTCGTGATTTCATCATATTCCTTCATCAGGGAACTGATGGCATAATGGGCGGCCACCCTCTGGAAATCCACGCCGGCCGGTTTCACCAGGGCGCCGTAAACACTCTCTCCGTCCCTATATTCGGAAAGATTCGATTTTGCTTCCGCGATGATCTCACGAAAATGGTTCTCGAAGCTGCGGTCGAAGAGTTTTTCAGCCAGTTGCATTGCCCGGGCCGCATATCTTAATATCTGCACCGTTTCGACTCCGGAAATGTCGTCGAAAAACCATCCGCAACTCGTGAACATGAGCATGACCTGGCGCTCGAGTTCCAGCAGCCCCATGACCGTCGTTGTTTCGGCTTCCGTGAGCGGCCGCCGGGCATGCCCGTCCAGGAACCCCGTCCTTTTCTGCTCGGATCTGTCGAGAATTACCTCAACATAAGCATCACGTGCCGCCCAGGGATCTTGCAGATACTCCCGCCCCTTCTCTTCGAAAAGCGGCATGATCTCATCCCTGAGCCAGTCGAGTGCTCGGCGTAGGGGAGCGCGCCACTGCTGGCGCCATTCGGGATGCGCCCCCGAGTTGCAGCCGCAATCGGCCCGCCAGCGCTCCAGGCCATGGGGGCAACTCCAGGAGGTGTTTTCCACGATCTGCACCTCGTAAAGCGGCGGATTCTTTTCGAGATATTCACCGTAATTGGTAAGTTTGACCGGCCCCTCCTCTATCCGGTGCAGGGCGTAGGCCAAGGCCATGTCGCCGAACTTGTGATGATGACCGTAGGATTCGCCGTCCGTCGCAATACTGAGGAGCTGATTTCCCTGCCCGTGGTCTTTGAAGCCCGCCATGAGCCGGGTGGTAAATTCCTCCCCTTTGTTGAGCAGCCCCTCGAAAGCGACCGCCAGTGAGATGGCGCCATTGTAGAAGAAGATGCTCATTCTGCGTCCCGAGGGCAGAGAACAGCGGTATGCCCTGGTTGTATCGATTTGACCCTCGTGCACATCGGCCCAGCGGGCGGCTCTGATTCGTTTCGCCTTGGCCGCCTGATGCGGCGCCAATATGCAGAATTTGATTCCCACCCCGGCCAGGATGTCAAGGGATTCCAGGTCCACGGCGGTTTCGGAAAGCCACATCCCTTCCGGGGGTCGCTTGAACCGGTGTACGAAGTCGGCAATTCCCCATGCTATCTGCGTATGCTTGTCTCGGGAGGGGGCGAGGGGCATGATAAGATGGTTGTAGATCTGCGCCAGGGCATTGCCATGACCGGAACGCATCTCCTTGCTCCTATCGTCGGCTTGGAGAATGGCGGCATACGCTTGCGGCGCATGTATTTCCATCCAGGAAAGAAGGGTCGGGCCGAAATTGAAGCTTATCCGAGTATAGTTGTTGACAATATCGATAATGCGGCCGCCTCCGCCAAGAAGGCGGGAAGCGGAGTTCGGGGTATAACATTCCGCATTGATCCGCTCGTTCCAGTCATGGTAGGGACTGGCCGAATCATCGATTTCCACTTCTTCCAGCCAGGGATTTTCCCGCGGCGGCTGGTAAAAATGGCCGTGAATGCAAATGAAGCGTTCCACCTATCTCCTTTTGTCGGCCCTGTAAATCCTATAGCGCCGCTGATCAGCGAGCCGATCATGGCAATGGAGAATGCCTGCACCGGAGCAAAAACCACGACGATAGCCGCGGTCATCGCCATATGGGGGAAAAAGCCAGCGTAGCAACCGTAGACATTCTGCCCACAACGTTCTTAAAGGGCCACACGTCATCCGGGTGAAAAAAGGAGAGCTCACGAGCTCTCCTTTTCCAAATGAAGCCCCTGGATATCCTTCTAGAAATGAAAGTTGATTCC
This sequence comes from uncultured Syntrophaceae bacterium, assembly GCA_964433455.1. Lineage (GTDB taxonomy): Bacteria > Desulfobacterota > Syntrophia > Syntrophales > UBA5619 > UBA5619. The sequence continues at coordinate 7,964 of CAYSSF010000084.1, forward strand.
TGCTTCAAACATATGGTTTCTTACTTCAGTGTCGCGGCCGGTAAATCTGTATTTGCTGCCAAACCATTTGTAAGCAAAATCCGCAGACATGTTCCCTGCGATCTCGAAATTAACGCCCGCTATGAACTGGCTCGCAATAGCTGTGTCATCGTCATCGAATGAACCTCTAACCGTGGCTCGGGAAAGCCCCAAGCCGAACCCCACAAAAGGATGGATTTCCCCTTGCGGATACCGGAACAGGATGTTGGCCATAAGGTTGTGTGACTTGATGTCACCACCAAAGCCAGGTTGATCGATATCCTGTCTTGCCAGGTAGGCATACTCGAACTCCGGGACAAGCCACTTCATCTGAGGAATGATATAGCCGCCTTTGACTCCGACGGCCCAACTATCATTCAGCTTAATGTCTCCGTGCCCCTCCACGTCGAGGTCCCGAGGCACCACGAAAGCACCGAAGACACCCACATAAAACGGCCCCGTCTGCTGCGCAGGCGCTATGGATGCAGTGGTGAATAGAAGTAAAGCTGCTAGACTAAAAATAACGATGGCTCTGCAAATTCTCTTCATAATCGATCCTCCTTATTGATATTAATTGACAAGAATTCCATTTTCCAAGAGTCGCTCTTTTTTGAAAAAATAAAGGCTTCGCTGATCTTTAAGCTGCCCCCCTTTGTGATCACCTCGACGGATGAGCCGCGATATGACGCCCATGGCATGACCGACATCCAACCCACCGACACCATGGCCGCCTTCATCGCCCGTTGGGAGCCCTCCTCGAATTGAGATGAAAAGTGCCAACTTCATATGTTGGTTACGTCATTGCGCCGTTTCAACGCTACCCAATCCCCAACCAGGGCCTTCCGCGCCAAGGCATCGTATCGGGACCGGAACTCGTCTAATGTTTTCTCATCCAGTTCCTCCATGTCGAGAAGTGCGTTGTGTGCCTCCTCGCGGCAAAGCTGAGCCTTTGCCCCGTGACGCGGGACGCCCATCTCGCTGAACGTGAAAACCAACCGAGCCGTTTCATCAGAGCCTCCAAGTCCCCCGCGTTAAAACCGGTATCCGAGACCACCCAGAAATATGTCGGAGTCCCGGTCATAATCCGTGACGATCCGGTCCCATGTGCCTCGTATAAGCCAACGGGAGCTGAGCCGGTAGCTGAAAGTTATGGAGACGATTTCGGATACAAATCCGCCGGTGCGCTGTTCACTGAGGCGATCTTCGGCGAAATATAGACCGACACCGGCGCCGAGAGCCAGGCGGTCATCGAAAAAGGGCTTCGCTAACCAGATCTGGGTGGTCAGCCCGTACCGGTCGATCAGGTTGCTCCGCCCTTCGTAAAGCGCTCCTGCGGTCCACTCCACGTATCGCCAGAGCCCTCGCCGGTATTCAACGCCGACTGCGGTCGAATTCCCATTACCGGGAATATTCACGACCGTTTGGCCACCAAAGACCGTCAGCTCGGTATCGGTCGTCTCCTCGGTTTGGCGAGGCGCCTTGATATCGGGACCTGGCGAGGGTGGCGGGTCGAGTTGATAGCCGATGCCGGCGAGCACCGACAGGGTATCGAAACTGTTGCCGCCCCTTACCCAAGAGCCCTGCAGTTGATAAATCCACCGATTTTTCGTGTACCAGCTTGCCAACAGGTTGACCATGGTCCCCCAGCCGTGAACATCGGAAGGGGGTCCGGCAGGAGGACGTACGGTGTCATAATAGAATATGGGTCCGGCTCCGACGCCCAGTGATAGCTGCTTGTGGATTTGGTTTGTGCGGAACCAGAGATGGGCGGCAGTACCGTCTCGATGGTGCGAGATAAGGTGCCCCTGGTTCACATACGAAAGACTATAAGCCAAATGTTCGCCAAGCCCTTCCATGTATTGGACTTGCCATGCTCCGGTAGTCTCCACAGGGTTATTTGTCGCCCCGAAACCACCGAGAATATTGATTTCCCCGGCATGGATCGGACAAGCCAGAAGAGCAAACACAGTCGACAAAACAGCAAGCAGCATGGATCGATTCCTTCCCGAATTCCTCAATCAATCTTTTTTTCAGTTGTCTGGTTGCACGCATGATTTCAGATTGCCATCGATGTAGAAAGCAATGGGACCGCCTTCCTTGCATTTGGTTTTGGTCACGGTAACCGACGTTGAGAGCACACAAGATTCTAAGTTGCCATCGTTGTAAAAACTAACGGAATAGTCCCTTTTGCATCGGATATTATTCGCATCATAATCATTTTTGAGTTGGCAGGATTTTAATGATCCGTCGGCGTGAAGTGCAACGTTTGAACCGGGATTACAAATGGATTGGTCAACGGCGTAGGCATTCACACTGACGAAGACTGCTAATAATGCTAAGCCTAGAAAATACAGAACTTTTGTAGTTTTCATGTCCAAAATTGCCTCCTTTAGCCGCTGATCTTCAGAAATTCAGAAACCAGCCTCACTTGATACGGTTTTTGATGCTTCTCAAACATACTACTGCCTTGTTTCCGATTAACTTTTCCGGCTTCCCACAACCAGCAGCACAATGCCTCCCACGAGCGCAATGGCCCCAACAATTGGCGGCAGCGGCAGCGTTTTAGTCTTTTCCGCCGTCATCTGAAGCGGCCCGATCTCGATGACTTTCTCTCTGGTCGTGTAGGTTATGCCCTGGTAAGCAAATGCCGCGATTCCCAGAGCGATCAGCATGATCGCAATAATCATTTTTGGTCTCATGGAACCCTCCGTTTCCCGAGCTTTAGTGGGCAAGAGGACTGCTCCCCGAAAGCGCCATCAGTAAACCGGCAGTCTATCTGGCCTTGAATTCAGCCGGTTAATATAAAGATACGGTAATAGAAAAGCGATTGGCAATGATAGTTGACTGCGCGGTTATCAGCAGATGAATCCTATCCCTCTTCACTTTTCTGGTTTGAGTTGGTGAGCAGGCTTGGACGAATTCGTAGCCTTGGGATCATCCAGAAAACCCGGAGAAATCGCTTTGGAGAAACCATTCCCGATGAGCCTGCGAATGGCCTCCCACTCGCTGACCTCCGGAGCGCTGGAGGAACCGGAAAACCTCACTACCGTGGCCACTTCCTGAGTAGAGCGATTCTTGAAAACATTGGCCAGAAATTGCAACAAATGCATTTCAACACGCTTCCCGATGGATTTCCCCTTGCCCTTCTGCTTGTCGTAGATCTCCAAATTCCTTATAAGGGGCTTGAGATAGCCGTCCACCTTTCCTTCTTTCACTGTGATTTCGGTATAGACCGAGAACAGGCCATCGGCTACGTCCATTCCCGCATGAGCCATCATGAAGCCATTAAGATCTGGCAGCTTGGCATTATCCAATTTGAGATGTACATCATAGTCCGCCGGGCTGGCCGTGGACCGGACGCTCCCCGAGATGACAGTGGCGCCGCTACCCATGAATGCTCCCCGGGCATGAAATTCAGATCTTGTTTGATCAGCGTGGTTACTGAGATTTTTCAGGCTCACATAGGTCCTGGCTTCCTCCTCTATCTGAATCAAGTTTATATGCAGGGCGGGGCGCTCAATAATGAGATCCCCGGCTATCTTGAAGTGGAAGAGCTCTGCCATTGCCATAGAGAATTTCAGGGCGCCGAAATCGGCTACAGGCGGGTCCGGGTGCATGTTCTGCACCAGGACCAGACTATCCAGGTCCAAACCCAGTCTCCATAGGTGGGGACGAACCCGGACGATGTGAACCGTGTAGCCTTTCAATTGCGAATTCATTGTCCGTTCAGCCCAATTCCGCATGGGTCCCGCGAGCAGAGCATCCGCGGAATACAGAGCAAGCACGATAAACAAAGCCAGAGCGCCAAAGGCCGTCTTGCCTGGATTGGCGCGGCAGACATGCAGGAATCGCCTCCACCACCCGAAGGAAGGCGCGGGGGAAGGATGTGGCTTAAAATTGAACAGTCTCATAGGGTGTATATGGTCCTGAACTCAGACTACTCGATCGTCATTCGGTTCTTTACCTCCTTCACACCTTTTACATTGCTGGCGAATTTAGCGGCCAGGTCCTTTTCGGCAGCATTGCTGGCTTTGCCACTCAATGTAATCACACCCTTCTTCGTGGTGACCGAGGTTTTCAGGGCACTGGTCGAGCGATGAGCCAGCAACGTCATCTTGACTTGGGCGGTGATGGAAGCGTCATCAATCTTGTCCCCTACTGTTCGTGTCTTTTTCGAGGGCACTGACACCACCATCTCATTTTTTACGTCTTTGACCCCTTCAACATCCTTGGCGTATTCGCTCGTCAGATCCTTTTGTGCCTGGCTGGTCGCTTTGCCTTGTAAGGTGACGATTCCGTCTTTGGCGCTAACCTCCGTCATGGCGCTCACGTTCCGATGAAACAGGAGCATGGTTTTCACTTTCGTTGTGAGCCATGCATCCGAGTTCTCAGCCGGACGTTCCCCTTTTACATCAAGTCTGTTGTCCACAGTCTTGACTCCGGGCAAGTCCGCTACGGTATCCCGGGCCAATGACTTGTGGGATTCTTCGGAGACGGTCCCCGTCAATATGACGGCGCCATCCTTGGACTGGATCTTGATATCATCGTTCTTGAGGTAGGTCTTGAACACATAAGACTTTTTGGCTGAGGATTCGATGCGGTCATCCATCTTGGACGCTTGCAAAGGCATGCCGGTCATTAGCAGAGCGACAACCACCGCCATCATCATTATTGATCTATATATTGTTTTCATGTTTATGTTCCCTCATATATTGTTGCTACGATTGCCTTTTTAAGTCTTTTCTCCGAAGACCTCACGCCTTTCGGAGCCCTGGGTTATGGCCCATCATTCCTCGTTTGTCTATTTCACTGTCAAATAATTCTTTAATGATTTTACAATCTTGACGCTTCTTATGATTTCACCCGCTTTATCCAGGGTCTGTTTCGAATTAACGAAGCCGCTCAGTTGAACGGTGCCTGGTACGTTTCGACGCTGATCTGATCCAAATAGCTACAATGGTCTCCGCCCCTCAATGACTCTGACCAGCACGGCGATGATGGCAACGACCAATAGGATATGAATAAAATAACCCATCGTATAGCCGCTCACCAGCCCCAGCATCCACAGAATTATTAGTACAACAGCAATTGTCCACAACATGTGATCCTCCTTAATTTGATTGTTCATACTCCCTGCCCGCCCGACGCACCCCCTCACAGCGACCAAAGAACCAGGAGTATAGCAGGTCTTGAACCCGGGCGCTGCTGTATGGTGGCTCGTGTCGCACTGTTGTATGTCACGGGGCAGGCTACCCGACTCATCCTCAGAATACGCCAAATGTGAAGGATGTCGCTTAATGTATTTCATGGCCGCCTCCTATTTCTTGATCGCGAAATCGGCAGCGTCGAAAATCTGGCGGATTTCAATCACGTCGCCCGGGTCTGCGGGGCAGCGTTGCGCCCATTTCACGAGCTCTTCTTTCGAATCGGTCTCGACCATCCAATAGCAGCCGAGCACTTCCTTGGCTTCAATGAAGGGGCCGTCGGTCACGGTCGGTTTGCCTTTGCCGAACGCGACGCGCGCGCCGGTGGCCAACGGATGCAGGCCGTTCAGTGAAATGATCTTAACGGCCTTGGCTCATACTCAATGCTTTTTGATAGGCCGCCCGCGCCTCCGGCATCTTGCTCTAAACCTTCGTTGCTGGGATCTCTCCACCCGCGCCTTCGCATAAAAGCCTAACGACCCAAGCTCAGCGACAGCCGCCCGGAGGCGAGCGTGGCGCTTGGTGAAGCCACGTGGTTGTTATACACAAAAATCTCTGGTCAAAGAATCTGCGCCTCGCCGATGAAGTCAAGCGACCGCCTCTGGCTGTCGCGACCGAAGAAGCGAAGCCGTGCGCCGCTCGCACTCTCCAATATCTCGCGCATCGCAAACCGAATCACCGAAACCTCTCGTCAGCACAAAAGCCGCTCCAAAAAACTCGAACGAAGTGAACCCGGGGACTACTCTTTCCCTGAACCTTAATGGTGTCCATGGATACATTGATATGTAACATAAGGCCAATTGGCAACGATAGTTAACTATATGTTTATCGATAGGGAAAGTCTATTGTTTGGGTTGGAAATTAGCATTGTAACCTTGACCGATTTTATCAAGGAGGTGTTTATGGAAAACTCAATCGTGCTTCTTACATGCATTTGGTGCGGGGTGGCGTTTCTGCGGGGCCTCGGTGGGACACTTCCGACCCAAATGAGAGATTAACGTTGTTTAGTAGAGAATTTATAACGTGAATCCAGAATAATGATCTTTCCCTGGTCGGTTTCGCAACAAATCAGGCGGCCGGCTCCCTGTTTCATTTTGATGAACGTGTCGTATGAGTAGCGTGCCCAATAAGCGACGGGGTGTAAGGTCTTCCTTCTGGCGGTGTTGAGGGGATCCTGGGGACTGGGGTAGGGGATGCGGGTGATGATCACCTGGGTCAACGTATCCCCTTTAAAATCGACACCATACCAAAAGGTATCCACGCCGAACAGGACACTTTCCTTGATTGCTCTGAATTCGTCGCAGAGATCCCCGGTCGAACGGCCGCGGCGTTGGAGGATGAGAGGAAAGCCCACTTCGGAAATAATATTCCCCACGCGTTTGGCGACATCTTCTAAGTCCTGATAACTGGCGAAAAGGACCAAAGTCCGCCCTCGGTTCTTCTTGATCAGGTCGGGCAAAAGCTTGGTGATGGAATTCATCCAGAGAGCCTTGTTGGAATAACTTCCTGAGACAGCCTCGGCAGGCACTGAGATTTCTGCCCTTGCTGCTAAAAAGGGAGAGGCCACGCGGCGCCTGCTTCGCCTCCTCCTGTTTCAGTTGGGCATAGACAAAGCGCTCGAACAGGGCATTCATATCGAAGAGGATCGCCAACACGTTCTCCCTGCCGCCGCAGACATCCGGGCAATAATTCAAGAGGATCAGTCGAGCAAGTTGCAATGCCCTGCGATAGCGTTCCGTGTTCCGGGTAAACGAGAGCCTCTCGAAGTTCTGATCCGTGACGGCAATCTCCCTGACATCCTCGAAAAGATGGTTGAGCCCTGATGCAAGGCCGACCAGGTGCGTATTGGGCGACACCCGGATGAGCACCTCCAGGGCCGCACGCAGGATCTGATTGAAGGGGTTGTCCCGGTCATAAAGGACATGGGCCGTGAAGAAGCGTTCCTGAAGGACTAAGTTCTGGGTGGCCTGCTGTTGAAAGGCTGCTCTTCATCTGCGTAATGTTTTGAACCTTTTCTTTCATGTCCACGGTAGGGACCTGTTTTGGATACGTGTCCATTAAAGATCGTTTATTGGACACGTGATGAAAACGTGTCCAGGGTGTGGACATGTTAATGGGAAAGCAGATCATAAAGCCCCGTATTCAAGTAAAGTGTTTCCTTACCGATCTTCATCGATTTCATAATGCCAATTTTTTCAAGCGCCTTGAGGTATTCTGCGGCGGTTTTTCTCTGAGCTATTCCCGCATCAACGAGAAATTGGCCCTTGGTATAGGGCTGGCGGAAGATCACTTCGATGAGCTCTTTGGAGTAGACACGGGCGGGTAGTTTTCCCTTGCCTGTTTCCATCGCTTCGGTCATCAGCGCACGAATCGCTAGAGTACGTTCACGGGTAAATATGGCGGTATCTTTGATTGCCTTCAGTATGAAAAGAATCCACGGTTCCCACAGGCCCTTCTCGGTTACCTGACGCAGGAGGCGGTAGTAGTCACTCTTATCTTCGATGATGGACTTGCTGAGATAGAGTACCGGCAGATCCAGTAAACCTTTCAGGACGAGGAAGAGAATGTTGATGATTCGCCCTGTCCGCCAATTTCCATCGGCAAAGGGGTGAATCGCCTCGAATTGATAATGGATCAGGGCCAGCTTGATCAATGGGTCCAGGTCGTCTTCAGTATGGATGAAATCCTCAAGTTTCTTCAACTTTTCCCGGATAATAGTTTCACCTTCCGGGGGTGTATAGACGACGGCTCCGGTTGCAGCGTTGGCGACGGCTGTTCCCGGCATCCTGCGGATGCCGCCCGAATGCTCTTTAATGGTCTGGACGAGTTCGATGAACAGGTTGGTGGCAAGTACCGGCCGACTCTTCAGGATGTGAGGATGCTACGAAAATAGGAATGGTTTCTTTGAACTGTGGCTCCCAAAAACCGTAAGATCAATCTTAACGTTCAGAGGAACGGCCTTACAGCCAGCGGTATGATCGAAACATTCAATGGTAGCATGACCTGCATTACCACGTTTCGCTTGCAATAGGGGAAGCCTCCGGGATCAAATTGTAGTTTCACTTCTCTTGACAGATATGACTCAACGAACCAACACGGTTTCGGTCAAAGAGGCCGCTCGGATTGGTATCCTTTCCCACGTAAGGGGGAGCATACCGGTCACGGGGTGCAGGCCCTTCCCTTGAGGCTGAACAGCAGTTTGAGAATACTTTTCGTCCGGTCGCCGAACAGCTTATCGGCAAAAATCCCCCCCGCAGCGCGTTTGGAAATTTCCGACAGGGTCGGATAGACATGGACCGCGCCGGCGATGGCGGAGAGCTTCACCCCGGCCGACAGGGCAATGATCCACTCATGGATGAGTTCGCCCGCATGGGCGCCCATCATCTGGCAGCCCAGGAGTTTGT
>CAYSSF010000085.1:0-16587 GCA_964433455.1 uncultured Syntrophaceae bacterium
CAAGTTGAACCTCATCGCCTTCAACGAGTTTCCCGGCGCACCCTACCGGACGCCAACCCCGGAGACGGTCTCGGCCTTTCAGCAGATCCTGCTCGACCGCCATTACACCGCCATTCTCCGCGCAAGCCGGGGTCGGGACATCCTCGCCGCCTGCGGCCAGTTGAGCGGCCAAGCGGCCTCCGGAAACGGGCTCCCTGCAGTGGAATGACGGGGACAGAGATGCCGGGCAAGCATGAGAAAGAGGCCGAATATGCAGGTATTTAACCATTTGTTGGAAAAGATCGGGTGATCATGATGTCAAAAGGTGTTTCCCGGGTCTTTGGCCTGGGTCAGTGTTCGCTCGATCATGTCGGGAAGATCGACCGCTATCCGCCGCCCGACGTGAAATGCGAGCTCTTTGAGACCGTCATCCAGGGTGGCGGACCGACGGCGACGGCCATGGTGGCCCTCTCCCGGTGGGGACTTTCCTGCTATATCGCCGGCGTCATCGGCGACGACCTCTTCGGCGGGATGATTGAGACTTCCCTGCGTGCAGAAGGGGTCGACACGAAAGGTCTTCTCATCCGGAAGGGCGCCGCCTCTCAGTTTGCCTTCATCGCCGCGGAACCGGCTCTGGGACGGCGGACCATTTTTTGGCAGAGACCAACCGGAAAAGCCATCCAGCCCGATGAAATCGACCTGACAACGCTCCGGCAAGCCCGGGTGCTCCAGACCGACGGCCTGTGCATCGAAGCCGCCCTCTTTGCCGCCGGCAAGGCCAGGCAATCGGGCGTGTCCGTGGTCGTGGATGCGGGTACGCTCCGGGATGGCATGCTTGATCTGGCACGGCTCAGCGACTGCTTCATCGCCTCTGAATCCTTTGCCCGTGCACTGACGGGCGACGACGACCCAAGACGGGCATGCCGGATTTTATCGGACCTTGGCCCGCATGTTGTCGGCGTCACTTTGGGGGAGGCAGGCTATATCGCCGTGGCCACAGGCAAATGGATTCAAAAACCGGCCTACAAGGTGCGGGCCGTCGACACCACCGGCTGCGGGGATGTTTTTCATGCCGGTTTTGTTTATGGTCTTGTCCACGGATGGGACGCGGAAGAAAGTCTGGATCTGGGCGCCTGGGCGGCGGCGCAGGTCAGCCTGCAATTGGGCGGACGGTCCGGGATTCCGACACTCGCCGCATTGAAAACAAGATCCGGGAATGGTTCCTGAATGTATTCCAACCCCAAAGTGTATCTCAGGTTTTGTCATTCTCCTCAGGGGACCTTGGCCCCGTAAGTTGTTCCGGGAGGGGCTTCGAACATCCGGCTTGACTATCCATTTTCCATAAATTAAGATCAATACACATTTTACACGCTTCCTTGACGGTAACGGGAAAAGGAATTGCCTCTTTTTCGGGGTGCAACGGACGTGCGCATCAGCCTTATTTTCAAATTGACGATCGCCACCTGCCTTATCCTGCTTGTCTTCATGCTTTTTTTTGCCTATATCAATATCACCACCATCAAAACCATGCTCCTGAAAGAAGCGATCTCCGAGGCGGACAAATTTGGCGAAACCATCATCAAAACAACGCATTATGAAATGCTGGAGAACAGGCGGGAACGGGCCTATGAAATGATACAGAAAGTAGGCACGTTGCAGGGGCTCGATCATATCCGAATGATCAATAAAAACGGCAAGATCACCTTCTCAACCGAAATAGATGAGATCGGCAGACATCTCAATAAAAAAGAGGCCGGTTGCAATATGTGTCACACCGATAATGAACTGAAAGTACATGCCTCTACAATGAACAGGAGCCGGGTTTTTATCAATAAGCGGGGCAAGCAGGTGTTGGGCATCGCCAAGGCCATTTACAACGAAGAGGGCTGTTACCTGTCGGCATGCCACTCCCACTCTCCCGAGCAAAGGACACTGGGCGTCCTGGACGTCATCGTTTCGTTGGACAATATGAATATGCAGGTCGGCGATTACCGGAACAAGATTGTTTTTTTGATTCTTCTTCTACTCATATCCGTTTCCCTGACCATCACTTTTTCTATCCATCGCCTGGTAAATCGTCCGCTGAAGGGCCTTCTTGCGCAAACCAAAAAATTGTCTCAGGGAGATCTCGACGCCCAGTTGCAAAACAGATCCAACGATGAAATGGGAGAGCTTTCCGAGGCCTTCAATCAGATGACCGCCAGCCTGAAAAGCGCCAGGCTGGAAGTGACCGAATGGGGGAAGAATCTCGAGGCCAAGGTTTCCGAAAGGACCCGGGAAATACGGCAGATGCAGACCCAGTTGATCCGTTCGGAAAAATTGGTTTCGTTGGGAAGGCTGGTAGCCGGGATCGCCCATGAGATCAATAATCCGCTCACGGGCATCCTGATGTTCGCAAAGCTGACCAGCAACAGTCCCAATCTGGACCCTTTTCTGAAAAAGGATCTTGCCGTCATTATCAACGAAACCAACCGATGCGCGAAGATCGTAAACGGACTGCTTGATTTTTCCCGCGAATCCATCCCACAGAAGAAACCGGCATCCCTGAATAACATCATGGAGGTCACCCTCGCGCTGATCGGTCAGCAATCCATCTTTCACAACATCCATTTCGTCAGGGGGTATCAACCGGATTTGCCGCTGATTCCGGTGGATGAGAACCAGATTGAACAGGTTTTTATCAACATCCTGCTGAACGCCGGCCAGTCCATGACCGGCGGCGGAGCCATTCGAATTGAAACATTTACGGAAAACGGAGAATTCAATTGTGTTAAAATAACCGATACCGGGACGGGGATCACCGAAGAAAACATCGAAAGGATATTCGATCCTTTTTTCACAACAAAAAATGACAAGGGCGCGGGCCTGGGTCTCTCCATTTCCTATGGAATCATCGAGAGGCACGGCGGCAAGATCGAAGTGCAAAGCGATGTCAGGGAAGGAACGACTTTCACCATCAAATTGCCCCTTTTCCCTCAGGGCGGAGATTAAAGCCGGCACAATATAGCCGCGTGATTTTTTTGAGATACGTAATGAAGAGAAGCGTTCCATGAATCTCAGACGTCGACTACCCCTCATTGCAGTTGCGGTCACCTCTGTTTTGTCCATCGCGATCAGTATCTTTTCACTCAAATCCGGGCAATTCATCATCTTCCAGAATTTATTCTATATTCCCATCATCATTTCCTGCTATTATTATACAAAACAAGGGTTTGCCGTTTCTGTCGCGCTGTCGTGCATCTACTTTGTTCTGATCATTGCATTTACAGGCGATCCGATGATTATCCGGGGTGCTGTAATCCGTGTGATCCTGTTTATCGTCAGCGCCGCAGTGATTACCGCCTTGTCGATAACCCGTGTGCGGGCGGAAGAGGCTCTGAAAAAAGAACGGGAGAAGTTCCGGACGGTGGCCGATTTTACGTACAACTGGGAATATTGGGCAGATCCCGGGCAGAATATCCTCTACGTTTCCCCATCCTGTGAGAGGATAACCGGTTACCGTCCCGAGGAGTTCATGTCGGAGCCCGAATTGATACACCGTATTGTCCATCCTGATGACCGTGATATTTTCAAAGGCCATACCGACCGCTGTCATCAATTTCCGACCGATTCCATGGACGAAGTTGATTTCCGCATCGTGAATCGGCATGGCGAAGAGCGATGGATCGCCCATCTCTGTCAGCCCGTCTACAGCAGCGACGGGCAGTTTTTAGGACGGCGCGCCAGCAACATCGACATCACGGATAAACGGAGGGCGGAGGAGGCGTTGCGGGAGAGCGAAGAGAGCAATCGTCTGTTGCTGTTGGAAGTGAACGAATGGGGTAAGAATCTTGAGGCCAAGGTTTCCGAAAGGACGCGGGAAATACGGCAGATGCAGACCCAGTTGATCCGTTCGGAAAAATTGGTTTCGTTGGGAAGGCTGGTAGCCGGCATCACCCATGAGATCAATAATCCGCTCACGGGCATCCTGCTGTTTGCAAACTTGACCAGTAAAAGTCCCGATCTGGACCCCTTGCTGAAAAATGACCTTGCCGTCATTATTAACGAAGCCAACCGATGCGCGAAGATCGTAAGCGGGATGCTTGATTTTTCCCGCGAATCCATCCCAAAGAAGAAACCTTCCTCACTGAATAGCATCATGGAGGCCACCCTCGCGCTGATCGGTCAGCAATCCATCTTTCGCAACATCCATTTTGTCAGGGAGTATCAGCCGGATTTGCCGCTGATTCCGGTGGATGAGAACCAGATTGAACAGGTTTTTATCAACATGCTGCTGAACGCCGGCCAGTCCATGCCCGGCGGCGGAACCATCGAGATTGAAACCTATACGGAAAGCGGAGAATTCAATTGTGTTAAAATAACCGATACCGGGATGGGGATCACCGAAGAAAACATCGAAAAGATATTCGATCCTTTTTTCACGACGAAAAATGACAAGGGCGCGGGCCTGGGTCTCTCCATTTCCTATGGAATCATCGATAGGCACGACGGCAAGATCGAAGTGCAAAGCAATGCAGGAAAAGGGGCGACTTTTACCATCAAGTTGCCCCTTTCCCCCGGGGCGTAGACACCCTGACTTGCCGGTACCCGGTAAGGACATTTCCCGATCTGTTCTTATCCGACTGAATCCGCCAAATACACATCATTACAGCATGACTTGCGTCGGGTCTTTTTGCAGGCTCTCTAATCTCCTTTTCCGCCGGCGTATTTTTTTATATACAGGTCGACCGATCTCTTCATATTTTAATAATTCTAATTATTTATATATATATTTCACGAGCGTTGTTCCCTGTCCGCGCTTGATTTGTATCAGGCCAATATACATTACCGACATATAAATACGGATCGGCAGATGGCCATTCAGAAAAAGAGCAAATAAATTCTGTATGATACATCAATATATCGGTACGTATTGTCCTGGCACATGCCTTGCTATACAGTACCGACAAGAAAGTTTCCGCAAAAGAAGTGCAAATACTCCGGGGTCGCCGACGGATATCATGATGACGGGTAGGAGAAGGATCAGGGTCATGTTGGATCTTCTCATCGCAGATAAAGACAGGGGAACCCGCAGGCAGATGGCAAATCTGCTGATCGACGCCGGCTATGACGTGATGGTCACGGACTCCGCCGCGAAAACCATCGACGGTGTGCGGAAGAAAAACGCCCAGGTGGTGCTTTTGGGAGCCGAACTGGGTGAATTCACGTTTGTAGAGCTTGTGCCTCTCTTAAAGCGATGCAACCGCAAACTGGCAATCGTTCTGATCGCCGATAACACCCCGCTGCACCTGATCCGGAAAGCGCGTGAAGAGGGAATATTTTACCATGCCCTGAAACCGGCTGAAGCGGAGGGAGAGGAAGAGATCAGGCAGGTTGTACAATGTGCCATCAGAAATCTGGCGAGATCGCCTGACTAAAATGAGGAGGAGGTGGCTATGCGTGTTACCAGAAGAAGTTTTCTCAAGATCTCGGGAGCGGTACTGGCTGCAGGGGGTATCGGCATCAGCATCAAGCCTGTAGCCGCCTATGCAAAACCTCTAAAAATCAAATATGCAAAAAAAACGACTACCATTTGCCCTTACTGTTCCGTGGGATGCAGCATCATTATCTCCACGACCAATTACGGCAAGGTCATCAACACGGAAGGCGATCCCGAAAGCCCGATTAATGCCGGCGCCCTCTGCAGCAAAGGCAGTTCTCTTTTCCAGATGAGCGCCGCCAACCCCAATCGCTTGCAGAAACCCCTTTATCGTGCGCCGTATGACAGCGAGTGGAAAGAGGTATCCTGGGAATGGGCGTTGGATAAAATCGCCAGAAACGTCAAAACAAGCAGGGACAAAAGCTTCCGGCTGATCAACGACAAGGGGCAATCCGTCAACCGCACAGACGGAATCGCCTCGGTGGGAAGCGCGGCTCTGGATAATGAAGAGTGTTATCTCTACCAAAAATTCTTGAGGGGGTTGGGTCTGGTCTATATCGAGCACCAGGCCCGTATCTGACACAGCGCTACTGTAGCGGCTCTGGCAGAGTCGTTCGGACGCGGCGCCATGACGAATCACTGGATCGATTTTCAAAACAGTGACTGCATCCTGATTATGGGCAGCAACCCTGCCTCCAATCACCCCGTATCCTTCAAGTGGATCACCAAGGCCATGGAGAAGGGGGCCAAGCTCATCTGCGTTGACCCGAGATTCACGCAATCGGCCGCAAAGTCTCATATCTACGCGCCTCTCCGGTCGGGTACGGACATTGCTTTTCTGGGCGGGATGATCAAGTATATCCTGGATCACAATCTGATCCAGGAAGAGTATGTCAAAAGTTACACCAATGCAGGTTTCCTGGTTAATCCGGCCTTTAAACTCCCCGGAGACAACGGCGGCGTCTTTTCCGGACTTACGGGAGAAACCTATGACAAAGCCACCTGGTCTTATCAAACGGACGTCGATGGCAAGGTCAAGAAGGATAGCACACTGCAGGATCCCCATTGCGTGTACCAGTTGTTGAAAAAGCAGTACGCGCGATATACCCCCGATCTCGTATCCCGAATCACAGGGACGCCCAAGGACAAATTGCTTGCGGTTTACAGCGAATTTTCCAAGACGGGCCGACCCGACAAGGCGGGAAATATCCTCTATGCGATGGGCTGGACGCAGCACACGGTAGGCACTCAAAACATCCGAACGATGTCCATCATCCAACTGCTGCTGGGAAATATGGGCATCGCCGGCGGCGGCGTTCAGGCATTGCGCGGCGAAGCCAACGTGCAGGGCTCGACGGATTTCGGGCTCCTCTTCCATATCCTGCCGGGTTATCTGGGAGCGCCTCTGGCATCCCATACCAGCCTTGCGGTCTACAATGAGAAGCGAACACCCAAGACCAAAGAGCCGAACAGTCTGAACTGGTGGAAAAACTTCCCCAAATACAGCGCCAGTCTGTTGCGTGCACTTTACGGCGCAAACGTCTCTCTGGAGGAAGCCTACGCCTACCTGCCCAAAGTGGACGACGGCGCCAATTGCTCGTGGCTTGCCCTGTTCGACCAGATGTACAAGGAGAAGTTCACCGGCTTTTTTGCCTGGGGCATGAATCCCGCGGTCAGCGGCGCCAATACCTTCAAAGTAAGAAAAGCCATGACGAATCTGGATTGGATGGTCAACGTAAACCTTTTCGACAACGAGACGGGCGATTTCTGGCGCGGGCCGGGGATGGATCCGAAAAAAATAAAGACGGAGGTATTCATGCTGCCCTGCGCCTTCTCGTTCGAGAAGGAGGGGAGCATCACCAACAGCGGCCGTCTGATGCAGTGGCGCAACAAGGCCGTCGAGCCGCCGGGAGAGGCCAGGCCGGACGCCGAGATCATTACCGATCTCTATTTCCGGATCAAGGAATTGTACGAAGAAGAAGGCGGCCCCTTGAAAGAGGCCATCACCAAACTGACTTGGAACTACGGCTCCTCCGTCATCGACGGCAGGCTGATGCACGTGGATATCCACGCCGTGGCGAAGGAGATCAACGGTTACTTCCTGGAAGATAAAATCGATCCGGCCAGCAAGCGGGCATTCAAGAAAGGAGACCCCGTTCCTGCCTTTGCCTTTCTCCAGGATGATGGCTCTACCTCTTCCGGAAACTGGCTCTACTGTAATTCCTATGCCGAGAAGGGCAACATGGCCGCCAGAAGGGGCGTCAAGGATCCATCCGGCATCGGGCTTTATCCGGGATGGGCATGGAGCTGGCCCGTGAACCGCCGGATTATTTACAACGGCGCCTCCGTCGACAACAAGGGTCTCCCCTGGGATGCCAAACGCGCTGTAATAACCTGGGATGGGAGCAAATGGACCGGCGACGTGCCGGATGGCGTCGGCAACCCCGGTTCGGGAAGACCGCCCTTCATCATGAAGTCCGATGGGGTGGCCAGCATCTTCGGCCCCGGTTTGGCCGATGGCCCCTTCCCGGAACATTACGAACCGCTGGAGAGTCCCTTGGCCAAAAACCTCATGTCCGATCAGATGGTGAATCCCGTCGTCAAAAGATGGGACAAACCGGGGATCGGGACGGTCATGGATGCAGCCAGAAGTGCGGATCCGATGTTTCCCGTCGTCTGCACGACCATGAGGGTCAGCGAACACTGGCAATCCGGCGTCCTGACAAGATGGCAGCCCTGGCTGGTGGAAATGCAGCCCAGCCTGTTCGTCGAAATCGACCCGGAACTGGCCCGGGAAAAAGGGATCAAGAGCGGCGATCCAATTTTCATCAAATCGGCCCGCGGCCAGGCCGAGGCCGTGGCGATGGTCACGGCCCGGCTCAAGCCTTTTACCATAGACGGGAAGATTGTCCATCAGGTCGCCCTTCCCTGGCATTTCGGCTGGGCAACTTCGGCAACGAGGGCGTACAGCGCCAAAGACAAAAAACCGGAATTGTTCACTTATGGCAATGCGGCCAACCGGCTGACGCCAACCATCGGAGACGCCAATACGATGATTCCGGAAAGCAAGGCATTCATGGTCAATATCTTCAGGAAGGGGGTGGCTTAAATGGTAGAAAAAGTGGAGCTCATCGACGTGTCAAAATGCATCGGCTGCCGCGGTTGTCAAATTGCCTGCAAACAGTGGAATCAACTGCCAGCCGGCTTGACAACGAACAGCGGCACCTATCAGAATCCACCCGAGCTTCAGGCAAATACATGGACGCTGGTCCGTTTCCGGGAGGTGCAGGAAAAAGATGGCGGGGTCGAGTGGTTATTTTGGAAAGACGGTTGCATGCATTGCACCGATGCCACCTGTGTAAATTTATGCCCGGCCGGCGCCAGAATTCATCTGGATTGCGGGGCCGTGGGGACGGATGATGCGAAATGCATCGGCTGCCAGACTTGCGTGGTCGCCTGTCCTTTCGAAAAACCCAAGTATAGTGAGGAATCAAACAAGGCCTACAAGTGCGGGCTTTGTACGGACAGGATAGAGAACGATTCCTCCCCGGCATGTGTCAAGGCCTGCCCGACGGGAGCGCTGCAGTTCGGCGAAAAAGGGAAAATGATCGAATTGGCTTACAGACGCGCACGGGAACTGGGAGGGGATGCCTCCGTTTATGGGGACAAGTTTTTCGGCGGGACGCATATCATTTATGTTCTTGAGAAAAAGGTAGGCTTTTACAGCAGCCTGCCGGCCAAACCCAAGGTCGCCTCCTCTGTCATTTTCTGGAAGGACCTGTTGAAGCCATTGGGAAGATGGGAAGCAGGCATCGGGCTGGCCTCGATGGCGGCAGCCTCTTTTTCAAAGCGAAGGCGCAACATGTTTGACAACGATCGGCAACACAAAGGCGGGTAGTTTTTCTCAGCGCACGGGGCAGGCGGTCACTTTTGCAGAGGAACCGTCTGCCCGTGCCAATTGGACGAATGATAATTAACCCTTTTGCTCCTCCGCGATGGATATCCCCAGTTTTTTCAGAAGCGCATGAAAGTTCGGACGGAGCATGCCTGTTGCTTCTGCGGCTCGCGAAACATTCCAGTTGTTTCGTTTGAGGGCGCTGATCACGAAGGCCTTTTCAATCGGTTCCGTGGCCCTCTCCCGGAGCTGCTTCTTTACCTCTTTCAACTCTCCAAGGCTGAGAGGGACGGAATGCGAGCCCGGATATCTTTCCTCTTCCGCCGATCGCAACTCCAGATCATTTCCCCGTATCACCTCGCCGTCACAGAGGACGACCGCCCTTTCAATAATATTTTCCAATTCACGAACATTTCCCGGAAATTCGTATGCATTCAGCACGACCAGGGCGCCGGACGCCACACCCCGCACATCCTTGCCGGTCTCTGCGGAATACTTCTTCAGGAAGTGGTGAATTAAAAAAGGCAGGTCTCCCTTCCTCTCCCGCAGAGGAGGCAGTTGGACGGGGATGACGTTAATGCGGAAGAAGAGATCTTCCCGGAAAGTTCCCTTCGACACCATGGTCCGCAGGTTTACGTTCGTGGCCACAACGAGACGGATATCCGTCGGAATGGGCTTGGTATCGCCGATGGGGGTCAATACCCGTTCTTGCAAAACTCTCATCAGTTTCGCCTGGGTGGCAAGGCTGATGTTGGAAATATCGTCCAGAAAGAGGGTTCCTCTGTCGGCCACTTTAAAAAGGCCCATTTTACTATGGATGGCGCCGGTAAAGGATCCCTTGATATGGCCGAACAGCTCGCTCTCCAGCAGGGTCTCCGGAAGAGAGCTGCAATCCACCGCCACAAAAGGATGTTCCCGTCTGAGACTGTTCCTGTGAAGGGCGCGCGCCGCCAGTTCCTTTCCCGTTCCGCTTTCACCGGTAATGAGCACCGTGCTGTCGGTAGGGGCTACCTGCGCTATCCGGCGATAGACCTTCTGCATCTCGGCACTTTCGCCGACAAAGTCGTCAAAACCATGACAGGGATTGAGTTCCTGCCTGGCCGCAATCCCATGCGCTGCCGATGTTTTATGGACAATGGCTTTTTGCACCTTATCGATGATCAACTCGGGACTGAAAGGCTTTGCGATATAATCAAAGGCGCCGCTTTTCATCGCTTCCACGGCGGAAGATACGGTTGAATAACCAGTGATGATAATGACAGGAACGTCCGGTTGCAATATCTTGATGGCTTGCAGAACCTCGATGCCGTCCATACCCGGCATCTTCAGGTCGGTAATGACAACATCAAAATCCTGTTCCTGAATTTTTTCCAAAGCCGTCCGTCCGTCGGCCGAGGTCTCCGCATGATACCCCTCGGCTGCAAAAATGCGGCGCATTCCCTCCCTGATGACGGCTTCATCGTCAATGACAATGATGTTCACCTTGGTTTGAGGTTTTTCTTGCCGACCTGTTTCCATAACTTGACCGCAGGAAAAATTGTTTTTCCGAATGAATGAAACTATGTGAATCTCAGCGAATGGATCAGCTCCCCGCTTTATCTGCAAAGAGGATGGCGTTGTCGCATCTAAAAAAGCGGCAGGCCTATGGTTTCTGATTCTTTGTCGGACTCTTTTTCGCCTCTTGCTCGGCGATGCGTCTCTTCGTTTCTCCGATGAACCGGGTCACCTTGTCATCGAGACCGACGTTCGCATAGTCTCGCGTGATTTTTTCAAACCGTCTCAAGGCCGCCCGGTATTCCTTGATTTTGAAATAGAATTCACCAACATAGAATTCTTTTTCCCCCATGGCCTTTTTGCAATCCCGGACCATTTTCTCGGCCATGACGGCGAATTTGCTGCCGGGAAAGCGGGCGATCAGCCGTTCGAACTCCTTGAGCGCCTTGAACGCCTCCGCTTGATCGCGGTCGATCGTCGTCATCTGGTTGTAGTAGGACATCCCGATCTGATACATCACGTAGGGGAGATTCTCGTTCGTAGGGTGAAGGCTCAAGAATTCACCGTAGGCAAGCCCGGCCTCGGGGTACTCCTTGCCGCTGAAAAAAGAGTCGGCGATCCCGATCTCCGCCATGATGGTAAGCGGACTCAGCGGATACTCCTCCTTGACCCGCTGGAAAAGCTCAACGGACCTCTTGTAGTTCCCATCCTTAAACTCTTCCAGTCCCTGCTGATAGAGACCATCCGGGGTCGTTCGGGCCATCTCCGTCCTGTTTCCCCAGGGCAGCCACATCTTACAGCCGCCAAGCAGGAAAACAACTGTTAGAAGAACCAGCAGGATTCTTTTTTTGCGCGCCATTTTCACCTTCCGTCGCTTACAGAGCCTTGCGGATAAACGCCTCCAGGCGTTCCTTCGGGACCATGCCGACCAGTGTGTCGAGGACCTTCCCCTCCTTGAAAAGGAGCAGGGTCGGGATGCTCATCACACCATAGGTCTGGGCTGTTTTTGGATTTTCGTCGATATTGAGCTTCGCCACCTTGAGCTGATCGCGGTACTGTTCGGCCAGCGCCGCCACCGCGGGGCCGATCGCCTTGCAGGGTCCGCACCACGGCGCCCAGAAATCGACCAGGGCGGGTTTGTCCGCCTTGAGGATTTCCTCGTTAAAGTTGCCGTCGCCGACGTGGATCAACGCCTCTTCCGCCATACGCTTTCCTCCTTCCGGTGGGTTATTTCGGCGCACTATGGCACAGACCGGCAAACAATGTCAATTGAAGATCCTGTCCCGATTTTGACAGAAGCCGGATGATCTGCTATAAGCCCGGCAACAGCATCGAACCCTTAAAGAGGAGAACGGATGGAGGCGCTGGGCATCATCTCGGGAACCGTCCTGCTGCAGGGAAAAGGGATCTTCGCGGATCTCAGAGAAGAGACGGTGGAAACGGATTTCGGCGACGCGGTGGTCTTTCGCTCCGCCGCCGTCGTTTTCATCGCACGTCATGGGACGGACCCCCGTCGACACATCCTGCCGCATCAGATTAACCACCAGGCCAACCTGGCGGCCATGAGGCAACTGGGCGTGCGGGAGCTCCTCGGCGTCTATTCGACCGGCGCGTTGAAGCGCCGTTTGAAACCGGGGATGCTGGTCGTGCCGGATGATTACATCCTGCCGGCGGGAGGGCCGACCATCGTGAGAGAAAGGGCGGTGCATATCGTGCCGGTTCTGAACGCGGCGATCCGGCGGAAATGGCTGGATGCGGCCCGCGACTGCGACCTCGATTGCGTGGACGGCGGAATCTACTGGCAGACCGCAGGCCCCCGTTTTGAAACGCGGGCGGAGGTCGCGATGATTTCACAGTTCGCCGACCTCGTCGGGATGACCATGGCGAGCGAGGCCGTCATCGCCCAGGAGTTGGACCTCCCATTCGCCCCGCTCTGCTCGGTGGACAATTACGCCCACGGCCTGGAAGAGAAGGGGCTGACGCTGGAGAAGATCCTCTGGCATGCCCGTCACAACGCCGAGGCGATCCTCCGGATCCTGACGCGGTATATCGAGACGGACAACCGGATGGTTCATCCCGCCGCAGGGTCTGCAACGGAATAACCCCCATGCCCGACGCGGGCACAACGAAGGATCAATCACCCCCACCCTTCCCTCCCCCGTCGAGGGGGAGGGATACAAGGAAAGGGGCCATTTCGCATAAAGGAGTACGATTTGCGTAAGCTTCCTTTTTCAATACCACTGGCGGTGCTTTTGATCTGCGCGGCCTGCGCCGTCGGCTTTACCGGTGAAGCGCGGAAACCGCAGCCCGCCCCGCTAACCATCCGGTTCGGCACACTGCCCGTCCTTCAGGCCCTGTCCCTCTTCGTGGCGGCGGAAAAGGGATTCTTCTCGGCATCCGGCATCAAAGTGGAACTGGAGTCGTTCCAGTCCGCCACCGAAAAGGACGTCGCGCTTGCTTCCGGACAGATCGCGGGCTATTTCGGCGACCTGCTGACCCCGATGGTGATCCGGGCCAACGGCGTTCCGGTCAAGATCGTCGCCCAGAACTTCAACACCACGGAAAAACGGCGCATGTTTGCGATCGTCGCCGCGCCGAAGAGGGCGACCGCGACCCTTGCGGATGTCGCACGGGAGGGGATCGGCGCCGGGTCGAACACCATTGTCGAGTATCTTGCGGCCAAGCTTCTGGAGGCGAGACAGGTCCCCGACAGCAGCGTCAAGATGATCGAAATCAAGACCATCCCGATCCGTTTTCAGTTGCTGATGTCCGGACAGATCGCGGCGGCTGCGCTGCCCGAGCCGCTGGTCACGCTGGCGGAGACGAAAGGCGGTCGCGTGCTGATGGACGATGCGGGTCTGAACCTGTCGCCAACGGTCCTCGTCTTCGGAGAGGGGATGCTTCGCGACCATCCCGATGCCGTCCGCCGGTTTCTAAAGTCGGTGGACCGGGCCGCGGCGCTGATCAACGACCACCCGGAAGAGGTCCGGGCGATCATGAACCGGAATTGCCGGATCCCGGAGGAGTTGCAGAAAACCTTTGACATGCCCACTTTTCCGCGATTGACCCGTCCCGATCCCGCACAATGGAAGTCGACCTACGACTGGCTGCGGCAGAAGAAAATCATCCGGAAAGAGATCACCTACGAACAGATTGTGGACGATGGCTATCTCCAGTAACATGCTCAGCGTGAAGGAACTGGGAAAGATATTTGGCAATGGCGCCGACAACCGTGCGCCGAAGAGGGTCTTCCGGGAGATTAGTTTCGATCTCGGCGAGCACGACTCCCTGGCCGTCATGGGCCCCTCCGGCTGTGGGAAGACAACGCTGCTCCTGACCATTGCGGGACTGATCGCCCCGACGGAAGGGGAGATCCTTCTGGACCGGGATCTCGTCCGGAAGCCGTCGCCGAAGACCGCCCTGGTCCTTCAGGAGTACGGCCTTTTCCCGTGGAAACGGGTTCTGGAGAACATCACGCTGGGCGCCCGGCTGCAGAAGATCCGCATCGAAGAAGGCGAACTCGCCTCCCTGATCAGGGAACTCGGCATCGAAGGGCTGGAGTCCCTCTATCCCCATCAACTGAGCGGCGGCCAGAGGCAGCGCGTCGCGCTGGCCCGAGCCCTTCTTCTGCGACCCCGGCTGCTGCTGCTCGATGAACCCTTTGCCGCCTTGGACGAAATCATCCGCGAACGGCTTCACAGCCACTTGCTCGACCTCTTCGAAGAACGCCGGTTCGGGTTCATCGTGGTCACCCACAACGTCGAAGAGGCCGTTATGCTGGGACGCCGGATCATGATCATGAGTCAGGAAAACGCCGGGATTGCCGCCGTCATCGACAACCCCGGCGGCGGGGAAGCGGCCCGCCGCCAGGATCCTGAATTTTTTCAGGAGTGTCTGCGCCTGAGCGCCGCCTTAAGGGAGATTCCGTGGGAAAACGTCCGTTCATAACCTATCTCATGACGATCCTGGCCATCGCGGCCGTCTGGCAGGTATTCTCCCTCGCGCTGGGGAGCATGCTTCTTCCCGGGCCTTGGGCTGTATTGCAGCGCCTTCCCACGGAGGCTGCGCAACTCGCCTTCTGGGAACATGTCGGGGCAAGCGCCTGGCGGATCTCCGCCGGCCTTGTTCTGGCTTTCATCATCGCCGTGCCGCTGGGGCTGCTGCTGGGCGGCAACCGCCGGCTGGACCGCATTTTCGAACCCCTGATCTACCTCAGTTATCCGATACCGAAGATCGTCATCCTGCCCGTGATTCTGCTCATCTTCGGGCTGGGGGACGGCGGCAAGATCGCCCTCATCACCCTGATCATCTTTTTTCAGTTGCTGATCCCGACCCGCGACGCGGCCCGCACGGTGGACAACGCCTTCATCCACTCGTTTCGTTCACTGGGCGGAAACCGCCGGCAATATTACCGCCATGTCGTCTGGCCCGTCGCGATGCCGGCGGTTTTTTCGGCGCTGCGCATCGGTACCGGAACAGCCGTCGCGGTGCTCTTTTTCGTCGAATCCATCAGCACCCACAGGGGGTTGGGTCTCTATCTCATCGACAATTGGGGACGGGCCGACTATCCGGCCATGTTCGTCGGCATCATCGCCCTTTCCGCGATCGGGATCATCCTTTACGAACTCTTTGACTTTCTGGAAAAGAGACTATGCCGATGGCGAAACGCTTGAACCGGGAGAACCGCTGACCTGCCGCGTCGGGACGGCGCCGAAATGGATTGGCTCTCCCTAAGACGCCGCGAACCGGCACGCCGGCAGAAAGGATGGGAATGAATCATGAACCGCGAAGTTCTTCATCACTGGATTCAGGCAAGCAGACCGCCATTTTTTATTGCGACCTTCATTCCTCTGGCCGCCGGTTGGATTCTGGCGGGAAAACTCGGGGCCTGGCATCCCTGGCGGATGCTGCTTGTGCTGCTGGGTTCGTTCATGGTTCACCTCGCAACGAATCTGGCTGATGACTATTTCGATCATGTTCAGGGAACCGATGACGGCGCCTCCATCGGCGGCTCGCGCGTCATTCAGGAGGGCAAGATCGCGCCCCGGACCATTCTGAAAGCCCTCATCCTGCTCTATGCGCTGGCCTTGGGAATCGCCCTCTGTGCAATGGCGGTTCTCGATTTGTGGATTCTGACGCCCTTCGTGCTGCTGGCCTGGTTCGGCAGCTATTTCTATGTGGCGCCTCCGATCCGATACGGCTATCGCGGCTTTGGGGAACTGTCGGTGGGAATCAACATGGGACCGGTCATGGTCGTCGGAACCTACTGGGTGATTTCAGGGAGGGTGGACTGGGCGCCTGTCCTGATTTCCATACCGATCGGCCTGATGGTTGCAGTAATTCTCTATTATCAGAGCCTGCCGGACATCGAGACAGATCGGGCGGTCCGCAAGTACACCGTGGCCGTCCGGCTCGGCAGGAGACGCGCCTTCTACGGACTGATCGTTTTCTGGATCATGATCTACAGCAGCATCATCGGCCTGGTCCTGGCCGGATACCTTGGCTGGCCCGCCCTGCTCTCGCTGTTGACCATCCCGCTGCTGCTCCGGCTGCTCCGCATCATGACAGGAATCGGCGACTGGGTCGAACTCGACCGTTACGGGAAGTATGTCCGTATCCTCTACCTGCTGAACGGCATTGCGATCCTGATCGCCCTTCCCGGTTGACCCTCGCGGTGTCTCCACATCCTGAAGAGGTTGCACCGGCATTTTCTCGATGATATAAGACAAACAACAAATGGACAATCAAGGAGCCTCACTATGGAAAGCAGGATCGCACAGGCCGTCGAGACGAAATACCC
>CAYSSF010000086.1:0-16385 GCA_964433455.1 uncultured Syntrophaceae bacterium
ATGGGAGACGACGATCACCGTGTTCCGGAACCGGCAGAGGAAATCCTCCAGCCAGGCGATCGAACGGAGGTTCAGGTGGTTTGTCGGCTCGTCGAGCAAGAGCACGTCGGGATTGCCGTAGAGGGCACGGGCGAGAAGGACCCGCACCTTGTCCCCCCCGTCAAGCTCCTTCATCTTCCTGGGGCAGAGGGATTCGGGGACGCCGAGACCCTTGAGGAGCACCGCCGCCTCGGACTCGGCCTCGTACCCGTTCATCTCGGCGAATTCCGCCTCCAGCTCCGCCGAGAGGACCCCGTCCTCTTCCAAGAAGTCGGGTTTGGCGTAGATCGCCTCGCGCGCGGCCATCACCTCGTAGAGCCTTTTGTGCCCCATGATGACGGTGTCGATGACCGTCTCCTCATCGAAGGCAAACTGGTCCTGGCTGAGCACCGAGATTCGTTCGCGGGGGCCGATCGCGACCTCGCCCTTGTCCTGTTCCACGTCGCCGGAGAGAATCTTCAGAAAGGTCGACTTCCCCGAACCGTTCGCGCCGATCACGCCGTAGCAGTTCCCCGGCGTGAACTTGATATTGACATCCTTGAACAGCACCTTCCTGCCGTAGGCAAGGGTGACGTTGGTTACGTTGATCATGCTTCCATTCCTTTTTAATCTCTCAGGATCCATTCCGCACAAATAAAAAACCACAGGGGGGTGATCCCCGTGGTTCACATGTCGGCGGCACCCATACACCATCGCCCTCCCGATGGCAACCTTTATTTTGGATATCGCTGGAACACCGTCCGCTGATGAGCACAGGCCCCCCCCTTTCGCAGCCAACATTTGCTTGACACGCCAACCCCATCCTCATATAGTCGCCGCCTTTAATATAAGTTATCAACACATATCAAGAGATCCATTCCCGACGGCGCGGATGACCTGCATGCATTCGATCGAGATGGGGAAACGTTGTCGTACGATAGGTACTTTGTCCGAAGGAGGTTCCGAATATGGCAAACAGAGGAGATGACCCCGAAAAAATCAAGGTGAATGGAGTCGAACTCGCCTACCGTCTCGACGGTCCCGAAAACGGGCACGTTGTGATGCTGAGCAACAGCCTCATGTCGAACTACGGGATGTGGGACGTCACCGTTCCGGCATTGACCGACCGCTACCGTGTCCTGCGCTACGACACCCGCGGCCAAGGCCGTTCAGGCGCCACGCCCGGACCCTATTCCATCGAGATGCTTGCAGACGATGCGATCGGCCTGATCGATCAACTCGGCATCCGACGGGTCCATTTTGCCGGTCTGTCGATGGGCGGCATGATCGCCCAGCAGATCGGCGCGCGGTACGCAGATCGGGTCTACTCTCTTTCAGTGTGCGATTCAGCGAGCCAGATGCCGCCGCGCTCGATGTGGGAGGAGCGCCTCCTGACGGCGCAAACCAAAGGCGCCGCAGCACTGGTCGACCTGATGATCCAGCGCTGGTTCACCCCGCCGTTCGTTGCCCGTGATCCGGATACGATTGAAAAGGTGCGCCGCATGATCGCGGCCACCCCGGTGGAGGGATACATCGCCTGCGCAAGCGCGGTGCGCGACATGGCGCAGACGACCCTGCTGCTCCGCGTAAAATCGCCGACATTGATCCTCGTCGGCCGCCAGGACCCCGCCTGCACCGTCGAAGATTCGATCGTTCTCCACCGCATGATCGACGGTTCGGAGATGGTCATCATCGAGGAGGCTGCCCACCTCTCCAACATCGAGCAGCCGCGGGCCTTCAACCATGCGCTGCGCGCCTTCATCGATCGTACAGACGACGCGGTTTCTGTGTCCACATGAACCGGCCTCCGATTCCGGAGCGCCTCTGATCGAGGGTATGAAAACAGACTGCAACGAACCGGAGTACCCATCAGGCCCCCTTGGGAACCTTGGATATGAGGAGACCACCTGAGAGTAAGGGCCTTCTTTATCCCGATCCATCTCGATCGCCGACACAGATCACGGGAACGGAGTTTTTCGGGTCACGTACAAAAATAATTTTCCGCTGAGAAAATACCGATGGATACACCACTCTGGTCCGTAAAGCAGGTCCTTCTCCTCCTATCGGCTCTGGCCCATATGGGCCTGCTGGGCCTGGTCGCTGTTCGCAGCCGTCGAAGCCTGGCCAACAGCCTTTTCTGCCTCTTCATTTTGATTCTTGCAGCCTGGATTCTGAGCGTCTTCACGACGAGCTTGAGGTTGTTCATCCCCTACGGCTCCTTCATCGCTTATGCGCTGGCCGGGATCGCGGCTCCGACCTACATTGCCTTCCTCCTGGCCTTTGCCGGAAAACGGCTGAAGCCCTGGTATGCCCTTTTCGCACTGCCTGCGGCATTTGTTGCGGCGGCTTCCCTGTCCGGTTGGGTCACCGCCGGCCCCAAGGATCCGAACCTGCTGGATCAAGGGGGCAACGTCGCTTTTTTCATGCCCTTTTTCGTGATCATCACGATGGGGTATCTGATCATTGCCGTCGGTTTTATCGTCTGGACCTATTGGCGGACAACAGACCCCTTCCTCCGGAGACAACTCAGGCTGCCGCTGGCGGCTTCGATATTTGTTGTCGCTGCAGGCTTCACGATATACCTTGTTCCGTTGCTGTTCGGATGGGACCGACTTGGGAGCTACGGACTCTTTCATACCCTCCTCATCGCGATCCCCGCGGCTTTCGCCTACTCCATGCTCCGCTATCGGTACATGGACGTTGCCGTGGCACTGCGAATCATTCTGGTCTATGCCAACGGCGATTCTTCTGATGTTCGTTTTCTCCCTCGGACTATCCTTCTTCAATATTCTCCCTTACGGGGAGTCTCTCCCCTACGCCTTGCTTTTTTCCCTGGCCGCCGTCATTCTTCTCTCCCCGCTGAAACGCGCCGGAGAGTATCTGGTCGATCGGATGTTCTTCAAATCCAGCTACAACTTTAGACGTGACACGAGGCAGTTCGGGATGGATCTGGCCAGGCTTCCCCTGATGGATCTGCAGGATATCGAGCAATTCCTGGCTACCAGGCTCAAGGCTTTATTGGGCATTCAATCCGTGGAACTGGTTCTTGTCAAGGAAGGTCTCTTCCTGCGAAACCCAAAAAGCAAAGGCGGAACGACTCTGCCGAGGTCGGAGCCGGCGATTCAGTATTTGGAGCGTTTGTTTGAACAAAAGGACGTTCTGGTCAGGGAAGAGATGAAACGGGCGAATCCCGAGGATATCGATAGGGTATCCAGCGTCTTCGATCGTCTTGGCGCAGCCCTCCTGATCCCCATGGTCCTGCGAAACACCCTGATCGGCATCGTTTCCGTCGGCGAAAAGGGATCGCGGGATCTCTTTTCTGATGAGGATGTGGATTTTCTGGCAACCATCAGTGGACAGGTGGCAGTCGCTGCGGGAAACGCCATGCTCTATTCCGAGGCCATATCCCACAATCGGGTTCTCTCCGAAGCCAGAGAATCCTTGCGGGAGAAAGAGGATCGCTTCCGTTCCATTGTGGAGAACTCCTTTGACGGGATCGCGATTATGGATGAGAACCATCGTGTTCTCTATGCCAACGAGGAGCTTTCACAAATCACGGGGTATTCCAGCCAGGATCTCTTGGATCGAGAATTCTTGAGCCTGTTCGACCCCGAAACGAAGTCCCTGGTTGCGGGAAGTCTTGGGCCGGCCTTCAGAGGGGAACGATCCACCCGAAAAGTCGAGGCCATCCTCATTCACAAGAACGGGGGAAAGAGATATGTGGAGATCAACCACACCACCATAAAAGATCTCAAAGGAAGAATACAGTGGATAGGCCACGTCTCGGATATCACCGCGCGCAAAGCCGCCGAGGAAGAGAAGAAATCGCTGGAAGCCCAGCTTCGGCGCGCACTCAAGATGGAGGCAATCGGCACACTGGCGGCCGGCGTCGCCCACGACCTGAACAACATCCTGTCAGGCATCGTAGGGTATCCGGATCTGCTGCTGATGGATCTTCCGGAAACAAGCCCCTTGAGGGAACCGATCATGATTATCCAGAATTCCGGACAAAAAGCGGCTGCCATCGTTCAGGACCTGTTGACACTGGCCAGAAGGGGCGTATCGATAGCCGAAGTTATAAACCTGAACAAAATCATAACGGAATATCTCAAGTCGCCTGAGTTCCAGACAACCCTCTTCCACCACCCAAAAACAAAAATCGACACCTCTCTCAATCCGGAGCTTCTGAATATCCTTGGCTCTCCGATTCATCTGACCAAGTCCTTGATGAATTTATTGACCAACGCCGCTGAAGCCATGCCTGAAGGGGGAGTGATACGAATCTCGACAGAAAATCTCTATCTGGACAGACCATTAAAAGGATATGACACCATCAGCGCGGGCGACTACGTCCTTCTTTCGGTGTCCGATGGGGGCATCGGCATGACTTCGGAAGAAGCAGAGAGGATCTTTGAGCCCTTTTACACCAGAAAAGTCATCGGAAAAAGCGGAACAGGCCTGGGAATGACCGTGGTTTGGGGCACCGTGAAGGATCATCAGGGTTACATCCTCGTGACCACGGCAAAGGGATCGGGAACAACCTTCAAACTCTATTTCCCCATCACCCGAAAGGACCTGTCGGAAGCGGCGCCGCCGATGCAAAAGGAACTCCGGGAAGGAAAAGGGGAGCAGATTCTGGTCGTCGACGATGTGGAAGAGCAAAGAGATATCGCTTTCCGGATGCTGACCCGATTGGGATACGCCGTCCATACCGTCCCAAGCGGGGAGGAGGCGGTAGAATACATGAAGGAAAACGTGGCAGACCTCCTTTTGCTGGACATGATTATGGATCCCGGAATGGACGGTCTTGATGCCTATAAGAAGATTCTGGAGATTCACCCGGGGCAGAAAGCGATCATTGCCAGTGGGTACACCGAGACGGAGCGAATCAATCAGGCCAGAGATCTGGGCGCAGATGAGTACATCAAAAAACCCTACTCTCTATCCAGGATCGGATCCGCTGTAAGAAAGGCGCTGGACAGGCCGGTGAAACAAACGGGAGGATAGACCGGAACCAGCCTCTTCAAAACAATCACTGGGGAGATCAGGAGTTCCGACGTTTAGAAATCGCGGCCAAACAAGTTGCAATCAGCAGTGGATGTGTTATATCTTTAAATCGTAAACCAATCTTAACGATAAAGGAATTCATGATGGCAAAGCTTGAATGCGCGATTGTTCTGGAAAAATGCCCGACCGGCATCAGGGGCTTTGACGAGATCAGCAACGGCGGACTGCCGAGGGGACGCCCCACGTTGATCTGCGGAAGCGCCGGCTGCGGAAAAACCGTTCTGGGCATGGAGTTTCTGCTCCGGGGCGCCAGCCAGTACGAGGAGCCGGGCGTCTTCGTTTCCTTCGAGGAATCCCCCAAAGATCTGGCCCAGAACTTCGCTTCCATGGGGTATGACCTGAACGACATGATCGCCCGCAAGCTCATTGCCATGGACCATGTCTGCATCGACAGGAGCGAAATCGAGGAGACGGGCGAATACGACCTCGAAGGTCTTTTCATTCGCCTGGCCGACGCCATCGATTCGATCAAGGCGAAACGGATCGTTCTGGATACCATTGAAGCCCTCTTTTCCGGATTGACCAATGCCGGAATTCTGCGGTCGGAGCTTCGCAGGCTGTTCCATTGGCTCAAAGACCGGGGAATCACGGCCGTCGTGACGGGAGAAAGCGGGGAAAAGACGCTAACCCGCTACGGCCTTGAGGAATACGTGGCCGATTGCGTGATTCTCCTGGATTTCCGGACCACGGAGCAGATTTCCACCCGGCGTTTGCGGATCATCAAGTACCGGGGTTCTTCCCACGGCGCGGACGAGTATCCCTTTCTCATCGAGAAAACCGGCATCTCCATCCTGCCGGTCACATCCCTGGGCCTCAACCATACCATTTCCAACGAACGCATCTCCTCGGGCATCCCGCGCCTGGACAACATGCTGACCGGAAAAGGTTTCTACCGCGGGAGCACCATCCTGATCTCCGGTACCGCGGGGACGGGGAAGACCAGCTTCGCGGCCAAGTTTGTCGAGGCCGCCTGCAAGCGCAGGGAGCGCTGTCTTTACCTGGCCTTCGAGGAATCAGCCGACCAGATCATCCGCAACATGAAGTCCGTCGGCATAGACCTCGCGCCCTGGGTGAAAAAGGGAAGTCTCAAATTTCACGCAAGCCGGCCTTCCCTTTACGGCCTGGAGATGCACCTCGTGACGATCCATAACCTGATCACCGAGTTCAAGCCGCAAATCGTCATCGTGGACCCGGTCAGCAACCTGACGGCCGTGGGCAGCTCCATCGAGGTAAAATCGGTTCTCACACGCCTCTTCGACTACCTGAAGATGACCCATGTCACGACGCTTCTTACGGACCTGGTCCATTTTGGAGGCAGCACGGAGCGGACGAACGAAGAGATTTCATCCCTCATCGACACCTGGATCCTTCTGCGCGATATCGAAATCAATGGGGAACGCAATCGCGGCCTGTATATCCTGAAGTCCCGGGGCATGGCCCACTCCAACCAGATTCGCGAAGTCCTGCTCAGCAACCGCGGCATCGAGCTGGTGGATGTTTACCTTGGTCCGGGAGGCGTTCTGACCGGGAGCGCCCGGGCGGCGCAGGAAGCGAAGGAGAAGGCAGAGGCAAGCGACTACGAGCGCGAGATGGCCCGGCGAATGCGCGCACAGGAAGGCAAACGCAAGGCCCTGGAGGTCAAGATCAAGGCCCTGCGCGCCGATTTTGACATGGAGTCCGAGGAACTTCAGATTATGACTGCGGGAGAGAAGAAAAAGCGAACCAATGTCATCACGGACCAGGATGAAATGGCGCGACTGCGTAAAGCGGATCATGCAACGGATTACCGGAAAGAACGGAAAGGGAAGGACATCCGATGAAAAAAGGACAACCCGGAAAAAAGAAACCGGCCGATTCAGCTCCGGTCGAAGAGTTCTGGATGCTGAGGCTGTATGTGGCGGGGCAGACGCCGAAGTCTGTCACGGCCTTCGCCAATCTCAAAAAAATTTGCGAGGAGCATCTTGCCGGCAAGTACCGAATCGAGATCGTGGATCTGATCAAGAATCCTACGCTCGCCAAAGGAGACCAGATCCTCGCCATTCCGACCGTGGTGAGGCAACTCCCGCCTCCGGTGAAAAAGCTCATCGGAGATCTGGCCAACACGGAACGCGTTTTGGTCGGACTGGACATTATACCGGCATAAAATCATCCAATAAATCCTTGGAGCCATACCGATGATTCACGATAAAACCCATACAGCCAACGGGGAATTTGAAAAAGCCCTCGCAAGGTCCAAACAGGAAAAATATATTTTGCGCCTTTACGTCACGGGGTTAACCCAAAGATCGACAAAGGCGATCACGAATGTCAAAGGGTTTTGCGAAACCTATCTCAAAGGCCGCTACGAACTTGAAGTCATCGATATCTACCAGCAACCCCATCTTGCCAAGGGCGAGCAGATCATCGCAGCCCCAACACTGATCAAGAAGCTCCCTCTGCCGCTTCGCAAGCTCATCGGCGATATGTCCGATCAGGAAAAATTTCTGGTAGGAATCGATTTGCGGCCAAGAAAGTCGTGAAGAAGGTCATGGGCAAACCTTTAAAACAGCGTCGGGAAAATCTCCTGACCAAAGTGGCGCGTCTGGAGTCGCGGCTTGCGGAAGCGGAAGAAACTCTTACGGCAATCCGCAACGGCGAGGTGGACGCGCTTTTTGTTTCAACGGCACAGGGGGATCGGGTTTTTACCCTGGCGGGAGCCGAAAAGCCCTATCGGATCATGGTCGAAACCATGAGCGAAGGCGCCTTGACGATGGATCTCGATGGCACGATTCTCTATTGCAACCCGTGCTTCGCCGCCATGGTCAAAACACCGGTCGAGAACATCATCGGAAATTCGATCAACCCGTTCATCAAACCGGAGGAGAGGACTTTATTTGAAACGTTTGTCCGACAAGCATCGGGGAGCAATAAAACGGAGAGTTTCCTTCAGGATGCGGAGGGAACGTTTATACCCGTTCTGCTTTCTCTAAGCGATGTCGGCAACGCGCCCCCCGTCTCGATATGCATGTTGGCGACCGACATCTCCGAGCACAAACTGGCGGAGAAGAAGATCCAGGCAGCGCTTCTGGAAAAAGAGACGATGCTGAAGGAGATTCACCATCGGGTGAGGAACAACCTCCAGGTGATATCCGGTCTTCTCCAGCTCCAAGCGGAGGCAAGCAACAATCCGGAGCTGATTGAAAGTTTTCAGGAGAGCCAGAACCGAATCCAGGCCATGGCGATGGTCCATGATAAACTCTACGATTCAGGCGATTTCTCAGGAATCGATCTGACTGTTTATATCAGATCGTTGTCCCAGCAGTTATTTCAATCATACAATATCAATCCCGGGAACATCGATATAACCATCCAGGCCGACGGGGAGGTTCTTGTGAATATTCACAAGGCGATCCCCTGCGGTTTGGTGATGAATGAATTGATTTCCAATGTGCTCAAACACGCCTTTCCCGGCGACAGATCCGGAGAAATAAAGATTATGATTCGCAAAATAAAAGAGACTGAAATAGAGGTCGTCATTCATGACAACGGCGTGGGTCTGCCGGATGACGTCGATATCCACAAACCTCAGTCTATGGGGTTGGATCTGGTGAACGGTCTGGTGAAAAATCAACTTGACGGTCAGATAGAGGTCAAACGAGGCGACGGGACGGAATTCCGAATCATTTTTCCTTTATGATTATTGGAGGAAGAGGTCGTTATGAGCAATGAGAAGATCTTGGTCGTGGAGGATGAATGGATCATTGCCAAGCAGATTTGCGGCAATCTGAAAGATTTCGGTTATGAGGTTGGCCCGACGGCATCCACGGGCGAGGAAGCCGTCAGGATGGCGGAAACGGAAAGGCCCGATCTGATCCTGATGGATGTTGTTTTAAACGGTAAAATGGATGGCATCGATGCCGTCGAGAAGATCGCTTTGCGGTTCGATATCCCGATTATTTATCTTACCGCTCACACAAATCAGGAATACTTAAAACGGGCAAAACAAACAAAGCCTTTTGGCTATCTGGTCAAACCTTTCAAAGAGCAGGAACTGTACGCCAATATCGAGATGGCCCTTTACAAGCACAAGACGGACAAGGCAATCAAGGACTATCTGAACCGTCATTTAAAGTGTTACAAAGAGACGATCGCCGCCGTGTCGGGGGCCATTGAATTGCGCGGACCCTGGTCCGTCGGACATCACCGGCGAGTCGCGGAATTGGCACAGGCGATCGCCAGGGAGATGAATCTTGCCGACTTATGGCTGGATGGGCTCCGGCTGGCAGCGCACGTCTACGACATCAGTTTTATGAACATGCCGGATGACATCATTCAGGAGTCCGGACAGTTGACAGGAAGCAAGCTGACGATGTATCGCAATTATCCGCAACTGAGTTATGACATCTTAAAGGAAGTCGATTTCCCGTCGCCGGTCGCATACATTGTCCTGGAACATCGGGAATGTTTTGATGGTTCCGGGTTCCCCCAAGGATTGCGGGGGGCGGAGATTGTCCTCGAAGCCAGGATACTGGCAGTTGCCGACGCCATTGAAGATTTGACCTGTGAGCGGACCTTCCGAAATGCTTTTCCATTACGTGAAGCTCTGGAAGAAGTATCATCCCATAGCGGCTCCAGGTACGACCCCAATGTGGTGGCCGCATGCCTGAGCCTATTCCATGAGAAGGGCTATAAGATGAGCGGCTGACGTGTCCCGTGCCGCTTGGAAAAGACTTCTTTCCATCATGGCTGAAGGGTTGCGAAGAGGGGATTCTACCGTTCGGTTGCGGGGGGATCGAATAGCCGCTCAGCCTGGTCCCGATTGTCCGCTATCGGCAAGAATGATGTAAATCCGGCCACTTCAAAAACTTCCTTGATATAATCGACCATGGAACAGAGGACCAGTTTCCCATCCCGGGGCGCCAGTTCCTTTACCGTTTTTACAATGACCCGCAATCCCGCGCTCGATATATAGTCGAGGCGGACAAAATCGAGGATCATCTGTTTTTCCCCCCTCAGGATGGCCGCATCTATACGCTCCTCCAATGCCGGGGCCGTACTGGAATCAAGCCGCCCTTCAAGGGTAATGATATGGATCTCCTTTTGTTTTTCTTCTGTTATCCGCATAAATTCTCCTCACAGCGATAGCGGTTGCCGGATCTGCAGTCCCGGGGTCTGCAACCCTTCCCCTATAGATTCTTTGTCATCACCAAAACATTTGAAGTGCCGCGGCGTTGATATTCGATCTTGTCCATGAAATGTTTCGTCAGATGGATCCCCAGGCCGCCAATCTTTCGTTCTTCAAGCGGTTCCTCAAGATCCGGGGTTGACGCCTCGACCGGATTGAACGGAAGGCCGTCGTCCTCGATGCACACAACAAGGGTATCCGCCTTCATGGTGGACAGTGCGATTTTAATCCAGTGTTCGTCACAATCCTGATATCCGTGGGTGATGATGTTTGTCACCTGTTCCTCGATACAGAGAATGATTTGGAAACGGGTTTTTTTCGACAAACCCTGCATTCCGGAAAAAGTCTCGCAGAACCCGTGAATCTTCTTCAACTCGGTCAGATGGTTTCTGAGTGTGAATAACAGTGTCGCGTGCTTCATCGCTTTCCCGTAAACCGCCGCCCCATGGCCCCCTGGGCGGCGCCCCCTTCTTTCCCTTGGATGCCATGAACCGGTCAATTGAGATGGACCGGACGGCTACAGAAGGCTGACCCCCACCGACCGCGGGAAGGTCGGAGATCCTTCCTCGACGTCGGAGAGGCTTCGCCGCTCCCATGAATGAATGCTGTTGACCAGCGTCTGCAGAACCCGCGGCGCGATACCGGGAAACTGCGCCAGGGCCTTGGAAAATTTTTCCCGGGTCAGAACCAGGCAGTCCATGTCCGTCCGGGCCTGGAGTGAAAAAAGCCGTCGGGCGTTGCCCAGCAGTGCCAGGCTCCCCAAAAACGCGCCTTTGGGAAATTCCCTCAGTTCGACCACACCGTCCCCGCCCTCACGGAGCAGCCTCGCGTCCCCGGAAATGATATAAAAGGCCTGACCGTCGTCGTCCTCCTGATGAAAGAGATCCTCCCCCGCGCGAAATTGTTCGCGGGTGCCCAGGTAGGCAAGCACTTTCAGTGTTTCCAGCGGAAGTTCCGAAAAAAAATAGATCTCCCGCAGGATCGAAAGGTTCTCTTCAAACTCACTGGATGAAGACGAATCATTTTTTCCCTCGAACGAGTTCATACAGCATCCCCTTTCTGGCCATCAGTTCGTCGTAAGTGCCCATTTCCGCGATTTTTCCTGTTTTCATCACGGCAATCCGGTCATAATTCTTGATGATATCCAGACGATGCACCACCGCAAGCACCGTGCTCTTGCCTTTCAACCGCCCTTCCAGCAGGTTCTGGATGCGTGCCTGTGAATTGTTGTCCAGCGCGGAGGTGGCCTCATCCAGCACGATGATTTTCGGGTCTTTGAGAAACACCCTCGCGATCGCCAGCTTCTGGCGCTGCCCCCCCGACAGCTTGTCGCCCTTGGTGCCTACCTGAAACTTCATGCCGATCTGAATGATCGCCTCCAGGAGATCCTCGGCAATCAGCAGTTGGATGATGCTTTGATTGATTTTTTCCTGGGACTGCGGGCTCGATGTCTTGGTTTTCCCGAAGAGGATGTTGTTCAGAATGGTCTCCGAGTGGATGTATTGGGATACATCATAGAAGGAAAGAGCCGCAGGGTCATCTCCGGAAATGTTTTCCCTCAGCAGCGCCCTCCCTTCCAGGATCAGCTTTTCCAGCATCCCCGGCAATGCCGCCATCTTGTGCTCGCCCGGTGTAAATCGCAGTGCCAGCTCCAGCAGCTTTTCCCGGTCGGCTGCGGCAAGTTCGTGCAGATGAGATTTTCTGAGCCGCTCGGTCAGCAATTTGAGCTCCTCGACCTCATCGGCGCGGACAGGGCTTTGATCGAAAAACCCCTCATCCAGGGGGAGATTCCCGACAATATCAATCATCTGTCTTGCCAAATCCGCGCCCAGGCCCATCAGGGGCCGGGCCAGATCCGCCTGTCCGAGAAATTTTTTGAAATAGGCGCTCTTCAGCAAATTTGTTTTCAGAAAATCGTCCCGATTGGGCGTGCCGAAAATCAGGTTGTCCGCGATGCTGGAGTGATACAGATAGCGGTTCTTATCAATAAACTCGACATGATCGGATAGCTGTTTTCCGTAATTGTCCTGAAAGTTTTTACGGACCCTGATGATCCGGGAAACCAATCCATTGTCGGAATGATCGGGCGCCAGCACCATATTCAACCCAAACCGCAGAATATCCACGAAGATACCCGTCTGTTGCGACACCGCGATCATCGCATCCAGATCGGGCATCCCCTCTGCCGGAGAAGCGCCGTCGTCATTGACTTTGGCCCTGCAGGCATACAAGAGGTTTTCTTCGATCGTGCCGTCAAAAATAAAGGGGGTTTGCGAGACGTATCCCACATTATGAATCATGTCCCTTTTCGTCAGGGTGGCAACTTCCTTGCCGCCGAGCAGAACACTTCCGCCGGTATACTTATAGAGTTGTCCGACACAGAGCGCCAGGGTGCTCTTTCCGCTGCCCGAGAACCCGACCAAGGCCATCTGCTCTCCCGGTTTCAGGAATAGGTTGATGTTGCTCAGCAGGGAGACGCCGGTCTCCGTCTCGAAGTTCAGGTTCCTGATCTCGATGCTGTTGGCCAGCTCATAGGGGGGCCGGTCCGGGGGTTCGAGGAGAAACTCCGGCTCCGCATCGAAATATTCCATGGTCCGTTTGTAGCTGACGCCGGCATCCTGGTAGGACTGATAAAAGCCGATCAGCTCCCGCCAGGGATCGTTCAGCTTTTCCTGGGCCGACAAAAAAGCAACGAGCGCACCGAGTTCCAACCGCCCCTGGATGGCCAGATACCCGCCCAGGATAAAGATGACAAAGGGGCTCAGATTGTTAAAAAAATTATTGACGACCTTGATCGTGAGGCGGAACAGGTTCCAGCGGATGCGTACCTTCGTCAACCCGTCCACCATCCGTTCATGTTTGACATTTTCAATACGGAAAGCGCCATTTCCCTGAATTTCATGGATTCCGGACACGGACTCGGCAATCTTGTTCGACAGATCCCGGGTTCGGTCCACCCGCGCCTTGTTCTCCCAGTTGGCCTTTTTCTGAAGCCAGGGGATCAGAAGGACCCCGAGCGGATAAACCGAAAGGGAGATCACAGCAAGAAGCGGATCCAGCCAGAGCAGATATCCCGTAATCGCAACCAGTGTAAGAAGAGTGGTGAAGGGAATGCCGACCGCCATGCCGATAAAATCCCCCGCCGTGGCCAGTTCGGTAATCAGAGAAGCCACGACCATTCCGGGCGGTGTCCGCCGGAAGAAAACGAGGGGCAGGGTCAGCATATGGCGGTAGAGCTGTTTCCGCATCTCGGCGGCAGCCCGCTGTCCGATGACGTTTTGCAGGAAGTTGACGAGAAACTTGAGACCGCTGGCCAGGACCACCGCCGCCAGATAGATGCCGCAATAGATCAGCAGCAGATCCATTTTTCGCAGTTGAATCGCATCGTTGACGATGCGCTTTTGCATTTCCAACGGAAGCACCCGCGCAAAAACCATGACGATACTGACGAAGAGGAGCAGAATTTGAAGTTTGGCATTGCCGGTAAAAACCCACGACAGGAGCGAACGCTTGTAAACGGCGGTTTTGGCATTTCCCATGGCGACCTTTTCCTCCGCACAGCCGTAGGCTGAAGGAATCTGATGAAGGCACGTTGTAAAAAAGGAATTCGGTTGTTGACATCCCCTTTGTTTGGTATGATACTCCCAAGTATTATATATAGCAAGGAAGTTGGGAGCCTTTCATGCGCTATCGCTGGAAAATACTGATTCTATTTCTGGCCATTGCCCTGGTGCCGATTGTGGTCATCGGAACCAACAGCCTGCGAACCTTGCGCCGGGTCGGCAACGAGCTCATTGCAAAGTCACGGGAAAACCGCATCATGGGCGCCGAGCGGCAGATACAGCAGTTGGTCGACAGTTATACGGCCATCCTGGATGGCGACCGCAGGAAGATCGAGCTGGCGCTCCTTCTCCAGGCGCGGGGGGTCGAGGATTCCCTGGCAAAAACCGTCAAACCCGCGGCCAGGGTCTATTTTGCCCAAGATTACAATACCGGGGAACACCTGCCTGCGGATACGGCCCCCTCCCCTTTTCATTTCCGGTTGCGTCCGGACAATGGCACGGATATGCTGAAGATTTCCCTTACCGATCAGGTGTTCAAACTGGCGGCCGCCGCGAACCGCAGAGATGTGGAGAAGGACATTGCACGGCTTTCGACGATGACGCCCCTGTACCGGGAAATTTTCGACCGCCTTCAGGGCCAGATTTTCTGGCAGCACACCATTCTCGAAAACGGCCTGATGGGCTCCTATCCCGGCCACAGCGGCATCCCTCTCCCTCTGGACCCCCGGGAGCAGCCCTGGTACCGGAAGGCCCTCCAGTCGACGGGGGAACCCTGGTCGTCCCCCTATATCGATCCGGAGACGCGCCGGGTGGTGATTGCCGCCGCAAGGCCCGTAAGAGGCCCCGACGGCGCCCTGGCCGGCGTTACGGCCCTGGTCTCCCCCGCGAGCAGTCTCCTCTCCCATGGCGTCCACTCCGAGAAAATTCCCCAGGAAACGGAGCCTTTTCTGATCTACCTCGCAAAGGAGGAGAAGACCGGCAAAACCGGCGCCCGGATCCTGGCGGGGGGTGAGGATCCCGAATGGAGGCGGAGAAACTGGCGTGTTCCGATCGGCCCCGAATGGCTCACCTCCGGCGACACGAAGCAGCTCCAGGAGATGCTTGCGGACCTGGCAGGCGGAATCGGCAAGGTCCGCCGCATGCCCTACAAGGACAAGGACAGCCTCTGGGTCTATGGCGCGGAGCACGGCGAGCCCTATCTGGTATTGATTACACCTTACGAGGGGATTCTCGAACAGGCGACGCAGTCGAAAGTCTACCTGGAAGAGCGCATCAACGAGGTCGTGACCTTCACCACTTATGTCATCTTGGCCGCCATCGCGCTCATCACCCTCCTCGCCTTTTCCTTTTCGCGAGGCATCACAAAACCGATTCATGCCCTGGTGGAGGGGGCGAAGCATCTCTCCCAAGGCAACTTCGACAGCCGCGTCGACATCCGTTCCCGCGATGAATTCGGGGACATCGGCAAGATCTTCAACAGCGTCGGCCCGAGGCTCAAGGAACTCTACCAGGTGCGCAATTCCCTGGCATTGGCCATGGAAGTCCAGCAGAATCTGCTGCCCCGGCACGATCCGCAGATCGACGGGGCCGACATTGCCGGGAAAAGCATCTACTGCGATGAAACCGGCGGCGATTATTATGACTTCCTTGAAGCGGGCAAGCACGATCCGGGCAAGATCAGCATCATCGTCGGGGATGTTTCCGATCACGGCATTCCATCGGCCCTCTTGATGGCCACCGCCCGGGCTTTTCTGCGGCAGCGTTCGACCACCCCGGGCACGATCGGCGAGATCGTGTCCGATGTGAACCATCTCCTCGTCAGGGATGTGGAAGCCTCCGGCCGTTTCATGTCCCTGTTCTATACGGAAATCGACACCCGGCAGTATCGGATCCGGTGGGTGCGGGCCGGCCATGATCCCGCGCTGCTCTACGATCCCGCCATGGACACCTTCCGCGAGCTTTCAGGAAAGGGTCTGCCACTGGGCATCTTCAAGGAGACGGAGTACGAAGAGATGGAAAGCGCCATCACCCCGGGACAGATCATCGCGATCGGGACGGACGGCATCTGGGAGACCGTGAATGCACAGGGGGTCCTCTTCGGCAAGGAAAAGCTGAAAGAGATCATCCGCGCCAAAGCAGAAGGGTCGGCAACGGAAATGGTTGCCTCCATCATCGAGGCGACCGATGCCTTTCGCGGTCCCGTTGAGCGGCGGG
Source organism: uncultured Syntrophaceae bacterium (assembly GCA_964433455.1). Classification (GTDB taxonomy): domain Bacteria; phylum Desulfobacterota; class Syntrophia; order Syntrophales; family UBA5619; genus UBA5619. Next base: position 16,027 of record CAYSSF010000086.1, read on the forward strand.
ATGACATTACCATCGTCATCGTCAAGGTACAGCCTCCCCCCGCAGAGGAAGAACCATAGAAATGGAATGAACCTTCGGGAGAGGCAACCGCCCTCCTTTTCAGGTGTGCGCCTCATCCCAGTTCCGGCCGGCGGCGATCTCCACACGGAGGGGCACATCCAGCTTCAGCACCCCCTCCATCTCCTCGCGGACGAGGGCGATCAGAGCTTCCCTTTCATAAACGGGCGCCTCGAAAACCAGTTCGTCGTGGACCTGCATGATCATCGCGGCCGAAAGTCCCTCTTCCGTGAGACGCCGGGAGATCCGGACCATCGCGACCTTGATGAGGTCCGCCGCCGTCCCCTGGATCGGGGCGTTGA
>CAYSSF010000087.1:0-5476 GCA_964433455.1 uncultured Syntrophaceae bacterium
CTTCCATTTACCGCCACTATTTCCTGGCGAAATGGAAGCGCTCCCTCCGGCAGAAACAGCGCTGTTTCCCGGACCTCTATCGATTTGACGGTATTCTCCATCATGGAACCTGCATGGCGCTGACCGAGGCGGTCATGCCCTGGTATACCGAATTCGGCCGTTACCAGGATTATTTCCGCCGGTATACATTAACGGGCGACGTTCTCGCGCCGCTGGCCATGCCGGTCACGATCTTTACGGCCACGGACGATCCCGTCGTTTCCGCGGAGGAGTTCCATCATCTGCCGCGGAACCGGTATCTGAATATCTCGATTCAGCGATATGGCGGCCATTGCGGATTCCTGGACCCCTTTCCCCGCGGATGCTGGTATGAGAGGAGCATCGGTGAGATCCTCGCCCGCGAGGAGGAGGGATGACCGGGCAACCTGCCGATGCGGAGATTCACAACCGCGAAGCCTTTCTGGCACGGGTCATCGAAAAACTCGGAATGCATCCTTGCGATTTTCGGACAACCTTCCGCGAAATCGCAACATCCCGCCGGGAGAACCGCCGACGTGCGGCCGGGGTTCTCCTTCCCCTTCTCTTTCGTGAATCATCCCAAGGAAATTCACCCGCCGAAGGGTCTTTCCTGTTTCAACTGATTAAACGCTCCTCCACGGTACCCCAACCTGGAGACCTCGGTTTTCCGGGGGGCATGCTTCACCCGGTTCTTGATCGTCTTCTGAGCCCCCTGTTCACATATGGACCTTTCTCCATTCTACGCGGGGATGCACGCAACTATGCCCTTTCACAAAACGCGGACGCATTCGGACTCATCTCCCTTTTCCTGACGAACGCCCTGCGCGAGTCATGGGAAGAGATCCGCCTTCCCCCTTCACGCGTTTGTTTTCTGGGTCCCCTCCCCACCTACAACCTGACTCTTTTCCGGCGGACGATTTTTCCGGTCGCCGGCTTTGTCAAAAATCCAGGGAGGCTTCATCCGAACCGCGAGGTCGAAAAAATCGTTGAAATCCCTCTTTCGTCCTTCTACAAGAGAGAGCAATTGGGCTGCTATCGAATCACTGCCCCCGATCCCCATGGGAAGAAGACTGTTCAATATCCATGCCTTATCCATCACTCCCCTGACGGCGGGGAGGAGGTCCTCTGGGGAGCCACATTCAACATCATCGTACAGTTTTTAGGAATTGTTCTGGATTACCGTCTTCCCGCGTGGGAACAGGGTCCGATGATCCAAAAGAGTCTTAAACCCGATTATCTGACCGGTCGCTGCTCTCACTGAACCCAACCGGTATGCCGATGACATTATCGATATTTCAACTATTTTACACTAACCGGTTCCGGATGCCGTGTAACGCCAAGGACGCAATCTTCTCTTGACAGAAATTGGTTACCTTGCTTAGTATATGAGGCCTTGCAATCAGGATTTTCCCTGATCCGAACCTTGCGGCGAAGGCGCTGCCGACTTTTTTGAGATACCTATGCATTCCCTGGAACACTGGCAAAAAATCTATCCCGATAAATTCGCCGATGAGACCCGCATTTTCAGCCATATCCGCCGTGGCGATCATATCTTTGTCGCCTCCGGCTGCGGCGAGCCGCAATACCTTGTCCGGGCCATGGTCCAGTACGTCGACTCCCATCCCAAGGCTTTTTTTGACACCGAAATCATCCATGTCTACTCCTTCGGCATCGCCCCCTATACCGACCCGAAATTTAAACGAAACTTCCGCCACAACTCCTTCTTCGTCGGGAACAACACCCGCGGCCCGGTCAATCAGGGTCTTGCCGACTACACCCCCGTCTCCCTTTCCGAAGTGCCTGCCTTGATCCTGAGCGGCGCCGTCCGGATCGATGTGGCACTGGTTCAGACCTGCCTCCCCGACGAGCACGGCTATATGAGTCTCGGAATCAGCGTCGATATGGTCAAAACGGCAACGGACAGGGCATCGATCATCATCGCGCAGGTCAACACCGAGATGCCCCGCATTCATGGCGACGGTTTTATCCATATCACGGATGTCGATTTCATAGTCCCCCATGACGAGCCTCTGCTGGAGCTTCCGGGAATCGCGATGAATGAGACAACGGAGCGCATCGGGAACCATGTGGCCAGCCTGATCCAGGACGGCGACACCATCCAGGTGGGTTATGGCGGGCTTCCGAACGCGGTTCTTGCCAACCTGTTCAACAAGAAGCATCTCGGCGTACATACAGAGCTGCTCAGCGATGGGGTGGTGGATCTGATCAAAGCGGGGGTCATCGACAATTCCCAAAAGACCCTCAACCCCGGAAAGACCGTTGCCGCCTTCTCGATGGGAAAGAGGGAGACTTACAAATTTCTCGACGACAACCCATCCATCCTGTTCCGGACGATTGATTATACGAACAATCCGCTGAATATCGCCCAGCAGATCAACATGGTCTCCATCAACAGCGGGATCGAGATCGATCTTACGGGCCAGGCCACATCCGATTCTATCGGTGGTACATTCTACAGCGGCGTCGGCGGCCACCAGGATTTCATGCGGGGTGCGCTTCTGGCAAAGGGCGGCAGAACGATCCTCGCGCTGAAATCCACAGCGAAGAACGGCACCGTTTCCCGAATTGTCCCCTCGCTGCGTGAATCGGCGGGGGTAACGCTGAACCGCGGCGACGTGCGCTATATTGTCACCGAATACGGGATTGCCTATCTTCACGGGAAAAACGTCCGGGAGAGGGCCATGTCACTCATCGCGATCGCCCATCCCACGTTCCGTCCCTGGCTGATCGAAGAGGCAAAAAAACGGGGAATCATCTACCCGGATCAAGCCTTTATCCCCGGTAAACGAGGTGAGTATCCGGAAGACCTCGAGACCCATCGTACAACAAAGACCGGTCTCCATCTCTTTCTCCGCCCGGTTAAAATCAGCGATGAACCGCTTCTGAAGGATTTCTTTTACTCCCTGTCGGAACGGAGTCTGAGCCGCCGTTTTCTTTCCAAACGCAGGGATATGCCTCACGAACGCCTCCAGGACTTCGTGATCATCGACTATACCCGGGAGGTGATGATCATGGCGGTGGTCGGGCCGGCGAAAAACGAACAGATCGTCGGCGTCGGACAATACGGAATCGATGAAGAATCCCATACCGCGGAGGTCGCCTTTGCCGTCCGGGACGATCACCACAACCTCGGGATCGGGCAGGAAATGCTCTCATACCTGACCTATCTTGCCAAACGGGAAGGGCTTCTCGGTTTCACCGCCGAAGTCCTCATCGACAACAAGCCCATGCTCCATGTATTCGAAAAAGGGGGCTTCGACATCAAAAAGAAGCGCGATGCCGGTGTCTACGATTTTAAAATGGCCTTCCGTTTATGAAATCTAAAAAAGAAGTGAGATCAATGGATAAGTATGTGGTCGCATCCCTCCGGCAGAGTGCGGGCAAGACGAGTGTCATTATCGGTCTCGCCAAGGCATTGAACCGGAAGATCGGTTATATCAAGCCGCTTGGCGAGCGGCTCCTGTACCGCAAGAAGAGACTCTGGGATTACGATGCCGCGCTGATCACGACTATCTTCCATCTGGAGGATAACCCGGAGGAGATGAGCATCGGTTTTCTCCACTCCAAGCTCCGCTTCATGCTGGATGAAAACGGTACGCGTCAAAAGCTCCTGGAACTTCAGGACGGCGTCGGAAAGGGCAAAGAGATCTTTTTCGCGGAATGCGGAAAGGACATCACCTATGGCGCTTCGGTCCACCTGGATGCCCTTACGCTGGCCCGTCAACTGGAAGCCCCGTTGATCGTCATCGCAAGCGGGGATGACGATGCCATTCTCGATGACCTCATCTTTCTGAAAAAGCAGGTCCGTGCGGAAGATGTCCGCTGCAAGGGAATCATCATCAACAAGGTCGCCAACGTTGCCGATTTCCGCGATACGCACCTGCCGCTGATCAAACGGAGCGGAATCGATCTGCTGGGCATCATTCCCTATTGCATCGAACTTTCGCACTTTTCCGTCGGCTATATGGCCGATCGTCTGTTCGCAAAAATCATCAGTGGCGAGGAAAATCTGAGCCAGACCGTCAAGGAGGTATTTGTCGGTTCCATGTCCGCCGCCGCCGCACTGCAGAACCCTCTCTTCCGGGAAGAGAGCAAGGTGGTCATCACGAGCGGCGATCGGGACGATATGATCGCTGCCGCGCTTTCGAGCAGGGCCGCGGCCGTGATCCTGACCGGCAATATCCTGCCATCGCCCGATCTCATCTCAAAGGCCGCCGCGCTTTCGACCCCTCTTCTGGTCGTAGCCGCGGACACCTGCGAGATTGTCAAGCAGATCGAAGGAATGGAGGCCCTGTTGACGGGCAATGATACGGAAAAGATTGCCAAAATTGAACAGTTGATGAGCACCCACGTCGATCTTCAGGCTTTTTCGCAGGCCGGGAGGTAAATATGAATCCGGATGTGTTTCGCGAATATGACGTCAGAGGGGTTGTGGACACCGATCTGACACCGGATTTTGTCTATCGGCTGGGACGGGCCATTGGCGCTCATGCGATCCGTCGTGGTCTGAAAACCATGATTCTGGGCCGGGATTGCCGCCTCAGTTCGGAAAACTACCAGGATGCCGTCGGCCTCGGGATACGGTCTGCCGGAATCGATATCGTCGATATCGGCCTCTGCGCAACCCCCATGCTCTACTTCGCGGTCCGCCATTTCCGGTCGGACGGCGGCGTGATGGTCACAGGGAGCCATAACCCACCTGATTTCAATGGGTTCAAAATCTGTATCGGGCCCGATACGATCTACGGGGACCAGATACAGGATCTGCGGAAAATCATTGAAAACGGCAACTATGTCAACGGTAAGGGAAAATCATCTCCCGGGGAAATTGCCGGAATCTATCAGGATTATCTCTTTGATCATCTGAAGGTACGGCCCGGGCATCGGATCGTGGTTGACGGCGGTAACGGCGTGGGTGGATTCTTCGCACTTCCGTTGCTCAGGCGCTACGGCTGCCGTGTGACCGATATCTATTGCAATCCCGACGGCCGTTTCCCCAACCACTTTCCGGACCCCACGCTCCCTGAAAACCTGCGCGACTTGACCCATCTTGTCCTGGAAAACGGGGCTGAAGCCGGTATCGCCTACGATGGAGACGCCGACCGGATCGGCGTCATCACCGACCGCGGAGAGATCCTCTGGGGCGATGAGCTGCTCCTGCTCTTCTCCCGCTCCATCCTGAAACAAAATCCCGGCGCAACCATCATCGGGGAGGTCAAGTGTTCGCAGAAACTCTACGACGATATTACCCGGCACGGCGGACGTGCCCTCATGTGGAAAGCCGGCCATTCCCTGATCAAGGGCAAGATGAAAGAGGAAAAAGCCTTGCTGGCCGGAGAAATGAGCGGTCACATCTTCTTTGCGGACCGCTATTTCGGCTTTGACGACGCGATTTACGCCTCGGTCCGCCTGCTGGAGATCCTCTCGGACTCCGGCA
>CAYSSF010000087.1:5486-16353 GCA_964433455.1 uncultured Syntrophaceae bacterium
CTTTGCAACCCCGGAGATCCGCGTCGATTGCCCCGACCGGATCAAATTCGGCGTTGTGGAGGCCGTCCGGGAACACTATCGAAAAACCCATGAGATCATTGAGATCGATGGCGTGCGGGTCCCTTTTGGCAATGGCTGGGGCCTTCTTCGCTCCTCCAATACCCAACCGGTTCTCGTTCTGCGCTTCGAAGCCTCTACACGGGAGCGATTGGAGACCATCCGCAAGGAGATGGAATCCGTGTTGAACGATGTATTGAAATCCATGATGCCGGAACAGCCACGATCATGATGTGCCTGGGCGTGGCCGTTCGGGGTTGGACGCCGCCCGCAGGGGCCGGTTGTCCAGCGCCTCCCGGACCTTGCGGGAAAGCTCCTGCAGATGGAACGGCTTCTGGATGAATCCCCGGCAACCGCGGTTGATGATCATTCTCGCTTCACCTTCCACACTGTAGCCGCTGGCCAGGATTACAGCCACATCGGGATTGATTTCCCGCAGGATGTCGAACGTCCTCCCGCCGCTGATCCCGGGCATGATCATGTCCATGATGACCAGATCGATCTCCGCCCTTTTTTCCATATAGACGGCAATCGCTTCCTGACCGCTTCCCGCCGGCAGGACACGATAGTGGAGCATCTCCAGCATCTCCAGCATGACGGAGACATTGATCGGTTCGTCATCGACCACCAGGATGGTTTCCCACCCGGTGAAAATTTCCCCTTTTTTCTTCTCGCAGATCAGAGGTTGACTGTCCGATGCAGGAAGGTAGATCTTGATCGTCGTCCCTTTTTCCGGTTCACTGTAGACGTGGATTCCACCACCGTGATTTTTAATGATACCGTAAGCCGAGGCCAAACCGAGACCGCTCCCCATTCCTTTCGGTTTTGTCGTGAAGAAGGGCTCGAAAATCCGTTCCATGGTCTTCTTGTCCATCCCAACCCCATCATCCGTGACGGAGATCCGGACATATCGGCCTTTGGTCACTCCGACCATTTTTACGTCTGTCTCGCTGAAGACGATATTATCCGTTTGAAGATCCAGATTCCCCCCGCCGGGCATCGCATGGGAGGCGTTGACGAAAAGATTCAGAAAAACCTGATCCATCTGTCCCTGATCGACATCCACCGTCCAGAGATCTTCGGAAAAACTTCTGTAAATGGAAATCTCCTTCCGGGTGCGGCCGAACAGATCCGCACTCTTTCCCAAGAGTTCGTTCATGTTGGTTGGCTTTACATCATATTTTCCGCCCCGGGCGAACCCCAGGAGTTGCTTGGTGAGGTCGGCGCCTCGCCGGATATAACTCTCCATGTTTTCGAGTTTCACGCGGTAGGGATGTTCGGGATTCATATCATGGAGAAACATGGAGATATGTCCCTGCAAACCCATCAGGATATTGTTGAAGTCATGGGCGATCCCTCCGGCCAGCGTGCCGATCGCTTCCATTTTCTGGATCTGGATGAGCCGATCCTGGAGTTTTTTCTTTTCCTCTTCCGATTCCTTCAGGTAGGTGATGTCTGTCGCGATATGGATGATCTTCTGGATCTGTCCCCTGTCATCGAGAAGCGGCGTTACGGAGACAATGAAACGTTTGCCGAGCAGCTCCATTTCCATTTCGACCGTCTCCACCATTCCGGAGATGAGCATCTTCCGGATGGGACATTCTGCCGGCGGGTGTTCCGACCGATGGTCATGAAAAAGCTCATAGCAATGCTTCCCGAAAAGCTCTGTCTCGGATTTTCCGAGAATCCGGCAAATCGCCTGATTGGCCTGAATCACCCGGTATTCGGGATCCATAATCACCGTTGGATGGCCTATGGCCTGAAAGATGGTCATCCACTCCCGGCGCGACTTTTCTTCGGACTTTCGGAGCGCCTGTTCTGCCCGCATCCGGCCGGTTCGGTCGCGGTTCAATGAAAGCGGCGCCGACTGTTGCAGCGTTTCGACGATTCCATGTTCCGGAGGATCCGTTTGACGGTACAGAACTTCAGTCTCGTTCATGGCTTCTCATCCATGTCCCTTTCCTGCCGGGCTTTTTAAAAACTTCGCATTTACCCACAGCGACTGGCGCCGCCTCGTCTTTCAGAAGTCCTTGAAGTTTCCTTTTTCCTCACCGTCAAAGGGGATCAGCGTCTTCGATGCGGCGCCTCCCGTTTTACGCGCGCTCTTCCGGCCGGAATGTTCCCCCCTCGACCCCGCAGGCCTGGGAAGGGACGATTTGTGCTCCGGAGCGGCCGGGGCGCCCCCCGCCGCTCCACCGACAACCGCCGCAAGTTCCCCCACATAGCCCCGCATCTGCAGGGCCTGGGCGTTGAGCTCCTCCGCCGCGCTCGCCGACTCCTCCGCGCTGGCCGCGGTCTGCTGCGTGACCCGGTCCATCTCCGCCACCGCCGTACTCACCTGGCTGATCCCGTGCGCCTGTTCCTCGGATGCCGTCGCGATCTCGTCCACCAACTGGCCGATCTTCCCGGAAATCTCCGCGTTCGCACGAAACGCCGACTGCGTCGCGATCGTAATCTCGTTGCCGTTCCTCACCGCCTTGATCGTCTTCTCGATCAGGCTGCTGGTATCCTTCGCCGCCTCCGCCGCCCGCAACGCCAGATTGCGGACCTCGTCCGCCACAACCGCGAACCCGGCCCCGGCCTCCCCCGCACGCGCCGCCTCCACCGCCGCATTGAGCGCCAGCAAGTTCGTCTGAAACGCAATTTCGTCAATGGTCTTGACAATCTTGGCCGTCTCTTCGCTCGACTGCGTGATCTGACCGATCGCCTCCGTCAACTTCGTCATCTGGTGGTTCGCCTTCTCCACAACCCCCTTTGCCTCGGTCATCATCGCCCGGGCCTGGTTCACATTGTCCGCATTTTGTTTCGTCATCGACGATATCTCCTCCAGGGATGCCGAAGTCTCCTCCAACGACGATGCCTGCTCCGAGGCCCCCTCCGCCAACTGCTGGCTCGATGACGATATCTGCGAAGATGCCGACGAAACCTGCTCGGAAGCTCCCCTCAATCCCGTTAAAATCCCAATGATGGGACGGGTAATGGCGGTGTTCAGCAAAATGCCCAGCAGTGCGGCGGCAATGACGTTGAGGAGCGTTAAGGCGATGGATATGGAACTGGAAATGGTCGCAAGGGATGCGTTGCCTTCTGCCGTTTTTTTGGCCTCCGCCACACCTGCATCGAAGAATTTTTTGATCGCGTCATTGAGCTGTCTGGCCGCAATCAATCCGTCCGTCTGCAGGACCCCCGAGGCCGCCTCCGCCATGCCCGAGTTGATTTGACCGGTCATTTTGTCCATCGCTTTGCCGTAGCCCGCCAAGCCGATTCTGAGTTCCTCAAAGAGTTGCTTCTTTTCATTGGTATGGGCCGCTTCGCCGATCTTTTCGATGCTCTCGGTATTTTCCTGCCTGAGCTTCTGGATTTGAGCCATCTTCTCTTTTTGCCTGACATCATCGGTTTCCGCGATGGCATCGCGAAAAAGAACCCTGATTTCCTGAAAATTGATGCCAAGCGATCCGATATGGGTAAGAGGAATCGTATTGAAGGTGTAAAGCTCCCGGTCTGCCACCGTGATTTTCTTTGTGTAAAAGATCGAAACGGCGCCTACGATTCCCGAAATGACAGCCACCAACATGAAACCTGCAATAATCTTTGCGCTGATCTTGACATTTTTCATCACCGACTCCTCTTTTCACTTGCCAGTTGATCGCGCTCACACGCGGAAAACCTGCGCTGCCCGATCATGCCCTTCGATCCTCGAGATGTTTGATCGGTCCATCGAAACGGACGCTCTTTTCAAAAGTCCTTGAAGTTTCCTTTTTCCTCACCGTCAAAGGGGATCAGCATCTTCGATGCGGCGCCTCCCGTTTTACGCGCGCTCTTCCGGCCGGAATGTTCCCCCCTCGACCCCGCAGGCCTGGGAAGGGACGATTTGTGCTCCGGAGCGGCCGGGGCGCCCCCCGCCGCTCCACCGACAACCGCCGCAAGTTCCCCCACATAGCCCCGCATCTGCAGGGCCTGGGCGTTGAGCTCCTCCGCCGCGCTCGCCGACTCCTCCGCGCTGGCCGCGGTCTGCTGCGTGACCCGGTCCATCTCCGCCACCGCCGTACTCACCTGGCTGATCCCGTGCGCCTGTTCCTCGGATGCCGTCGCGATCTCGTCCACCAACTGGCCGATCTTCCCGGAAATCTCCGCGTTCGCACGAAACGCCGACTGCGTCGCGATCGTAATCTCGTTGCCGTTCCTCACCGCCTTGATCGTCTTCTCGATCAGGCTGCTGGTATCCTTCGCCGCCTCCGCCGCCCGCAACGCCAGATTGCGGACCTCGTCCGCCACAACCGCGAACCCGGCCCCGGCCTCCCCCGCACGCGCCGCCTCCACCGCCGCATTGAGCGCCAGCAAGTTCGTCTGAAACGCAATTTCGTCAATGGTCTTGACAATCTTGGCCGTCTCTTCGCTCGACTGCGTGATCTGACCGATCGCCTCCGTCAACTTCGTCATCTGGTGGTTCGCCTTCTCCACAACCCCCTTTGCCTCGGTCATCATCGCCCGGGCCTGGTTCACATTGTCCGCATTTTGTTTCGTCATCGACGATATCTCCTCCAGGGATGCCGAAGTCTCCTCCAACGACGATGCCTGCTCCGAGGCCCCCTCCGCCAACTGCTGGCTCGATGACGATATCTGCGAAGATGCCGACGAAACTTGTTCGGAAGACTCCGAAATGCCTACCACCACCCGATTGATGGGTTTGACCAGGCGGATCGTGAAAATGATTCCTATGATCAATGAAAGGAGGGCCATCACGATCACCAGGACGATGAAAATGAACCTCATGGTATTCGTCGCTGCCAGAATATCCTCTTTGGGACTCGCCGCAACGATAATCCATCCCATGGCCGGATATTCCTGGAACGAGGCGAAGCGTACTTTACCTTCCCATGAATATTCCGTGATCCCGATTTTCTGCCGGAGAATCTCCTTGCCGAAATCATAGCTGTTCAAATTCAACTGGAGTATCTTGGCCTTGTCAGGGTATGAAATGAGCAATCCGTCATTGTTCAATATATAGGCAAATCCCTCCTGCCCGAGTTTGATGTTGCTGATCGGTTTGGCCGCCGCATCCGCAAGGATATCCACCGCCATCACCGCATAGATTTTGCCCTCCTGGGTCCTGAAGGCCATGGCCATCACGATGACCGGCTCCCCGATCTCTTTCGATATATGGACATCGCTGAAAGCAATCTCCTTCGCGGTTGAAACCTTCTGAAACCACGGGAGGGAGGAAACATTCTGGGCTGCGGCGGCTTTTGGGGTCGATATCTTCTCGGTTCCGGCGCCATCGATCACGCGGATCCGGCGGAAGGATGGATATGCCTTCAGGATCTCTGCATAGACCTTCTCCATGTTCTCCCTCGTTCCTTCATCGATATCCACGCCGTACTGCATCATTTCCGTCGACTGCTTGGACTGGGCGGAGATATTGTCCATCTGCATCTTGTAGACGGTGAAGCTGGAATCCAGAAGCTCGATTGCCTTGGCCGTGACATTGGTCATCTCCGAGTTGGCGTTCTTCAGCAACGCCCGGGAAGAATTGTAATAAAATACGGACCCCGCAACAACCAGCGGGATCAACCCCATCAGCAGAAAGGAGATGATCAGTTTCCTTTGGATGCCCTTCTGTCCCAAATATCCAGTGATGCTCATTGGCGCCTCCTTTATGTTTTCATCGACCTCCGAGGAGAATCTTTCACAGATCCAACTCAAGGTGAAAATGATATCGGCAGGGTGAGGGAATAACTTTAATTTTTTGATGGAACAGCGGATATTTCTGCAATATATGAATATCTGGAGATGTTCGAATGTAAGGAGGGATTTCAAGAAAAATGGTCGGGGCGGAGTGATTTGAACACTCGACATCCTGCTCCCAAAGCAGGCGCGCTACCGGACTGCGCTACGCCCCGGTTATGATCCGTTCTGAAGCCTCTCTTTCAGTTTAGCAAACGCCTGTGCCCGATGGCTGACGCTGTTCTTGACTTCGGGGGAGAGTTGGGCCACCGTCATCCCCTCTCCGGGGAGAAAGAAGAGGGGGTCATATCCGAATCCGCCCTTCCCCGCAGGCGTTTCGGCAATCCGTCCTTCCCAGAGTCCCTCAAAGGCCTCAAAACGACCATCAGGAGAATAGAGGACCATAACGCACCGGAATGCCGCCGCCCGCTTCGCCGTGGGAATGCCCTTCAGCTCCTCCAGGAGCTTCCGGTTGTTCTGCAGATCGCTGGCATCGTCTCCGGCATACCGCGCCGAGTGGATGCCGGGCGCCCCTCCGAGTGCATCCACCTCCAATCCGGAATCGTCTGCAAGCACCGTTTCTCCGGTTGCTTCCGCTACGGCTCTGCCCTTTTTGAGGGCGTTTTCCAGAAAACTCTTTCCATCTTCGACGATCTCGGGAATCTCCGGAAAATCATTCAACGAAACAACATTGATGCCGAGATCCACCAGCATCGCCCGAATTTCTTTGATTTTTCCCGCATTCCTGGAAGCCAGTACGATTGTCTTCAGATCAGACCTCTATTTTCCCTCGGCCGTCTTCCGGAAATAATCCCTGAGTCCTGTCACCAGCGCCCGGGCAAGGGCCTTCTGTGTCTGCTCCGAGGTCAGCCGCTTCCGGTCATCGGGATCGGTCAAAAAACCGATCTCCACAACCAACCCCGGAATGGTCAATCCATCCAAAAGCGGGATGGGGGATTCCCGGAGACCCCGTCCCTTCCGTGGGAAGACCGTTTCAAGAGCAGCCTGAATGCGCTGTGCGAGCCTCACGGAATCGTTCAGGGCGGTATTGCGCGCCATATCGTTAATAATCGCTGATGAATTGCTTCCACCGAGGAGCGGCTGCCGAAATCCCGGGAAATAGACCTCATACCCGTTCGCACTCTTTCCGAAACCGGCATTCAGATGAAGGCTCAGCAGGGCGTCTGCCTTCGTTGTCCCGGTTGACTTCACCCTCTCCGCGATCGACAGGGTTTGGTCCGTAGATCGTGTCAATTGGACACGCAGTCCGGGTATTTTCTGCGCCTCTTCGCGGATCAGAAGGGCCAGTTTCAGCGTCAGATCCTTCTCGCGCAGTTTGTCCGAGACGACACCCGGTTCATCTCCCCCATGGGCGGGGTCGAGTAAAACCGTATAGGAATCCTGTTTGGGCGCACCGAAGCCGGTCTGCGGAATCAGGCAAACCAGGATCACGGCCAGCGCAAATACTCCATATTTCAAGGGCCAACCATTTATATATTTCATGATTTCCTTCTCCAGCCTTATGGTTCTTGAAGGCTTGCGCTTCATACAGCAAACGAACGCCTGCTGTCAATGGAATCATCATCCCCTGCCTTCAGCCGCAAGGTCAGGAGTGCCAGACCCGCTCCACCGAGATGACCCCGCGCAACTTTCGGATCGCAGCGGAAATTTTATTAAACTGCTTGAGATTTTTTACCTTGACGCCGAAATGACAGGTTGCCTGACCGTCCGCCGCGGTATTGATCTCGGCATGGTAAATGTTGACGTCCTGAGAGGAAATTGCGGTGCTGATATCGGCCAGAATCCCCTTGCTGTCGTGGCAGACGATCTTCATCTGGACCGGGTATTCCCGTTTTTCATGGAGATCCCATTGAACATTCACCAGCCGCTCGGGATCCATATCCCGCACATGGACGCAATTGGCCGTATGAACGGTGATTCCTCTCCCCCGCGAAATATAACCGATGATCTCATCCCCGGGGATCGGATCGCAACACTTTCCAAAACGGACCATGATGTCCTCGATCCCGGTCAGCGACACGCCGATCGGTTCCGTCTCCGAACCCTTTTTATGAGTCTTATCAAACGGCTCCTCGTTCTTGACCTCCTCTTCCGGCAGAAAATGGTGGACGACATGCTTGGGCGACACCCTTCCGTAGCCGACGAAGGCCAGCAGATCATCCAGGGATTCGGTATGCAGTTCTTTAAATACCGCTTGCATTTCAGTGGTTTTGGAAATTTGGCCGAATTTCAGGTGGTGTTTCTTGAACTCTTTCTCCAGAAGATCGCGACCGAGGGTTACGCTTTTCTTGCGTTCTTCGGTTTTTACCCAGTTCCGGATCTTGGCCATCGCACGGGAGGTCACCACATATTTCAGCCAATCCTTGCTGGGGTGGTGGCCCGCCTGGGTAATGATTTCGATCCTGTCGCCATTCCGCAGTTGATATTTCAGCGGGACGATGCTCCGGTTCACCTTGGCGCCGATGCACTGATTGCCGATATCCGTATGGATGCTGTAGGCGAAATCGATGGGGGTCGCCCCCTTGGGAAAGGATTTCACATCCCCGTTCGGGGTGAAGACATAGACTTCCTCGGGGAACAAAGCCACCTTCAGATTGGACATGAACTCTCTGGGATTCTTGATCTCCTGCTGTGCATCCAGCAGATCCCGAAGCTTCTTGATCTGATCGTCATCCGGGGAAAAGGAACCTCCCTCTTTGTAGCGCCAGTGGGCGGCGATCCCCCCCTCCGCCCAGTCGTGCATCGGCCGGGTCCGGATCTGGATCTCGACCCTCTCCCCGTAGGGTCCGATCACCGTGGTATGGAGGGACTGATAGTGGTTGGCCTTCGGCATTGCGATGTAATCCTTGAACCTTCCGGGGACCGGCGTCCAAAGGGCATGCACCATGCTCAAAGCCTCGTAACAATCCTTGTCCTTGTCCGAATCGAGGATGATCCGGAATGCGGTAAGGTCATAAACCTCGTCAAAATCGATGTGTTGCTCCTTCATCTTCATGTAGATGCTGTAGAAATGTTTGGCCCTTCCCTCGACCTCGCCCCGGATGCCGAAGGTCTCCATCGATTTGAGGATGATTCCCTTGACCTCCTCGGTATACTGATTGCGTTTCTCCTGCTTTTTTACGATTCGTCTGGCGAGTTCATTGTAGGCTTCATAGTCGAGATAGCGGAAGGAGAGGTCCTCCAGTTCGATTTTCATCCAGTTGATTCCGAGCCGGTTGGCCAGCGGCGCGTACAGATCCAGCGATTCTCTTGAAATGTAAAGTTGCCGGTCTTTGGGTTGAAATTCCAGGGTCCGCATGTTGTGGATCCGGTCCGCGAGCCTGATGAGAAGGATACGGATGTCGGACGACATCGCAAGAATCATCTTGCGGAAATTTTCCGCCTGCCTCTCCTCCTGATTGCCGAGTGTGATCTTGCTGATCTTTGTCAGGCCGTCGACGAGAAACGCCACATCCTTGCCGAAGGCCTCTTCGATCTGCTCCAGTGTGGCCAGCGTATCCTCGACGGTATCGTGCAGAAGGCCCGTCACCAGCGTCGCCGCGTCGAGTTTCATGTCCGCCAGGATGCCGCAGACCTCCATCGGATGGGTCAGATAGGGTTCGCCGGAGAGGCGGATCTGCCCCTGATGGACGGATGCGGAAAAGATGTAGGCCTTTTCGATCATTCCGAGTTCGTCGGGCGAGAGATAGGACTGGACCTTATCCAGGATGTCGTTGATACGAAGCATGAAATTCCTAAGTGCTGAGTGAAAAACCAAGTGCTAAGTTCTAAGTGCTGAGTGAAAATCTTAGTGCTGAGTGCTGAGTGAAAGACTCAGTCCTCAGCACTAAGTCCTCAGCACTAAGTCCTTCAGAAACGGCGCCACCTCGGAGACCGGCAATGCGATAACCTCTCCGGAACGCCGGGTTTTGATCTCCATTTTCCCTTCGGCCAGCCGCTTTGGACCGACCGTGACGCGGTAAGGAATCCCGATCAGGTCGGCGTCCTTGAATTTTACACCGGCCCTCTCGTCGCGGTCATCCAGGATCACATCCGCACCATGGGCCGCGAGTGCAAGGTAAAGATCCTCCGCTGCGGATAAGAGCGCTTTTTCATTGACATTCACAGGAGTGATGATCACAGAATAGGGGGCAAGCGGCAGTGGCCAGATGATCCCGTCCGCATCGTGATTCTGCTCGACGGCCGCGGCGACCGTCCGACCGATGCCGATTCCGTAGCATCCCATCACCATGGTCCGCTCATGGCCCTCGCGGTCGAGATAGACGGCCCGCATGGCCTTGCTGTACTTGGTCCCCAATTTGAAGACATGGCCGACTTCAATGCCGCGTGCAAAGCGCGTTTCCGCGCCACAGCGGGGACAGGGATCGGATTCGGTCACAACCCGCAGATCGCAATGGTCTGCAATCAAAAAGTCCCTTCCGGGCCTGACATGACGGAGGTGAAAATCCTCACGGTTGGCGCCCATCACACAATCCGCCATCCCGAGAAGTGCGTAATCGGCAATGATCCGCGCCTTGATTCCTACGGCGCCCGCAAACCCGCGGGGCGAGCCGGTACAGTTGCGGATCATCTCATCATCGGCCAGTTCCAGCAAATCGCAACCGAGGAAGTTTTTCACCTTGATCTCATTGACCTCATGGTCTCCGCGGATCAGGACCGCAACCGGCGCACCGTCCGCAGAAAAGATCAGGGTCTTGACGACCGTTTCCGGAAGGACCTCCAAAAAGCCGCAGACCTCTTCGATGGTCCGTACACCGGGGGTGTTCACCTCCTCGACGGGGGGCGTCACGCCCGCAGGCGCGTCCTCCGCCGGCCGGGAGATCTCTGCCTTCTCCAGATTTGCCGCATAGTCGCATGCGCCGCAGTAGCAGACGGCATCTTCCCCGGAATCCGCCATCACCATGAATTCATGAGAATACTTTCCGCCGATGCTTCCCGAGTCCGCCTCGACCGGACGGAAATTCAGGCCGCAGCGGGTGAAAATCCGTTGATAGGCGTCAAACATCTTCCGATAGCTGATTTCGCTTCCCGCCTCGTCCATATCAAAACTGTACGCGTCTTTCATGCC
>CAYSSF010000088.1:0-16333 GCA_964433455.1 uncultured Syntrophaceae bacterium
CCCCCTCGGCGATGATGTCCCTCGCCCCTGCCAGTGCTTCCTCTGCCGTGGCCGCACCCTTCTCCGGGTCGACGAAGGCGGCCGCCGCAACGAGCGGATCGAACGCCTCTGCCTGGGTGAAAATCCGCTGCGCGAGCGGTTCCAGCCCCTTCTCCCGGGCGACGGTCGCCCGTGTCCGCCGTTTGGGGCGGAAGGGGAGGTAGATGTCCTCGAGAACGGCAAGCGTTCCGGCGGCGGCGATCTTTCCGGCAAGTTCGTCGGTGAGGAGTTGCCTCTCTGTCAGCGATTTGAGGATCGCCTCGCGGCGCTTGTCCAGTTCTTCGAGCTGGACAAGGCGATCGCGGATGTCGGTGATCTGTACTTCGTCGAGGGTTCCGGTCGCCTCCTTCCGGTAGCGGGCGATGAAGGGGACCGTCGCTCCTTCGCCGAGGAGCTGCGCGGTGGCCGCGACCTGCGCCTCCCCGATCTTGAGTTCGGAAGCGATTTGCCGCTGATAGCGTTCCACCGGTTTTTCCGGTGGCGCTTCGTTCTTTGAGGGTTCCGTCATGGGTTGCCGCCTTTCAGGGTAGTGCAATGCGATGCACTCTCATACCACAGGAAAGGAGGCTTTATAAAATGAAATGTAGCAGGCGGTGCATGCTTTTTTTGTTCTTATCGTCCCTTTTTTCGGAACCTTCCGAGATCGATCCCGTATTTGCGGACGCGGTACGAGAGGATCCGCTTGGTGGTTCCCAGCCGCAGGGCCGCTTTGTTCTGGTTTCCGCCGGTCTGCGCCAGGGCGGAAACGATCATCTGTTTCTCGAAGTCGGCGAGCGTAATCTTCAGAAGATCATCGTCGGCTCCCAATTCCGTCGTCTTCATGGCCTTGTCCTCACACTGCCGCGGAGAGGTCAGGATGAATCGTATGAATCCCTTCCGCCTTGCCCGTCAGGCAAAAGGATGGTGAGGGGGCGCGAGCCCCGGCGGGCCGCCCCCTCACCGGCTGGACGCAGGCGCCCAACTCTTCCTTCCACACGATGGTCGGGACCCCCCGTGATGGTTCAAACCTTTCTGTTGACCGCCCTGAACGGTTTTCACCCCACGGCTTTCGGACCCGTCTCACCGGTCCGCACCTGGATGCACTCCTCCAGCGGGACGACGAAGATCTTCCCGTCGCCGATTTTCCCGGTCCTTGCCCCCTTGATGATCGCCTCGATGGTCGGTTTGACGAAATCATCGTTGACCGCAATCTCGAAGCGAACCTTGTCCAGCAGGTTGACCTCGGTGAAGGCGCCCCGGTAGGACTCCGTGTACCCTCCCTGCGCGCCGCATCCGATGACGCTGGAGACGGTCATCTTCCCCACATCCGCCTTGACGAGCGCCTGTTTCACGTCGGTCAGCTTTTCCGGTTTTACAATCGCTATGATCAGTTTCATGTTGAATTCTCCTTTCAATCGTTTGGGCCCGGCGAAGGGGATTACTTCGTCAGGAACCCCTGGAAGTCGGGATAAGCCTTGGTTCCGTGTTCGCCCAGATCCAGTCCGGTAATCTCCTCTTCAGCCGATACCCTGAGGCCCATGACCGCCTTGATCAGGTAAAAGACAGCGAATGCGACGACGAAGGTGAAAATTCCGACCGCCACGACACCCGCCGCCTGCGCGGTAAGAAGCTTCAACCCGCCGCCGAACAGCAGGCCGTTCCCGGTCGCCGTCCCCGTAATCTTGTCCTGGGCGAAGAGGCCCACGGCCAGGGTGCCGAAGATGCCGTTGACCAGGTGGACCGAGAGGGCGCCCACCGGATCATCGATCTTCAGCTTGTCGAACATCAGGACCGCAAAGACCACGAGCACGCCGGCGATGAGGCCGATTACGGCCGACGACCCCACGCTCACGAAGGCGCAGGGCGCCGTGATCGCGACCAGTCCCGCGAGCGCGCCGTTGACGATCATGGAGAGATCCGGTTTCTTCTGGATCAGCCATGAAACGACGGTCGAGCTGAGGATGGCCATCGCGGCCGCGGTGTTGGTGGTCACGGCAATGTGCGCGATCGCGGATCCGTCGCCGACGCCCATCGTGGAACCGGGATTGAAGCCGAACCATCCGAACCACAGCACGAGCCCCCCAAGGGTCACCATCGACATACTGTGGCCGAAAATCGGGTTGACGGACCCGTCGGCGCGGTATTTACCCAGGCGGGAGCCGAGCAGCAGCACGCCGGCCAGCGCGGACCATCCGCCGACCGAGTGGACGACCGTGGATCCGGCAAAGTCAAACATCCCCATCGATTGGAGGAATCCGCCGCCCCAGATCCAGTGGCCCGTAATCGGGTACATGATCCCGACCAGGATGAACGAAAAAAAGATGAAGGAGGGGAACTTGATCCGTTCCGCCACGGCGCCCGAAACGATCGTCGCAGCGGTTCCGGCGAAAACCAGTTGAAAGAAGAACTTCGCCCAGAGCGGCACACCGGTCCAGTTGATCGCCCCATAGACCCCCTTGTAGGCCTCGCCGATCGCCGGGCTGTTGTCTGCCCCGCCGGCGAAGAAGAGCCCCTTGAGCCCGATGAGGAGATTCCCGTCGCCGAACATCAGCCCCCAGCCGATGAACCAGAACGATACCGAGGCGATCGCGAAGACGATGAAGTTTTTTGCCAGAATGTTGACCGTGTTCTTCGCCCGGCACAATCCCGACTCCACCATCGCGAACCCCAGGTTCATGAAGAAGACGAGAAAGGCGGTAAAGAGAACCCAGACCGTGTCCACCCCCACCGACATGGCGCTCTTCAGGTCATCCAGCGTTTTTTGGGTTACCGGGGCAGACGGCGGCGGGACGGCTGTCGCTGCCGGGGCCGCGGCGGTCGCCGAAAGGGCCGGCTGATCCGGCGCGGACGACGCCTCTCCCGGCGTATCCGCGGCGAGGACCGAAGCGGCAACCGCACAAAACAAACAGATCATTATGATTGAAATACCGATAAACCTTTTCATTTTTGTTACCTCCTGTTTTCCTGCCCCCCCTCTTCGGGACGGCGTCAACGTTTGACCGAAGGGCGGTCGTTCCATCCTTAGAAACTGAAGCTCGCCAGGATGCCTCCCACGACGAACGAGCTGTCGCGTTCCGACGGCAACACGGTTCCCTTGAGACCCCGCCCCTTCATTTCATCCTTTGCATCGCCGGTCAGCGGGAAGATGAAGGAGAGCGTCGGCGTGATCGTAATCCGTTCGGTCGCCTTGATCGGCAGGCTGGCAGACACCGTTCCGTCGTGGAAGTTGCTGAATTTGTCGGTTGTCGCCGCGCCGTTGCCGTCGTATTTCGCGTAAGCGTCCGCATCCGTGCTCAGCAGATAGCCGGCAGAGGCCGCCAGTTTCAGCGAGACGATCTTACTCAATTCGACAACATGAGAAATCCCGAGCAGGAAATACCAGTTGCGGTAATGATCGATCTCCTTGTAGACCGTCAGGGTCGGCGACAGCAGGGTATTGAGCGATAAGCTTGCATAGATCTCCTGGGAATCGTTCGGATCCGCGGCATCCTTGTTCGGCGAAGCCAGACCATAATAGATATAGCCGCCCCCCACGTTGAATAGCCCAAGTGTCTTGCCGTAGGAGAGGGTCAAATCCGTCTCGTTCCACGTCCCCGTATAGGACGCGGTCGCGGGCGAGTAGGGCTTGGCGTCCAGATTACCCCACATGTTCACCGAGAACCCTTTGTAGCCGATGGTCATCGACGGTTGGATGACGACGCTGTTCCTGCTCAGCTCGTAGCCTCTCCAGACGTACTGATTCAGGACGGCGGCCGTAAAATCGCCGGTGGGCTTTTCCTCTTCGGCCCGCAGCGGCGCCCCCGGGACCGCCAGTACCGTAAACATGAACAAACCGAGTACAAACCACTTCCGAAAACCTGAATTCGTCTTCATCACTCTCCTCCTGCTTCTGTTATCAAAAATTCTGTGGTTAGATGAAACCCTGCGCCTCAAGCGCTCCTGTTTGATCCGCTATAACGCAAGGAGGGTGCCAACCATGAAAAATTGTTGTATGTACATGAATTTATTTGTTAAATGATTTATGTTCCGGAAGGCTGTGCAGAGAAACGACTGAGACAATTTTGTATCGTTTGTCGGAGACGACTACGAAAATGTGGGCCGGTCCGGATCTCTTTGCCGTGGCGATTGCGATTTCTCCGGCAACAACATATGTCGAAGGCGTCCTCGGACCGCTCATCGCGATCACCAAGTCAAGGGCGCCGATTAAAAGATACCCTCTTCACAGATTCCATAGCGCTCTTCCATCAATTTCACATAGTCCCGATCCGGCATGCTCTCTTCCGACCTGCGGCACGGAGAGGCCGGCAAACCGGCTCTGCCGCCCAGAAGCTGCGCCGGGCGTTCACCGTTCGCGTGATCGAACGCGTTGAAATTTTCGACGTCGATATTGATCCGTTGCAGTTTCACCTTCATCGCCTTTGCTCCTCTCGTTTCCTACAATGCGGAACTTTGACATGGCTGAGGGGCGAGGATTCGAACCTCAATCAACAGGTCCAGAGCCTGTTGTCCTGCCGTTGGACGACCCCTCAGTGCACCAATAAAAAAGGCCCCGGCGATCGCTTGATTCGCCGGGGCCAGATTTTTTATTTCACAAAGTACGTTTAGAAATATCCAATCCGAGGCGAATCATGGATTCGCTGGCGCTGCTGCTGCTGGACTTGAATATTTCCAAGGCTTAAGATCATGGCCGTATTATGACTAAAAAAAAGACATTGTCAACAGATAAAATTGAAGCGCCGGAGTAGGCGGGCTGAGGAGATGGGAGGCCGCCTCCCGGCACCACGGACAACCATTGAGCATCGCGCATGAAACTCATCCGGATTCCGGAGACACAGGCGGGATGCTATCCGCGTCTCCGGTGGGAGTGTCCCGCGAGGGGTCAGTCCAGGACCCGATCCACGATGAGCCGCATCTCCATGAGCGAATGGGAGATGAACAGATAGGGGATTCCGAACCTTTCGCTTACGCCCTTCAAATAGGGGATGATCTGAAACTTCAGGGTGTCCATGAGCAGGAGCCTGGGATTGGCGAGGACCGCCCGGCCGATCGCCACCCGCTGCTTCTCGCCCCCCGAGAGGTTGTTGACCCCCCCGCCAGGGCGTATAATATCATTATTTCTCCATCCCGTATAATGGAACCCTCACGCCATCAGGTACGCCTCCGCGGGTCGGCCCCCTTCCAGGGCGTCGATGATCGCGTCGATGGCCGCCTCGCTCTCGATGCGACCGAACCACCAGTTCTCCGGATAGACGATCATGACGGGTCCCGTGTCGCAGGCCTTCAGACATCCCGTGCTGGAGACGACAACGTCCGGCAGGCCGCGGTCCGCAAGCTCCTGTTCGAGATACTGGAGCAACCCCAGCGAATTCTTCTTGTTGCAGACCCCCTGCGGTCCCCCGCCTGCCCGGAAGCTACCGCAGACAAAGATATGATGCTTCGGTTTTTTCATCTTTCTCCTCCCAGTATTGGGGAAGGATTTAAAAGCCATCCCCAATGATCGATTATTTACCCGCACCCCATTCCGTTCCCGACGCAGCTCTTTCCCATACCGCACATGCCGGCAGTCCTCAGAAGGATCTTAGGCACCTCCCGTCCGGCGAGAACCGCCTCGACCCCTTCGCTGGCCATGCCCTCCATGACGACGACCCGGATATCGGCGCGCTCCAGGACGCGTTGCGGAGAGGATCCGATTCCGCACGTCAGGACGGCGCCACAGTCATTGAGCATCCCGGCCATGGCCGTCCAGCGTTCGGTTCCACTACCCGGGGGAGGCGCAAAACGGCGCTCCACCAGTTCCGCCTTTCCCCCGCGGAGGCCGAAGATCCAGAGTGCCGTCGTCTCGCCCAGATGCTGGTTGACGAAAATCCCCTCCCGGCTGGCCACGGCCACGCAGGACCGCGCCGCCGTTGCACGCGGCACCGACGCACTCTTCAGCAGCGCCATGATCTCTTCGTTCGGCGCCTCTCCGATCATGCCGGCGGCGTCCGCACGGCAGCGGTGGCAGTGGGACATCTGCGGCATGTGGAGACTCACCTCGCCGCGGATCGCCTTCATCTTTTCTTCCGACGGGGATTCGATCCCCTCAAAAGGGGTCCCGGCGACGTGGTAGAGCGGCATGCAGTTCATGATATCGGCCTTCATCCGCGACATGGCCTCGGCAACCGTTGCTGCGTGGCCGTCGTTGACGCCGGGGATGACGACCGTGTTGATCTTTACGACGATCCCCTTTTCCTTGAGCTTCCGGATCCCTTCGACCTGTTTCTCCAGGATGATCCGAGCGGCGTCGAGCCCCCGGTACATCTTGCCGTTCACCCTGGCCCAGGCGTAGATCTTCCGGCCGATCTCCGGATCGACGGCGTTGACGGTCAGTGTCACGTGGCTGATCTTAAGCCCGCAGAGCTCATCGATGTATGGGGTAAGTCCCAGGCCGTTTGTCGCCAGGCACAGGAGCATCCCGGAATGCCTCTCACGGACGAGCCGCAGCGTCTCCATGGTTTCGTCCCCGTTGGCGAAGGGATCGCCTGGTCCCGCGATGCCGACGACGGCGATGTTATCGATCTTCTTCAGAACCGCGTCGAGATAATCGGCGGCCTGGTGCGGCTTGAGGACAGCTCCCGTCACGCCCGGCCGCGATTCGTTGACGCAGTCATAATCGCGGTTGCAGTAGTTGCACTGCATGTTGCAGCGGGGCGCCACGGGCAGGTGGATCCGGCCGAAGCGGTGCTTCGCGTCTTTGCTGAAACAGGGATGGTTATCGGTGTTCATATGCGTCTCCCCTAAATATAGCTGTACCCTATGGGCGATGCCTCCTGGCCCGCCTCGATAAGCGTGTTGACGATCCGATCGAAGAGTTGTTGCGCCCCCCGGTACCCCACGTGGAGGATGCGCTGCCCGCCGATCCGGTCGTGGATGGGAAACCCCGCCCGGACCAGCGGAATGCCGAGTTTCCTGGCGAGGGAGTACCCCTTGCTGTTGCCGATGACGATCTCCGCGCCGACCCCCCGGGCGGTCTCCAGCATGGTCATGAAGTCGGTATCATCAACGATCTCTGGCGCCTCGCGGGTATTATCGATCACCGACAGCACCTCCTGCCGGAATCCCCCTGTGGCGGCCCCTGTGGCGCAGAGGGCCGGAACGATCCCGATCTCGTCGAGAAACGAGACCATCGCCGTCACGAAATCCGCCTCCCCATAGATGACGGCCCGTTTCCCGAAGAGATACTTGTGGCCGTCGATGTAGGCGTCGACGAGTCGGCCCCGCTCCCGTTCGTATTTTTTCGGAACGGGAAGTCCCGTCCATTCGCGGATCGCTTCGAAAAACCGGTCCGAAGCCCGGATACCGATCGGCATGGTCAGGTTCACCGCCGGCACGCCGAACTTTTCCTCCAGGTGCGTTGCCGCCGTCTTTTGCCCGGCAAGGCTTTTGCTGAACTGAAGCGTGGCCTTGGCCCTCCCCATCTCCCGGATGGCCTGCATCGTTGTGCCGCCCGCGGAGAGCTTCTGATATGCCTCCCAAGACTCCCCGTCGAGCGTCTCGGAGTAGTCGGGCAGGAGCGTAGTGCCGATGGGAAAATCGGCGAGGATCTCCTTGAGATGCCGCAGGTCCTCCGGGGAGATAAATCCCGGAAGGACATTGAGGCTCTCTTCTCGGGGGCCGCCCCGGGCGAGGGCCACGACGGCGGTCCGGACGGCCTCATGGAACCCGTCCACATGCGTCCCCCGGTAGCTGGGGGTCGAGGCGTGAAGGAGGAGGGGGATCTCCTCCCCCTTTTTAGCCTTCACGTACTGGTCGAGATAGAGCCGGATGTCGTCGCCGATCGTCTCGGAAAGACAGGTGCTGGCGATCCCGATGACAGCGGGCTTGTACTGCCGCGTGAGGTTGTCGAGGGCCGTTTTCAGATTGTCCCCGCCGCCGAAAATGGCGCTCTCCTCGCTGAAATTTGACGAAGCGATGTCGATCGGCTCCTTGAAATGGCTGATCACGTACCGGCGGATATAGGTGGAGCAACCCTGCGACCCGTGGATCAGCGGGATGCACCCCTCGATGCCCCGGAAGGCGATGCCGGCGCCCAGGGGTGCGCAAAGTTTGCAGGCGTTTCTCGTGGAAACGAAATTCGCTGAGGTTGCTTCAGGCGGCGATTTCTTTATTTCTGTCAATGCTTCCATCTTTTTCCTCCTTCCCGGACGCGATTCGCCTCTGCCGTGCGGGAGAAAACCGCCACACGGGGCTCATCAGCGATCCGTAGACCTCCCGGCTGAAATTGACCATTCCTTCGAATCCCGCCAGGGCGATCTTGCGTTCGTGGTTGTGGTCGCAGAAGGCGACGCCCATCTTGTAGGCGATGGGGCGCTCCTTGACGCCTCCGACCAGGAGGTCGACCTCTTTTTCCGTCATAAACCGGGAGAGCTCCAGCGGGTTCGCATCGTCGACGATGATCGTCCCCTCGTCGCAGATCTCCTTCAGGTATCCGTAGTCCTCCCGGTTGCCGGTCTGCGAGCCGACGAGGACGGTCTGCATCCCGAGATGGCGAAACGCCTTGACGAGCGAGAAGGCCTTGAAGGAGCCGCCCACGTAGATGGCGGCCTTTTTCCCTTCCAGTGCTTCCCGATACCTGCGCACCTCGGGATAGATCCGGTTCACCTCGTCCCGCACCAGCTCTTCCGTTTTTTCCAGCACCCCGGGATTCCCGAAATGGCGCGCCACCGTGTAGAGCGCCTCCGCCGTGTCCTCGATGCCGAAATAGGAGACCCGCGCGAAGGGGATTCCGTATTTTTCCTTCATCATCATGGCGAGTTGGGTCATCGAACCTGAACACTGGACCACGTTGAGCAAGGCGCGGTACGACCGCCGGATCTCGTCCACCCGGCCGTCCCCGGTGATGCAGGCAATCACGTTTATCCCCATCCGCCGGTAGTACTCCTTGATGATCCAGGTTTCTCCGGCGAGGTTGAAATCGCCGAGGATGTTGATCCCCAGGGGGGGCGCCGGCGTCTGGCTGTCCTCGCCGACGAGCCTGAAGAGGGCCTCGCAGGCGGCCTTGTAGCCGTCCTTCTTCGTCCCCCGGAACCCCTCCGAGTGGACCGGGATGACGGGGATCCCCTGCTCGGCCTCGACCTTTTTGCAGACCGCCTGCACGTCGTCGCCGATGAGGCCGATGATGCAGGTGGCGTAGACGAAGGCCGCCTTGGGACGGTGGGCCGTGATCAGTTCCGTCAGGGCCGCGTAGAGCTTCTTCTCCCCCCCGTAGATCACCTCCTTCTCCCTCAGGTCCGTGGAGAAGCTCAGCCGGTGGAGTTCCGGTCCCGAGGAGAGGGAGCCGCGGATGTCCCACGTATAGGCCGCGCACCCTACGGGGCCGTGGACGAGATGGAGGGCGTCGGCGATCGGGTAGAGGACGACGCGGGAGCCGCAGAAGACGCAGGCCCGCTGGCTTACCGCGCCCGCCAGGCTTTTCTTGTCGCAGGCCAGGTCGAACTTCTCCTTGTCGCCCTTTTGATAGACCTGTTGTTTGCGTTCTTCCAAGATTTCGATCATCTCATATCTCCCTCAACTCGACGTCCTTGTTCATAAATAGGGGGACAGCTCCCCTATTTCGCCCAAGAAAATAGGGGAAATAGGTATCTGTCCCTATTTTCTATTCACATCACCAGTTCAAAGCTCTCCTCCGGCGCGTCGCGGTCCTGCCGGTCGAGGAGGGCCGTGAGGATCTTCTCCAGTAGCCGGAGCGCCCCCTGGTACCCGACGATCGGGAAATACTGGTGGCCGACCCGGTCATAGATCGGAAATCCGAAACGAATCAACGGGATATCTTCGTCCCGGGCTATATATTTCACATAGGTGTTGCCGAACAGGAGGTCCGGCCGGAGCTTCTTCACGAACTGGTGAAACTGGAACAGGTCGGCGCCGAGCCCCTGTTTCACGACTGTCCCCTCCCCCGCGAACTCCCTGATCCGCTTTTCGAACTTTGGTCCCGCCGGCGTCCCCGTGACCACGAGGGTTACCTCCATATCGAGGTCGGTCAGGAACTGGGTCAGCGGGAGCAGGTGGTCGGGGTCCCCGATCAGGGCGACCTTCTTCCGGTAAAAATACTGGTGCATGTCGGTGGTCAGATCCACCACCCGCCCCCGCTCCGCCATGATGCTCTCCGGGACGCCCACCCCGGCCGCCTTCCGGAGGGCGTCGATCAGGGCGTCGGTCGCCCGAAGGCCGATGGGGAGATCGAGCGCCTCGAAGGGCACTTTGCACTTCGTGTCGAGGAGCTTCGCTGCCGCCAGGGAGGCGGTCCTTCCCAGCGCGAAGGTGAGGGCGCTGTCCCCGGCGCTCCGGATGGCTTCCACCTTCGCGCCCCCCTTGGGATACATGTGGAACTTGCCGTCCAGGGGGGCGTTGACCACTTCGGAGGTGTCGGGAAACATCACCGAAGGGGCTCCCATCTCCGCGGCGATCCGCTTGATCTCCGCCATGTCCGAGGGCTCGACGTACCCCGGGAGGATGTTGAACCGGCGGCTCCTCGCTCCGGTATTCTCCGCCAGGTATTGGACCATCGCCTGGGTCATGTTGGAAAAGCCCGTGACGTGGGACCCCTTAAAGCTCGGCGTATTGGCATGGATGACCCTTTTCCCCGGGGGGATTTTCCCATCGGCCTGCGCCTTGTTGATGATCTGGTTCAGGTCATCGCCGATCACCTCCGACAGGCAGGTGGTGTTCACCGCGATGATATCGGGACCGTATACGGCGAAGATGTTGCCGATCGATTCCAGCAGGTTCGCCTGGCCGCCGAAAACCGAGGCGCCTTCCGTGAAGGAACTGGTCGTCGCCATGATCGGGTCCTTGTAGTGCCGGGTCAGGGCGCTCCTGTGGTAGGCGCAGCATCCCTGCGAGCCGTGGCTGTGGGGCAGGCAGTTGTGGATTCCCAGCGCCGCATACATGGCGCCCACCGGCTGGCATGTCTTGGCCGGGTTGACCGTCAGCGCCGTCCGTTCGGTTTGTTGTTCAGGTGTATGTCTCAGTAGCATGACCAATCTCCTTCCGAATACCTCTTATCTGTTCCAGGCGTAGCTGCCCGCAAGCTCGGGATGTTCCTGCCAGGGGGCCTTCACGAAACGGAACATTTTTGTGTTCACCAGGCGGTCGATCTCCCGGTAGAAGTTGACGGCGCCCCGGAATCCCGCATAAGGCCCGCTGTAGTCGTAGCTGTGGAGCTGCTTGAGCGGTATGCCCGCTTTCTGGATCACGTACTTTTCCTTGATGCCGGCGCAGAAGATGTCCGGCTTGTACTTCTCCATGAGGACCTCCGCCTCGTGATGGTTTAAATCGTCGATGATCAGGGTGCCGCCGGCCATCTCCGGCATCATCCCCTGGTATTCGTTGAAGCGGATCCCCGTTTCCTGCTCAAGCCGTTTGAATTCGGCTTCGTCCCTGCGCGCCCGGTATCGCTCCGGATCGCGCTCGACGCTCAACTCCTCGATGTTGCGCGTGTCGGCATCGACGGCGATGTTCGGCAGGACCCTGCGCCCCTCGTAATCGTCGCGATGGCCGAATTCATAGCCGGCAGAGACGGTTCTCATCCCGATCTCCGTGAAGAGCTCCTGGTAATGGTGGGCGCGGGAGCCGCCCACGAAGAGCATGGCGAGCTTTCCCTCGCAGCGGGAGCGGACCTCCATGCGCACCTTTTCCACCTCGGCCATCTCTTCGGCGATCACCTTCTCCACCCGCGCGATCAGCTCCTCGTCTCCGAAGTAGGCGGCGATCCGGCGGAGGGACTTGGCGGTGGCCGCGGCTCCGACGAAGTTGACCTTGAACCAGGGGATCCCGTAGCGCTTCTCCATCATCTCCGCCAGGTAGTTGATCGAGCGGTGGCACATGACCACGTTCAGATCGGCCGTATGGGCGCTGGCGAACTCGTCGTACTCCGAGTTTCCGCTGAAAGTGGAGTGGAGCGTGAGCCCGCACAGATCCGTGATCCGCTCGATCTCGAAGGCGTCGCCGCCGATGTTGTACTCGCCCAGGATGTTGAGCCGAAAGGCCCCTTCTTTGGGCGTCTCGATCTGCCCCACCACCTCCGTGAAAACCTTGTTGTTGGCGATGTGGTGGCCGGCCGACTGGCTTACCCCCTTGTATCCCTCGCAACTGAACCCGAAGATGTTGACCCCGGGGTACTTCTCCTCCATCTCCCGGGCCACGGCATGGACGTCGTCGCCGATCAGGCCGACCGGGCAGGTGGAGAAGATCCCGATCGCCTTGGGGTGAAAGAGTGCGATTGCCTCCTCGATGGCCTTCTTGAGTTTCTTCTCGCCGCCGAAGATCACCTCCTCCTCCTGCATGTCCGTGGAGAGGGCGTAAGGCATGAAGTTCGTATCGCTTTCGGTCTTCGGCCGGGTCTGGTTCCGCCGCGTAAGCCAACTGTAGAAGCCGCACCCGATCGGCCCATGGGTGATCTGCAGGATGTCCCGCGTGGGGCCCAGGACCACCCCCTTGCACCCCGCGTAGGCGCATCCCCGCATCGTGAGGATGCCGGGAATGGTCCGGGTGTTGGCCATGATCTCCGGCGCCTGACGATCCGCGTCCACCTTGTTGACAATGATCTGCCGGGCGCGCTTGCGGGCCACCTTCACAGGATACTTCCGGAGGATCTCTTCCTTGACCTCCGCCGGGTCGATGCTCGTCTCCATCATCCTGTCTGTAGCTGTTGTCGCCATGATCTTTCTCCTTTATAGCCTTCACACATCGTCGAGGGTCTCATCGCCCGACTCGCCGGTCCGGATCCGGACGGCATCCCTCACGGGCAAAATGAAGATCTTTCCGTCGCCGGACTTGCCCGTCCTGTTGACCGAGATGATCGTCGAGACGGCCCTGTGGACGAGCTTGTCGGGAACGATGATCGAGATCACCCTTTTGGGGATGAGCCGCTGGCTGTTTCCCAGCAGGGAGATCGCCTCTTCGTACCCCTGTTCCGCCCCTTTGAGGAGCTCGATGCTCACCAGACCCTTTCCCCGGCCGAGGCACTCCCGCGCGTGCATGGAAGTGATCCCCGCCTCGGTCAGGCTCTTCTTCGTCTGGTTGATCCTGTTCATCCGGATGATCGCCATGACCTCTTTCACAGCTTCACCTCCTCCGTTCCGGCGGCGGTCTCCTTGATCCCGGAGCTCACCGTGTAGACCTCGTCCACGGGGGAGACGAAGATCTTGCCGTCGCCGAAGGCGCCCTTGCCGCCCGACCGCGCAGTGCCGAGGACGATCTTGATTACGAGGTCCTTGTCCGCATCCGGAACGACCATCAGCAACAGTTCCTTGGGGATTTCGTCATAGGTGATGTCGCCGATCTTGATCCCCCGCTGCTTGCCCCGGCCCGAAACCCCCATTCTCGTAACGGCCGGAAAACCCTCCGCCATCAATTTTTCCAATACCGCGTCGACCTTTTCAGGCCTTACAATCGCTCTGATCATCTGCATCTCTTGATTTCTCCTTTGCATTTCGGTGATCGCCGTCGCCTATTGATCCACTCCGTACTTGATGAGGATCGCCTCCAGTTCGTCCGTGGTGATCGGCTTCGGGATGACGAACAATTGATTTTCGTCAATGGTCCTGGCGAGCTTGCGATACTCATCGGCCTGTGCCGCCGTCGACTCGAACTCAATGACGGTCTTCCGGTTGATCTCCGCCCGCTGCACCACGTTGTCCCGGGGAACGAAATGGATCATACGGGTCCCCAGCTTCTCGGCCAGGGCCATGATCAACTCTTGTTCGTTGTCCACCTTGCGGCTATTGCAGATCAGGCCGCCCAGGCGGACCCCGCCGGCCTCGGCAAACTTGACGATCCCCTTACAGATGTTGTTGGCCGCGTACATGGCCATCATCTCCCCCGAGACGACGATATAGATCTCCTTGGCCTTGCCTTCGCGGATCGGCATCGCAAACCCGCCGCAGACCACGTCCCCCAGGACGTCATAGAAGGCATAATCGAGGCCGAAGGAGTCGGAATAGGCGCCCAACTGTTCCAGGAGGTTGATCGCGGTGATGATCCCCCGGCCGGCGCATCCTACACCCGGCTCCGGCCCGCCCGATTCGACGCAGCGGGTCCCGCGAAAACCCGACTTCACCACATCCTCGAGATCGAGATCCTCGCCTTCGGCGCGGAGCGTATCGAGAACGGTCTTCTGCGACAACCCGCCCAGCAGCAACCGGGTCGAGTCCGCCTTGGGATCGCACCCGACGACCATGATCTTTTTCCCCATCTCGGCAAGGGCGGCCACCGTGTTCTGGGTGGTTGTCGATTTCCCGATGCCCCCTTTTCCGTAGATTGCTATTTTTCTCATCGCTGATCTCCTTTCATAGACAGCAAGCGTTTTGCTTCTCTAAGGGCAAGATGCGGGCCAGGATGAAAAAAGGGTGCGCCGGACAGGCGGGATGAATTATAAAATGCCATTTGTTCCGCTTTGTTGAGAAGAATGGTCGCTTCCGTCGAACCCTTTGCACCGGCCCTGTCCGCAGGAAGGGAAGGGCGCCGGAAGCTACATAAGGGTAGGGATTTCCCCCCCGAAGCGACCCATCGGTAGGAACGTCGCTTTTCAAAATCAGGGCGGCATGGTTTCAAATCCTTTGTCCTGCGGTTGGAAGAGCAGATTGTCGCACTTGCCGGATACGGGGCTGCTGGAGGGCTGACATGGGGCGGGGGCTTGACAATCCGAAATTAATGACCATCCTATCGCCGCGAGAACCGTTGATCAGTGAGATTATCTGAATATCTTTAATGACATAAATTTGGAGGCATCATGGAAGTAAAAAAGGAAACCCATCCGTTCAAGACCGAAGTCCAGCAACTCATGAACATCATTATCCACTCTCTCTATTCCCACCGGGAAATTTTCCTGCGGGAACTCATCTCCAATGCGTCGGACGCCATCGACAAGCTCCGTTTCAAGGCGCAGACGGAACCCGAACTTCTGGGCGACGATACGGAGTTCAAGATCAGGATCAGGGCGGACAAAAAGAGGCGCACCCTGGAGATCGCCGATAACGGCATCGGCATGACCTATGA
The DNA here is from genome assembly GCA_964433455.1 of uncultured Syntrophaceae bacterium. Lineage (GTDB taxonomy): Bacteria > Desulfobacterota > Syntrophia > Syntrophales > UBA5619 > UBA5619. The sequence goes on from CAYSSF010000088.1 coordinate 15,055, forward strand.
TGAAGTCGTCGAGAATATCGGGACCATCGCCAAGAGCGGGACCGCGGGATTCCTGGAGAGCGTGGGCGCCGCAGGCAAGCAGGGAGCTGTGACGCCGGAGCTGATCGGCCAGTTCGGCGTGGGCTTCTACAGTGCCTTCATCGTCGCCGACAAGGTGACTCTGATCACCCGGGCCGCCGGAAGTGAAAGCGCCACGAAATGGGAATCCGCCGGGGACGGCTCCTACACCATCGAAGCCGTGGACAAGAAAACCCGGGGTACGACCGTCCTTTTGAAACTGAAAAAGGCGGAAAAGGACGAGGCGGATTTCACCGAGGAGTGGACCATCCGCGGCATTGTGAAGAAGCATTCCGATTTTGTCGCCTATCCCATCGTCATGGACGTGGAGAAGACAGAGCCCGTTCTCGACAAGGAGGGGAAACCGGAGAAGGACAAGACGAAGAAAGTGGTCCGGGAAGAGACCCTCAACTCCATGAAGGCGATCTGGACCAAGAACAAGCAGGAGGTCGCCGACGAGGAGTACAGCGAATTCTACAGCCACATCAGCCACGACTGGAATCCCCCCCTGACCCATCTCCATCTGAAACTCGAAGGGGCGACGGAATACAGCGCGCTGCTGTACATCCCCGCGAAGGCCCCCTTTGATCTGTTCTCCCAGGAGCAGAAACACGGGATTCAGCTCTATTCCAAGCGTGTCTTCATCATGGAGAACTGCAAGGAGCTCATGCCCCGGTATCTGGCCTTTGTAAAGGGCGTCGTCGATGCCTCCGATCTCAACCTGAACGTCAGCCGCGAGATCCTCCAGCAGGACGCCCTCGTCCGGAACATCAAGAAGAACCTGGTCAAGAAGATCCTGGATCTGCTCTCGGAGATGGAGCCGGAGAAATACGAGACCTTCTATACGGAGTTCGGCCCGATCTTCAAGGCCGGGATTTCCGAGGACTTCGACAACAAGGACAGGATTGCGTCGCTGCTGCGCTACAAGACGACCCACTCGAACGGGAAGTACTCGTCCCTTGCGGACTACGTCGGCCGGATGAAGCCGGACCAGAAGGAGATCTACTATATCACGGGCGACAGCCTGACCGCGCTCTTGAACAGCCCCCACCTGGAGCGGTTGAAGGAAAAGGATCTGGAAGTCCTCCTGATGACGGACCCCATCGACGAATGGGTGATCCGGGATCTTCATGAATTCGAAAAAAAGGGCTTCCGGAGCGCCGAAAAGGGGGATCTCGATCTGGAGAAGGTGGACGACACGAAAAAAGAGGCGTATACCGCC
>CAYSSF010000089.1:0-15837 GCA_964433455.1 uncultured Syntrophaceae bacterium
GATAATATTGCAAGAGAATTGTACATATCAAACCCTTAAGTCAACGACATTGATAATTAAGTAGAAGTTTAGTCGTAATGAAATACTATGAATGCGCAAGTGGATCAAAACGCGCTTCGTCTTCTCCCACGACTCGCCCGGTTGCATACGGCCCGGGGGGTTCATCCCTCTGCCGTTTCGACCTGGCGCACGAACTCCATGATCTTCTCATGGGTCTCCCCCACCCCTTCGTAGAGGATGCCGTGCCGCGCCGAAGGGATCAGCAAGAGGCGCTTCCGGTTTGTGGAAAGGCCCTGATAGATGAGGTCAGCGCTCTCCGGGTTGACCACAGGGTCGTCCGTGGACTGCACCAGGAGCACGGGGCACCGTACACGTGCCAGGGCGCCTCTCATCTCGCCGACGAGCTGCTGAAGCTCGTAGATGGCCTTTATCGGCTTTTGGATGTAGTTGATCCGGGGGTGCTCGGGTTCGTCGTGGTGGAAAGGGAGAACTCCCCCCGCTACCCCGAATTGATTGAAGAACCGATTGGCCCCGTGAACCACGGGAACGAGCTTCATGGCGTTGTCTTGCCAGAGGAGCGGAGTGCAGACGGCGGCCATTCCGGCAAGCCCGTGGGGATGGTCGGCCGCCAGGAGGAGTCCCAGGGAGGCCCCCGCTGAGAATCCGACCATGCAGACGCGCCCCGTGAAAGCCGACAGGATCTCGTACCCCTCTCGAACGGAGGTAAACCACTCCTCCCAGCTCCTTTCGAGGAGGTCCCACGGCGAGGTGCCGTGCCCCTTCAGCCGCACGGCAAGGCAGGGGTAGCCGAGGGATACGAAGCGGTCGGCGAGGGGGCGGACCTCGGCCGGCGAAGCGGTGAAGCCGTGAATGAGCAACACGCCGAGCTTGTGAGCGCCGTTCGCGGGAACCGAGAGGAAGGGCGCGGCATTCTCCGCAAGCTTTTCATCCCGGTTCACGGCCTCGTGGCGGGGCTTGCGGAAGGCCGCGAGGTCCCACCGATAGGCCCGGAGCTGGTCATCGAAGCGTAGTTGCGCGACCTCATCCTTCCGCAGGCCGCCCGCCAAATCCAGAGCAGAGCCGACCGCGCGCGTCACCGCCGCAAGGGGCGCCACCTCGTTGGCATACACGCTCACCAGGTTTTCAAGACGGATCTTGTCGAATGCCTGTTCCTCGCGCAGTTTGGGCAGGAAGCGATAGCGCCCCTCCTTCGCCTCGATGAGACCCTCCGCTCCGGCAACTTCGAGAAAATGGCGCCAAGCGGGGCAGGGGCAGTGGTCGCCGAGGATGCCTGCGTACGCATCGGGGTTCTGCAGACTCCGGTGGAGGCTTACCGACGACTCTCCCTGGACCTGCTTCACCGCCAGATAGATGGTCCGGTGGAGGTCGGCCGCATCCACCCGCTCCAACCCGCTCTCGACCATCCGCAAGATGATCCGGGAGGCCAGGTGGCTCATGTTCACGGTGACGCAGGCGTAAACGCCCACCATATAGGCGTCGCGGATGGCCAGACTGTGGGCGTGGTCCCGCTTGTCGAGCCAGCGGCCGTCCCACCAGCCAGGTCCGGAGGGGAGCGAGAAAAAGTCCTCCCAGGAGTGCGCCCGGCGTCCCACACTGTGCAGGAGCAACCGGTCCCACCACGTCCACCGGTCGGAGGGACGCACGGGGTCGCCCATCCGCAGATCCATGTCGGTATCCCGCAGCAGGATGTTTCCTTCGATGAGGAGCTCTTCGATTGCGCGGGGGCTCAAGTCGCGGTTCAGGAGCCCGGCGACGCGCTGGAGGAGGTTTTCATTGATCCGGATGGGGTAGAAGGTGATGTTGCAGGGGAGGATCGTCGTGGGGCGGGCGACCACACGCCGCAGCTCTTCCACGCCGGGAAGGCCGAGTTGCCGGGTCCAGGCGCTCAACCGCTCCTCTTCGCCGCGGCTGTCGGCGTCTCGAACCACGGTCTTGAAGGCGTCGATTGCGAGCGCGACGACGGCCGCGCCCGTGTGGTGTTTGCGTCTTTCGTTGCGCGTCCGCGAGTAGACGCTGTAACGGCCCGCGTGGTCGACCACGCGGCGATCCTTGACCATGCCCCCTTCGGGGAAGACCACGACCTTGCGACCCCGCAATACCTCTGCGGCCAGGAACGGGAGGAGCCCCTTGTAGTCGGTGGGCAGGGCTCCGAGGCTGAGCAGGTAGCGGGTGAAGGCGTCGTCGCCGAAGAACTCGGGCGAGGCAACCGAGCGGGAGAACGCACCGGTAGCCTGATAGATGAGATATTGGGGGATGAAGGTTTCGAACCGCGCAAAGTGATTGAAAACGAAGATGTCCCCCTCTTCGATCCGGACCTTCTCCCCGTGAAGCTTGATGTTGACCTTGAGCGCCTTCTCCAGGAGTGTCAGGACCCAGGACGTCCAGTCGTATGCCTTGCTGCTGATCTGAAAATCGGCCTCGGTGAACATGTCTTTCTTCCCGGCTCTCCCCGCGCAAGACGGCTTCAGCTCCGGCGGCCCGGCTGGTCGACCCCCTCACGCCGCTGCCGAAGGACTTCCTACAACCTCAATTGATATTGATTGATGAGAACTTGCCTTTGCATGGATTGAAGATAGGGAAAGGAGTCTGGTGTGTCAAGGTGATTTTGATCACAACAGGATTAAAAATTTTAATTGACAAATACCGGGGATCACCATACGCATAGGCGGCCATCACGGAAAGGCCCTGTCGCATCCCGAATCCGTTGAAGAAAGAAAATGGGTAGCGGAGCAATACAACTTCAAGGAGAAAACCATGCTGAAAAAGATTCTAGTCATCCTGGCCTGCGGTCTCTCGATTCTCTGCGCCGGCGTCGCGGGCGCCGCCGAACCGGCCGCCGGGAACCCTGTCGGGCTCATGGAAACCAGCTTGGGGGATATTAAAATCGAGCTCTTCGCCGCGGAGGCGCCGATCTCGGTGAAGAACTTTCTCGACTATGCCGCCGGCGGATTCTATGACGGCACCCTATACCACCGGGTCATTCCCAACTTCATGATTCAGGGCGGGGGGTTCACTGCCGACTTGAAGCAGAAGAAGGCCAACGCGCCGATCAAGAACGAGGCAGACAACGGATTGAAAAACCTGCGCGGCACAATCGCCATGGCCCGCACCATGGTCATCGATTCGGCCACGGCCCAGTTCTTTATCAACGTGAGAGACAATGACTTCCTCAACCAGAGAGACAAGACGATGAAGGGGTATGGGTATGCAGTCTTTGGCAAAGTCGTCGAAGGGATGGACGTAGTCGACAAGATTGCCGCTGTCCGGACCGGTGCGCTGAGGGGCTTCCCGGATACCCCGCTCAAGCCGGTCTTCATCAAGTCGGTCAAGGTTCTCCCGTAACCGAACGGGCGCCCCACCGCGTTCCGCAACAGGTAAGGATGGGTGACGATTCCCGAAATTGCCTAAATCAGACCTTCCAGATCGGCGATGCTGTCAAAAACATAATCGGGACGAATGGGGGAGGCCGAAAGGGTCTTCCGGTCGGTGACGCCGGTCATCACCAGGGCCGTCTTCATCCCCGCCTCCAGCCCCATGCGGATATCCGTCTCCAGCCGGTCGCCGGTCAGGATGCACTCCGCGGCTCCGAGCCCCATCACCTCGAGGGCCGCCTGCGCGGTGATCGGTGAGGGTTTTCCGACGATCACCTCCACTTTTTTCAGGGTCACCGCCTCCAGCGCGGCGATGGTCCCGGCACAATCGGGCAGCTCCCCGCCTTCGACGGGGCAGGTCCGGTCGGGGTTGGTGGCGATAAAGTGCGCACCTTTTTGGATCGCCTGGAATGCGATGTTGTACTTCCGGTAATCGAAGGTCCGGTCGAAGGCGGCTACGACATACTGGATCTCGTCGGGGTTCTCGGTCAGCCGGAAACCGGCCCTCGCCATCTCCGCCACGAAGGGGAGCTCCCCCATCACGAAGACCTTCGCATCCGGCGCGACCTTTTCCAGGTAGCGGATCAGCACGAAGGTCGAGTTCACCACCTCCGAAGGGGGCGTGGGGATGCCGAGTCGCGTCAGCTTCGCCGCATAGTCCTCACGGGTGTAGAGGGGCTTGTTGGAGAGAAAGACGACCTTTTTGCCCGCCTCCCGCAACCGGCGGATGATCCGGTCGGCGCCGGGGATCAGCCGCTCTCCCAGATAGACCGTCCCGTCCAGATCGAAGATGAAACCTTTCACCATTTAGCCGAAGACCCCTCCCATCTTGGAGCCGGCCATCCGGTTGATGATGAAGAGGCAGACGGCGCCGAGAATCAGCAGGATGAACCCGAGTGCGGCCGCCTCGTTGACCGAGCCGCCGATATAGAAGTTGAAGATTCCCACCGTCATCATTTCATGGCCGGGGACGACCAGGAGCAGCGTGGCCGAGGCCTCCTGAAGGGCGAGGATGAAGGAGTAGAGGGAGCCCACCAGCACCCCCTTCCAGATCAGCGGCAGCGTGACGTCCTTGAAGGTTTTCACCTTGGTGGCGCCGACGCTCTCGGCCGCCTCCTCGAAGGAGCGGTGGACGATCAGTAGCGAGGCGAAGGTCCCCCGCACCGTGTAAGGAAGCCGCCGCACCGCGAGAACGATGGGGATGATGATCCAGATGCCGATCAGCGCCGTGGTCATGAACGGAAAGGGGTCCCGGAAGGCGCGCATGTAGGCGATGCCGATGCCGGTCCCCGGCAGGGCCAGGATCAGCGTCGTCAGCGAATCGAGAACCCCCCGCCCGGGGAGTTTGGTCCGGGACATCACCCAGGCCACGGGCACCCCCACGGCGATGCAGATCACGACCGATATCCCCGAATAGAGCAGGCTGTTGATGATGAACTTCGGCGTTTCGATGGCCACCCGTTCGAAATACTGCAGCGTGTATTTCACCGGAAACGGGGTCAGCGCCCACCCCTTGCCGAAGGAGTCCAGCGCGAGCCCCAGATAGGGGATGAAGGCCAGAATCAGGATGAACAGCAGAAAGGCGATCGCCCCCGCCTGCGCCGGCGGAGAGAGCTTCCTGCGCTCGATCACCGAATAGGACAGCGAACTGTAGTCCTTGATCGACACATATTTTTTCGCAATGATCAGAAACAGGATCGCCAGGATCACCATGATGGCCGAAATGACGATCCCCATCTTGAAGAGCCGCCGGTCCACGAACTGGACGATGTTCAGATAGGCTTGGGAGGCGAGCAGGTCCGAGATGCCGACCACCAGCGGCGTCGCGAAATCGGCGAAGGTCCAGATGAAGACCAGCAGCGCCCCGGAAACGTAGCCGGGGGTGGTCAGCGGGAAGGTGATGTCCCAGAACTTCCGAATCCCGCGGGAGCCGACGCTCTCGGCCGCCTCATCAAGCGAGGGCGATATCTTCCCCATCGCGTCGACGATGGAGAGCGTCATCAGCGGAAAGAGGTGCAGCGTCTTCACCAGCAGCACCCCGTGGGGCCCGTACATGAAGTTGACCGGATGCTGAAAACCGAAATAGTCTTGGAGGATGATGTTGACGGTTCCGGCGCGGCCGAGGATGAAGACGAAGCCCATCACGCCGACCAGCGGCGGCATGATCATCGGGACGATTGTCAGGTACGAGAAGAGCCCCCTGCCGGGAAAATCGTACCGCAGGAGCAGAAACGCAATGGCGATGCCGATGATCGACGTGGTGATCACGGTGCTGACCCCCAGGATCAGGGAGTTCATCAGGGATTTCAGGTAGAAGGCGTCGGTGAAGAAATCCTGGAAATTCGCGATCGTGAAGACCCCGGCCTCGGTCGTGAAGCTGTCGTAGAAGAGCCGGATCAACGGATAGATCAGGAAGATGATGAAGAAGGCCCAGACCGCTGCATAAGCCAAAAGGCCCCCGATCTTCATCTCCGACCAGACGCCCCGCTTGGGCAGGAGTGGGGTGGTTTCTGTAGTCACATTCAGCGTCCTCTCTTCTCAGGCGGGAATCCCCAGCGTGATCTGGACGGGAAAGCAGACATACACCTTCTCGTCGATGGGGAAGGGCTGCTGGTTCCAAGGGTTCTGCACGTCGACCTTGAAAAGGGTCTCCGGATCCAGTTCGATGTCATAGCGGATGGTGTTGCCGATGTAGGAGGCGAAGCTGACCTTTCCGGGGAGCAGGTTCGTCTCCTCCGCCCTCTCGGCGGTGTTGCAAAGGGTGGCGACCTCGGGGCGGACGGTGACCTTGCAGCCATCTCCGGTCTTGAAGCGGGTCTCGAAGATGCATTTGATGATCCCGAAGCGGGTCTCGACCGCCATCCACCCCTTCGCCTCCTGGATCTCCTTCACCTGTCCGGCGATCAGGTTGTTGATGCCGATGAAATCGGCCACGAAGGGATTTTCCGGCCTTTGATAGAGGTCCCGGGGGGAGCCGAGCTGCTGGAGCTTCCCGTGGTCGAGGACGGCGATGCGGTCCGAGAGGGTCAGCGCCTCCTCCTGATCGTGGGTCACATAGATGGCGGTGATCGCCAGATCCTTCTGGAGTTTCCGGATCTCGGCGCGCACCTGCTGGCGGATCTTGGCGTCCAGGTTGGAGAGGGGCTCGTCGAGCAGAAGCACATCCGGGTTGAGAACCAGCGCGCGGGCCAGGGCCACGCGCTGCTGCTGGCCGCCGGAGAGCTGGCCGGGATACCGCTTTTCGAGGCCCGTCAGATTGACCAGCGACAGGGCGTGGTTCACCTTCTTTCCCATCTCCGCCTGGGCCGTTTTTTTAATCCTGAGGCCGTAGGCCACATTGTCGAAGATGGTCATGTGCGGCCAGAGTGCATAGTTCTGAAAGACCATGCCGATGTTCCGTTCATAGGGGGGGATCGCCGATACCTCCCGGTCTCCGAAGTAGATCTCCCCGTGATCGGGTTTGTGGAAGCCGCCGATGAGACGGAGGATCGTTGTCTTGCCGCAGCCCGAAGGCCCCAGGAGGGTAAAAAGCTCGCCGTCCCGGATATCCAGGGACACATGGCTCACCGCCTCCAGGGTTCCAAACCTTTTCACCATGTCTTTCAATTGGACATTCATCGATCAATCCTTATAAACCCGACCGGCCGGTTATTCCTGCGAAGCCTGCTCCCGTCCCCATCGCCTCATCCGCCGCCTGCAACCCAATCCCCGGCGCAGCCCTCCGCCCGCACCGGAAGAATGGGATATACGAGGGACAGATACCCATTTTCCCCCTGGGAAGCAGGTATCTGTCCTTATTTATCGCTGGACGTTATTTCTTGATGAGTTCCTTATGCTTCTCGGCGATCTCCTTCCGGAAATAGGCGTTGACCTCCGCATTCCGCTTCTTCTCGCCGGCGATTGCGGGGTCGTAGACATTGCCGACCTGGATGTCGTAGAAGGAGCGGATGCCGGCAGTGAACTGGACCGCCTTTTCCGCGGCGGAGCCGGGCGCACCTTGCACCTTGTATTTGGAGGTGATGGGGTAGAGGCCGCGTTCCATGAAGATTCTCTGGCCCTCCTCGGTCAGCAGGAACTCGATGAAGGCGTGGGCCGCCTTGGGGTGGGGGGCGCCCTTGAGGACCGCCATCGGTTCGGGGGTCACGTAGGCGTTCTTCGGGTAGACGAACATCACGTCATAGCCGCCGAGGACTTCGGCGAAGGCCATGTAGCTGGGGACCGCCACGCCGACGGCGAACTCACCCTTGGCCACGACGCTCGGCACGTCGCGGGAGCGGGCCGTGAAGATCCCCGTGTTGGTCGCCAGTTTGCTCAGCCAGTCCCACCCCTTTTCCCACCCGTACATGGCCAGGATCACCTCGTAGCTCGCATGGCTCGAACTCGACCGGTCCGGCGTGCACTGAGCAATATGACCTTTCAGTTTGGGATTGAGCAGATCGTCCCAGTCCTTGAGCTGGACGCCCAGGCGCTTGAGCAGCGTCGGGTTGTAAATCAGGCCGTAGGGTTCGAGCGTCGTCCCGACCCAGAACCCTTTCGGGTCCTTCAGCGGAAGCCCCACGGGCTTGCCGATGGTGGCCGGAATCTCGTCCCACATCGCCTTCGGGATGCTCACCTTGTCCAGCAGACCCTGATCGGCCAGCAGGTCGAACAGCGTCCCTTCGCCGCCCCAGAAGACGTCCGCCTGGGGCTTCCCTTTCCATTCGACGATCTGACCATAGGCGACCGGCGTGCCCTGCGGCATCGCACTGGTCTTGAGATCCACGTTGTACTTCTTCTTCACGAAGGCCGCGAAGGCCTTCAGGGCCGGATCGTGGACATCCTTGGAGACCGGGGTGATGAGATAAAACTCATTCTCGATCGCCTGGGCGAGACCGGCCCCTGACCAACAGAAGAAACCCATGACCGCGAGAGCAATGACCCATGCAAAACGTTTCATGACAGCTACCTCCCTATGATGGTTTATCCGCTTCGTTGAACGTCGCTTTCCCCTTCGTGGTCAAGGGGAATTTTCTGAATGGCGGGCAGGACTGATTTTCTTCGGGTACGGGGGTGGAAACGGTGATAAAAGAGATTGCGAAAGGTAATACGGACTTCCAAGGCCAGAGGAATGATCAACAGGGCAATAACCGGGTCATTGCACCGCTTGACGAGTTTCATTCACAACCTCTCTTTTCGCTCAGGCGCAAACCATGTTGCCGTCCGCACGACGCCGACGACCCTATTCCTGCTCATCCTCGCGATGTAAGCGGCTTATGGGGCGCTCCTCCTGGACCTTTGTTCCGTCCGTTTTTTACGGCGCACGATAACCTCAATTTGGAAAGAATGTCAAGTGAAACCGGTCCGGAGAGAGAGGATTCCTGAGAGAAAGGCCGCAGGGTTGTCGTTCTGGGAAGCGCTCTAAGGGATTTGAGTGCCGGTCGCAGCGTGAAGCGGGCAAAATGGCGCTTGACGATGCCACCGCTTTTATGAAATTTGGGTCAACACGTACGGTGGATGAAGATGAAGAACCTTCTTGCCCCCATCAGCACGATCTGCGTCTGCTCCCTTTTTATCGGCTGCAGCCAGGAGAGCCTCATCTTCTATCCCGAAATCCTGCAGCCGGACTATCAATATGCATTTTCCGACCCCTTTGAAGAGTTGAGCGTGCCCGTCGAGGCGGCAACATTGAACGCCCTTCTTTTCAAGGCCAAACATGAGGGGGCAGATTTCAAATCTCCCCCCGGGGTCGTTCTTTACCTCCACGGCAATGCCGGAAGTCTGAGGAGTTGGGGCGACGTGGCCCCGGATTTCACTTCGAGAGGCTACGATATCCTGATTCCGGACTACCGCGGTTTCGGCAAGAGCACCGGGAAAATCGCGAATGAAAAGCAGTTGCTTGACGACGGTCTGGCCATCTATCGCATGCTGGCCAAAACCTGGCCGGAAAACCGGATCATCGTCTACGGAAGATCGATCGGAACGGGTGTCGCAACCTTCATTGCCCGATCGGAGAAGCCGCGGATGCTCATCATGGAGTCGCCTTTCCTGAGCCTTATCGATCTGGCATCCCACCATTACCCGTTCCTGCCCCGGCCGATCATCTCGATATTTCTTCGATATCCGCTGAGAAACGACCGCCGGATCGGGGAGATCGCCTGCCCCGTCTATCTCTTTCACGGCGCAAAGGACGACATCATTCCCTTCGATCACAGCGTCCGGCTGGAGAGGCTGATCCGCTCTCCGCACCGGTTGATCCGGATCGAGGGGGGCTCCCACAATGACCTGAGCGATTTCGGCCTGTTCAACCGCGAGTTGGACCACATCCTCCGGTAGCCCATTGCCCCGGAGGCGGCTGATGAACGCGAGCATCTTTTCACCAGCCGGTCCAGCGGAGAGCAGTACCAAGTCGAGGCTTTCGGCAAGATCGGCCGCAATATCATGAAACACGGCATCCCCAGAAGCGAGGAGGGATATATCCGGCGGATATTCAAACTACACCGACCGGGTGGGCTGCTCCCACTGTATACCCTGCAATGACTTCAAGGAAAGTGTGTCCGACCTCCTGACATCTGTGAGCACGAATATTCTTTACATCTGCGCATCCAATTTCTTCTTTTCAGCCTTGAGACGGCTGCAATTTGCAACCTCTTGGGCGTATTTTGAAGAAGGCTTAAGGGCATTAGCCTTATTAAAGGCTTGTATAGCTTCATCAAATTGGTAAGTATACATGTACGCAAGGCCTAGATTGTACCATGTTGCGGCTTCAGTTGGATTGCTGCTAACAGCATTCCTAAACTGAACGCATGCGCTGCTCCATTGACCGGATTGAGCCATTACAATGCCAGACTTTACTTCAGGTATCTTGGAGTCCTCAAATTCAACTGTAACGTAATCAGTATATGGCGCTATCATCCTCATAAATTTGTCGGCCGTCATATTTAAAATGCTGCCCATTATGATGCTGCCATCTATATCCGCAGGCCATTCATTTGCCTCCCATGTGCTATCCGATTTATCATCCGTAAAATTCTTTATTGCTATTATCTTGCCCGTCTTCAAGTCGACGATCTTTAATGTTGTGTTAATTCTTCCTTCACCAATTTTCTTATAGTCTCTGCACACCCCACCTGGTCTGCTGCATTTATAAGCATTACCTATTTCCGTTCTTTGACGAAATTGCCCATTTGAATTTCCGAATATCAGTGCCTGGACGCCTAAAAGATTCCCAAGTTTCACGGAAGTCTGATCATCAATTATCCCGGTCATGTTAAGATTATGCTCTTTCATCAGAGTATTCATGTTTTGTCTATCCATAATCTCGTAACGCCCGGATTCAAACAGTCTTTGAGACAATACGTCTGAAAGTGAAGCACCGACGTTGCCATCAATCTGACCTATGGCGACACGTTTTATACCCATTAGATTGATCTCAGCGGGTCGAGTGACCGGAACTCTAACTGAAGGAGCACAACTCGCCAGAAACAGCACCGAGAGAACTACAGTATTCATCAGCACTTTCGATTGCTTCCTTGAATCAACCTTTTCAAGCACACTCATAGTTCATTCCTCCTTGTTAATTTTTAAATCATTGGATTACCGGGTCTCCGCTTGTATTTCTCATTCCCGCAATTTTCTGAAAGATGTAGAGCACTTCGGCAATGCCGACGCGGCCGTCGCCGTTAACATCCGCACCGGAAGCGGCAAAATCAGCCCGAAGCACGGCAGAATTCATGCCGCTGAAGACCTGGAGAGCAGCTATTGCGTCCTGCAGGTTGACTGTCCAGTCGCCATTGACGTCCCCCTTGGCATTGACATACCTGATCGATGTCGCGGCAGTGGCCACATTGCCCGCTGCATCTCTCGCCGTAACAGTGACTTCGTTTGTCCCTTCAACAAGCCCGCTTACAACGAAATTCCAGGTGTTGCCGCTGATCGTTGCTTCGCCGTCAGATGCGGCCGTATCCATCGTTACGGTAACGGCAGTGGCATCTGCCACTGTCCCCGCAATGGTTTGTTGGTTCAAGCCTGTCGGCGTGGTAACCGGATTAAGGGTCAGTTCAGGCGGCGTTGCATCCAGGATAATCGTATCCGTAACAGGGGTGGCGCTGACATTGCCCAGACCGTCCTTAAACCACACAGAAACGGTCTTCACCCCGTCCCCCTCACTGAGAGCCCAGCTCTTCGATACTGCGAAGGCTTCCCACTCGCCCATCGAGCCGTTATTGCTCACCGCCATCTGGCTGATGCCGTTCGTATCGCTCGCAGTGATGGTCAGATTCACGGACCTTTCTCTGGTATATTCCGCACCGGCGTCGATAGTGACAGTCCCTACCGGGGCCGCGTTATCGACGGCAACTTCGATGCCCACCCCCGGTACTTCCACATGACCCACAAAGTCGGTAGCGCGGGACTTGATGGAGAAACGTCCGTCCGCCGCGGGCAATGTCCAGGTGTAGCTCCAGGAAGTCGTTCCCGTCGCACCATGCCACGTCCCGCCGCCATCCGTGGAAATCTCAACTTTCTGAACACCGGAACCTGCACCGTCGGCCGCGGCGCCGCTCACAGCGGCCGTTGTCCCGCCCAGTTTGGCATTGGACAAAGGCGAGGTGATAACCGACGTCGGCGCGGTGCCGTCGATTGTTATGGTTTTCGTATCCGAATCCCGGTAATTGCCGGTTGCGTCAATCGCCCGGATGAACCAGCGATAGACGCCATCCGGAAGAGATCCGGTGGGACTGATGGTTGTCTGCGTCGGAGCAATGCTGTCTGCATTCAGGCTGTCGTTGATGAAGAGCTGGTATTTTTGTACGCTAGTCGTAGCATCTGACGTGGCATTCCAGGAAAGCGCAGGCAATCGTGATTCTGTAAAACTGCCGTCGGGTAAGCCGGTCAAAGTGAACGGTGCCGGCGGCGTGTTGTCCACGGTGAAGGCAGCGCTCGGCCCCGCTGCAAGTGCCTGATTCCCGGCCACATCGCTCGCTGTCGCTGCCGCTATCGATATGCCAAGCGTCCCGTCGCCGGTGATGCCGGAGATCGTCACCGTCCGGGTGGTGTTCTCTGTGCCGCTCACGGCGATTGTACCATCCACCGTCCCGGTCTTGACCAACGTTACATTGCCCGCTGCAAGCGTAACGGCATCCGCATCCGTGTAGGTTACCGTATAGGTCACGGGCCCGGCCTTCGTAACCGTTGTCGAAGGAGCGCCGATCACCGCCACCGGCGGCGTCGTATCCCAGACCAGTGTCATATCGCTAAAGGCACTGTTTCCCGCCGCATCGGTCGCTGTGAAGCGGATCGTATAGGTCCCCTCCAGGCTGGCCGTGATGGTCGATGATAAAGCATCAACCGTTCCAAAAATCACCGTCCCAGGCCCTGCCTGCTTGCTCCAGGCATAGGTCATCGTATTGGCATCCGTTCCCGTTGCCGTCTGGGTAAATGTTCCATTCTTTGTCTGGTTTCCTCCGGGATTTACCACCGGTGGTGTATTGTCAACAATGAAAGTGGCGCTCGGTCCCACTGCAATCGCCTGGTTTCCGGCAAGATCACTTGCCGTTCCCGCCGCGATCGATATCCCCAGTGTTCCGTCGCCGGTGATGCCGGAGATCGTCACCGTCCGGGTGATATTCTCTGTGCCGCTCACGGCGATTGTACCATCCGCCGTCCCGGTCTTGACCAACGTTACATTGCCCGCTGCAAGCGTAACGGCATCCGCATCCGTGTAGGTTACCGTATAGGTCACCGGCCCGGCCTTCGTAACCGTTGCCGAAGGAGCGCCTATCACCGCCACCGGCGGCGTCGTATCCCAGACCAATGTCATATCACTGAAGGCGCTGTTACCCGCCGCATCGGTCGCTGTGAAGCGGATCGTATAGGTCCCCTCTAGGCTGGCCGTGATGGTCGATGATAAAGCATCAACCGTTCCAAAAGTCACCGTCCCAGGCCCCGCCTGCTTGCTCCAACTATAGGTCATGCTGGGGGAGGGATCGGTTGCTGTCGCCGTCTGGGTAAATAGCCCATTCTTCGCCTGACTATCTCCCCCGCCGTTTATCGTGATGCCAACGACAGGCGGCGTAGAGTCGGCATGGGCGATAAAGTCCACACCTGTCATGTCGAGGTTATTGACGGTCACGGTCTTTGATGTTGGCTCAAACCAGTATTGATGCTTGAACGGTGTCACTGTGTAGTTGCCATTGGTCAGATGCTGAAATTTGTAACTGCCGTTGCTGTCTGTTGTTGCGATTGATGTCTGATTATCGCTCAAGGTAACGGTCGCCCCTGCCAAGGTCGGTATGGTCCCCGCAAGATCGTAATCGTTGCTGCACAATAAATTGAGATTGAATGACTTGGGGAAGGTATTCGGTGTCGGCGCCGAATCGGTAAGCAGTGCCGTGAAGTTGAAGGCGCCACAAACTACCGGCGTGCCTGAAAGGATGCCGGTGGCGGTGTCAATGGCTATACCCTGCGGCAAAGTGCCGTCGCTGATGCCCCAGGTGTAAGGTGAAATTCCACCGTTGCCGCTGAGGGTCGCCTGGTAGAAGGATTTCTGGATGGCATTTTGAATGCTGGCGGTTGTGATCTCAAGGGGGTCAATGACATAGATAGCAAACTGTCTTTCAGCGTAATCCGATGGATTGCCGGAATCCGTCACCCGTATGGTAAATGCCAGACTCTGGCCAACGGTCACATCCGTGGTACCGGTGATATCGCCTGTTGTCGTATTCAGAG
This sequence comes from uncultured Syntrophaceae bacterium, assembly GCA_964433455.1. Taxonomy (GTDB): domain Bacteria; phylum Desulfobacterota; class Syntrophia; order Syntrophales; family UBA5619; genus UBA5619. The sequence goes on from CAYSSF010000089.1 coordinate 14,097, forward strand.
CCAGACCAGCGGGCAGGCTCCCGGCCGTGATGCTGTAAACATAGGGCAGCAAGCCGCCGGTTACAACAACGCTGTCAGAATATGGCACTCCCTTTGTTGCCGTCTTTATGCCTGTACTGTCAATCCTGACGTCTGAATAGACCTGGAAGGTGAACTCTTTGGTATTTCTCTGCACCGGGGTGCCGCTGTCGCTCACCTCAAGGACATAGGTGTATGGCCCTGTCGTCTCCGGCGTGCCCTCAACTGTCGCAACTGTGGATGAGGTATTGAGTTGCAGTCCTGCCGGCAGGGTTCCGCTATCGAGACGCCAGGCGTACGGCGGCGTACCAAGTTTAGCCTCTATGGTTGCGGTATAGGGATCATTTATCCTGCCGTTGGGGACGGTCTTCGTGAAAACATATAGGCTGTCGAGCACTTCCATGATGTAGGTCTTTTCCGCCTTCTGGGCCGGGCTGTCGCTGTCGCTTACCTCGATAGTGAAGGAATACGTCTGCTTGGTTGTCGGCGTTCCATAGATGGTTCCCGATCCGGCATTAATTGCGAGGCCGGCAGGCAGGGTGCCACTCTTCAGGGTCCATGCGTAAGGTTTAACGCCGCCCTTGGCACTCAGGGCAATGCTGACCGGAACCCCCTTGGCGCCGTCAGGCACGGCCCCTGTGTCAATGCTCAACACCTCTGATATGTGCCAGAACAGCTCTTTCTGATCCGTGGCACCGGCGTTATCAGTCACCTTGACCGTGAACACAAAGTCGCCCTTCTCTATTGGTGTGCCGGTATACTGACCGGTTTGCGGGTCCAGGGAAACGCCACCTGGCAAAGCACCGCTCACGAGCGACCAGGTGTACGGCGACGCCCCGCCCTTGGCAACCAGCGTCAAGGGGCTTATGGCGACATTTTTCTTGATATTCGGCAGGATCGCCGAGGTTGTGACCGTCAGCACACTGGTAATCCGCAGACTCAAGTCTTGTGTAACCACCTGGGCGGTCGGGTAGGTGCTGTCGCTCACGGTTATGCCGAAGTTGGTGAGGCTCGCCGTGGTCGGCGTTCCGGAGATAGCCCCGGTTGACGTATTAAGCGTTAAGCCTGCCGGCAGCGTGCCGGAGTAGCTGAAAGTGTAAGGTCCGATCCCACCGGCCGTCCGTATTGCCTCTGAATAGGTCTCATTTCTGAGCCCATTCGGTAATGCTGAGGTAAGCATTCTGAGTGGATCAGATATTTTAATGGGGTAATCCTTATAGGTTACCCGCCCGGCATCATCCGTAACGGAGAGAATGATGATGCCATAGGTAGCCGCAGTCGGTGTCCCCAAGATAACGCCTGTTTGAGCGGCCAATGACAAACCATCTGGAAGTGTGCCGGAAAACACCGCCCATTGGTAGGCGCCGTAACCGCCTGAAGCCGTAATGGTTTGGTTGTAAGCCGTGCCGACGATGCCGTCATTTAAGCGTGTAGTGGTAAAGGCTAGGGGATCGTCAACATAAAGTGTAAACTGTTTTTCTATAGCCCTGCCGGAAGCATCGGTCAGTTTTGCAGTGAAAGCATAGGACCCGGAAGTTCCTGCCGTACCGGAGAGAGACCCATTGTTATTGAGATAAATCTTTGGAGAAACATATTCGTATTCACACGTAAAATAGTAATCTCTTCCTGATGTACAGCTATAATCATACCACTGCCCCGTAGATGAAATCTGTGTCTTTCCGGTAAAGCTGCGTGAAATGTTTTTTGCCAGCGGGTATGATCG
>CAYSSF010000090.1:0-15697 GCA_964433455.1 uncultured Syntrophaceae bacterium
CTTCAATGTTTCGTCCCCTGTCTGCTGTGAACTGCTGATCCATCGGTTATCCTCCTCCTTAAAGTTGATAACCGATCATACCCGCTGGCAAAAAACATTTCACGCAGCTTTACCGGAAAGACACCATCGAAGCCGGCAGATCCGTTCATATATCGATGCCGTTAAAAAATGGGGGATTCAGAAATACGGAGAAATCAAACCTGACAGCAAGCTCCATCAGTGGCTGACGTGGGCCACTAAACAGGCAGACCGTCTTGACCCATTGGTCGAGTGATCTACATTGCCGCTATCGTCCAGAAATAAGTGGGCAGGGGGCCAATCTTTTCAGACTGCCTTTGCCCTTTTTTCAATGACAGCCAGGATCTTTTCAATGATCGTGCCCGTTTCGTATGTCTTATTGAACTCAATCGACAGCACTTGCGCTGCCGGCATGATGGAGGAGGACATGTCTTGCAACGTCTTTAAAACAAGGCTTGTCTTGATCTCGACGGATTCGCCGAATCTTTCCCAGTGCTTCCGCTGAATCCAACTCGGTCGGTTCTCCCCGCCTACCCTCATGGCCTGTTTTTCTGTCAGATCCGGATAGACCTGCGTACAGATCAGATCATAAAAGGGCGCGAGGCGTGGCCCCGGGTCCGTGAAGAGCATGGACAGATTCTTGGCATGGGCGTCGGCATTGCCGATCAGGAAATTGAAGATCGTCCATCGCAAGAGGGCCATGCGATCGGCGGCGGGGCGGATGCTTTTCCCCTGCAACAGGGCAAAACACTGCTGTAAAGATGGGCCGCCTTCACTTTCGTATTTCTGGTCGGGCAGATACCCCAGGGCCTGGCAGAAGTCTTCCTGGTGCAGGCGCACCATGCGTCCCTCGGTGTCCCTGCTGCGGTCATAACGGGTGATGATGAAGAGCCGATCAAGACCCCGGTGGATCGTCACCGGCGGCGCCGACAGCCCCATGCTTTGCGCGAGGATCATGCAGAATGCCTCATTGCCGACCGTATCCTCCAGATCCCTGATCGGCGGCTTCAGGATGTGGCTGCTCGGCGCATTTCCCGAGGTGATGAAGATGCGGTCGTCTTCGATGTAAACCGGCAGCTTGTTTTGCGCCCCGGCCAGGGAAAGGCGCATTCCTTCCATGCCGGCCATCAGCGGCCTTCGGGGAAGGTCGCTGATAATCTTGTGCAATTCTTCTTCGTTCAGTCCCCGATAGCCGGGTTTCACGGTGGATGTAACGCCCGAGGGCCGCAGGGAGACCGCTCCGGCGCATTCCCCTCCGATGCTGCTCAGCATGGCAAAGTGATTGCTTTCGGAAATCTGAAGGCGTTGCGCGATGACCCGTTTTATTTCCGCCTCCGGCAGGAGATTGGAAAAAAAGGGGCGGGCAAGATCATCAGGGTAACTCTCCGCTCGCAAGGGGAGGTGCAGCGATAGAGGAACGGCGCCTTTCTGATGGATCCATCCCGCGTCATATTGAAACATAAAGCGTCGTTTTTCATCCAGCGAAAGCCGTCCGATCTTTTGCTCCCGAAGATGGACATCGAGGCTCGGAGTGTCCCTGTCGTCATGGTTATTCATTCGGCCACTTCCTTGCTTCGATGGTCACGTCGAGCCCCAGCGCCGTCAGGACCTGCAGGACCTTTCCCACCTGAACGGTCGCCTTGCCGTTTTCCAGATCGGACATGAACCGATACCCGACACCACATAAGGCTGCCGCGTCGGCCAGGGTCAGTCCGTCTTCCTTGCGCTTCTTTCTGACGGCGGCGCCGATATCCGCCGCCGTAACCGTCTTGTTCGTCAATTCTCCGTCCTCCTCCATTCCCTTTCGGGAATAATAATCGGTTATGCAGGAGTCGTCAAGCATTATATTACCGATGGGGAATAATCAAGGGAGTGCATTCTTCTTGTTGCCAAAATATTACCGATAGGGAATAAAACAGAACGCGCTTCCGATGGGATAACCCGAAGAAATAGAAGAACGATAACATTACCCCTTTATTACCCTCTTTTAAGAGACATTACCCTTTCTTGGTCCATTTTGCGCCGGGCTGGGGCCTATGCATTCGACGTTCTTTCCTTTCTGTTTTGGTACTAAAGCACAAGGTGGTGTTCGAGAATTCTTCGGATCTCGGTTGAGCCGACGCCAGCTTGGGCGGCATAATCCGGCCAGGCGGAAACCGCCTCTCCGACCTGCTTCAAAACCTGTGGCGCCGTCCCGATGCCAAAACGATCGGCTACGGCAAGCAAGTCGTCGCGGGAAATACCGGAAAATTTTCCATTGACCGCCATCAGATGCTGGCGTGTCCATTCGCCCTGGGGATTATGGGCATGCGTCACGTCGTAGGCCGGGGCAAGCTCCCAGCCCTTCCCTTCCCGCAAGATGAAGGAGATATTTTTGGTGTGGTCGTCACAATTGGCCGCCATCACATTGAACGCCATCCGCCGGAATGCCTCCTCCAAGGTGTGGTAGCCCGGCATGACCCGTTTAATGGTCAGAAAAAGCTGGTTGTAATCATGGCTGGCCTTCTGCTTGTAATCCATGTGAGCCATGGCACAAAGGGTTTGCAGGTGATGTTTTTTGTTGCCGTCCCGGTCGAAGCGCAGTGTCATGAAGTGGGCGCGCCCCTCCTCCTCCAGCAGCCGGCTGCGCGACATCGTGATACCGGCGTCGCCGGCCATCAGGGAATAGGCATATTCAATGCGGCCGTAGTCCCGGGAGCCTCCCAGTTCCGTGTCGGCGCCCATTCCGTCAAATTTAAGCAGCCAGTGTTCGAAGCCGGACGCCACATCGAATTGTCCTGATCGGATTTCATCGGTGGTCGGATTCCAGGCAACGGCCGCCTTGGCCCGGGCCCCGCCCGCAGACGTTCCCACCTGGATGATCTGGGCAAGCGCCGCCTTGGCCAGTTGGTCAGAGCCAAGCTCCCCATGCACGGCAGAGCGGGCGCTTTCAATCAGACGGGAAAGCTTGAGGGCCGTACTGCCGACCGAGGCGGGAGAGCGTGCGGGTCTGAATTCCAGAGCGCCTGTGCCCCTCTTGCCCATATAGGCCAGCCGGTCGAGGGAAGTGATTTGCGGCTTGGCGACACCCCTGCCGGACATCCAGGCGTCAATCAGGCCATTGCCGAAATCGTCCGGCAGAGCGTCGGCGAGTAAGGCCGGAAGCCGCTTGAAGGTCAATTCCGGAAGGTCGGCAAAAACAAAGGGTTCGCGCGCCCTCGCCAGTGGCATGGTCAGGGGAGCAAGCTCAATGCCGGTCGTAACGAACCGGGGGTCATATTCGAAGACGTAGTATTCCAGTTTGGGGTCAAGTGCCACGGCTCCGACGGTTTTTCCCCAAATGCGGACCTCGATGGTTGAAACCGGTTTATACATGCGGCGTTCCTTTTCCCCGGGAAGCCCGCTGCCGCGACGGCTTGGATTTCAGCATCTGCAAAGGGCTGATGGAAACCGCCGGTGCCAGAGAGTCCAGCCATTCGACCCGACCCAGGGCGCGCAATACCTTTACCAACGATTTGACCGTTGCCCCTTTGCCGGCTTCCAGATTCTTGACGACATTCAGGGCCACACCGGCCTGCTCGGAAAGCTGGCGCTGATCCACATTCTGCCGGAGCCGAAGGTCACGCAGTTGCCGGCCGAGTGTCACTTCCCATTCTTCTGTGGTCATGCTTTCAGTCATTAAGAGCCCTTTATAAGTCCACTGGTGGCTGAATGATACACAATAGCCCTATAATAGTCTACTAAATAGTTATATGTACCGGCTGCCAATGTGAACGGATAGGATTATTCATCCCGTGAAGCCGAACCCATAGAGCGCATTATCAGTTACCCAGCTTCTGGGCGGCGATACATGCACGCAGCCGCAATACACGCCGACGCGCCCGATAATAATCTGCCGACCCTCGAACATATATTGATCGTGATAACCGTTGATCCCATTTCCCCCGAAAACGCGAAAGGTGCCGGTCTCGGCCATTTCGGTTGCTGGCAAAAATTCACCGCTCTTCAGTTTGATCAACTCGCCAAGAGCCTCCTTTCGAATCCCCTTAGAATTCGTGGCAGGGTTGAGATGCAGAAGAAAATATTGCTATGGTGTTCAAGCATGTGTATAGTCATATCTACACATAGCATGCACATTTGCGTTTCCGCTTTCTTGCATCAGATAGCGGGGGGATGAAAATGAAGTCGGAAGGAAAGGCAGGAAAGATCATGAAAAATGTAAACGCATTGAAGGTTCGGAATCAGTTGGGAGAAATCCTGGATGGCCTTGAAGAAACGGGAGAGCCTGTTCTGATCAGCAAGGGACGGAGAGTGCGGGCCGTGTTGATCACGCCCGAGCAGTTTGAAAGGCGTTTTCTCGATTATCAGGTGGAGGATAAAAAGCAAAAACTCATGGAGAAGATCGTTTCCCTCAGGGACCGGCGCATGGGTGAAAAGGAGAGCGTGGAGGTTCTGAGAGAGTTAAGAGGATACGACGCATGATCTGGATCGTCGATGCCTCCGTTGCTGTGAAGTGGTTTCTGGAAGACGAGCTTCATGCGCGGGCGGATGCCGTTCTGAAACGGTGGATTGATCAGCCGGAATGTTTTGCGGTTCCGGAACTCTTCTCTTTTGAGGTCTTTTCCGTTCTCTGCCGCGTGCATCCGCGCGGGCGTGATGTTTTTGTCGGAGGCGTGCTGCCGCTGCTCCAGGGCGGAGTTGTCCGGCAGCCCATGACGGAGGAATTGGCAGGCGATGCGGCGCGGTTTGTGGAGATGGGGCTGACCGGTTACGACGCCTGTTACGCCGCGCTCGCCCGGCAGATGGAGGGATTGTGGCTGACGTTCGACGGACGGGCCCACCGCCGGATTGCCGGGGAGGGGGTCTCGTATGACCTGTGCGAGGGGCTGCCCGACGGGTGGCCGTAGGCGGTGTGCTGGAATGCGGCGGCGGCAAAGCGCCGGTGTTCGTTAGCGGTCCTGCGTAATGTGTAATCCGCAAAAGGTTTGGATCGAAAAAACTGACGCAGCACCGGATACCGGCGGTGAAGAGATGGAATCATTCGTGACTATTTTTTAATGTACTAAGAATAGTCGTGACTATTCTATAGTGGAGTAAATAATAGTCGGCACGGACACACGAGATCTCTGCCGAAAAATCTGGCAGGAACTGGCGTCCGACAAGGAGATGGACTTCCTTTCCGGGACTCGCCAGGCGGGTAAAACGACACTCGCAACCATCATTGCCAAGGGGTTGGCGACAGGTATCGGCTCTTCGCCAACGGGGATCAGCGGATCATGGTCGCCCCCGCTGAAGTCGACACACCGTTTCTTCCGGCGTTGCGACGTAGATCCGACAGGCATAGGCGTGAAGGTGGGTGCGTTTAAGGATGCAGCATCTTCAGGAGCCAGGCCATATTTACGCCCAGGGTCTTCATGGTCTGGATGCCCTCCTCGTCTTTCTCTACTTCGCCGATTTCCCGGCCGCCGATCCCGACATGCCAGTAACTGGAGCCGGGGATGATCATCTGCGAGTAGGAGAGGAAGAGATTCATGGAGCTGAAAGCGGGAATGCCGCCGGCGCGGCGGACGGCCACAACCGAGGCGCCGACCTTGCGTTTGAGCATGTAATCATTGGCCCGGGAAACGAAACCGCAGCGCTCGATCAAGGCCCGCATTCCCGACGTCACATCCGAAAAATAGGTTGGAGACCCCAGCAGGATGCCGTCGGCCTTCCGCATTTTCTCCATCCATTCATTCAGGCAATCCTTATCGATCACGCACCGGAAATCTTTTTTCTTGATGCACTTGTAGCAGGCCCGGCACCCCTGGATCCGTTTGCCGGCCATCTGGAGAAACTCCGTCTTGATGCCCTCCTTCTTCAGTTCGTCAAGGACGACGTTCAGGAGAATCGCCGTATTGCCGTTCTTGCGGGCGCTGCCGTTGATTGCCAATACCTTCATCATCTGCCTCCTTTTGTTTGAGATTCAGTACTCCCCGCCTCTCCATCGTTTTCAAGACCCGGGCCGGTTTCAACCCGGCCCTTCCGGAGATGCACCTTCCGATACGATTCATCTGCGCAAGGCGATTCCCTTCCGGAAAGAGCCCCGGGCTCACGCCTCTTTTTTTGCCTCCAGCGCCCGGAGTTCCCGCCGGAGGATCTTCCCCACGGCGCTCTTGGGGAGGGTATCCAGAAACGCGATCTGTTTCGGCGCCTTGTAGGCCGCGAGACGCTCCCGGCAATAGGCGATGATCTCCGCTTCGGTCAGGGATTCTCCGGGCTTGACGACGACAAAGGCCTTGATCGTTTCGCCCCTGTACGCGTCAGGGACGCCGACAGCGCAGGCCTCGAGAATCTTCGGGTGGTCGAAGAGAACCTCGTCGATCTCCTTCGGGTAGACGTTGTAACCGCCGGCGATGATCATATCCTTCTTCCGGTCGACGATGGTGAGATGCCCGTCCTCGTCCAGAAATCCGATGTCCCCCGTATAGAGCCAGCCGTCGCGGAGCGCGTTCGCCGTCTCCTTGGGCTTTTTGTAGTAGCCGGTCATGATCTGGGGACCCTTGATGCAGATCTCGCCCGCCTCCCCGGCCGGCAGCTCCCGCAGGCCCGTCTCAGGATCGACGATCTTGAGATCGGTATTGGTGAGGGGGACGCCGACGGTGCCCGGCTTGGCCTTCCCCTTCCAGGGGGTGCAGGTGGCGAAGGCGGTGTTTTCGGTGAGGCCGTAGACATCGTAGATCTCCTTGCCGGTCAGCGCCCGGAGCTGCTTCACCGTGTCCGGCGCAAGCGGCGCCGCCCCGGCGAAGAACCCCTTGATGAACGACAGATCCATCTTCCGGAACGCCGCGTGGTTCAGGAGTCCCACAAAGATCGTCGGGACGCCGGGGAGGAAGCCGGGCCGGTATTTCTTCAGCATATCCAGGATCACCATCGGTTCCGGCCGCGGGATCATGACGTTCGCCCAGCCCGCCCAGATCGTGAGGTTCTGACTCACCGAGTAACCGGCGGAGTGGAAGATCGGATAGACCCCCAGGAGGCTCTCCTCGCCGTCTTTGAGATCCGGAAACCAGGCCCGGAACTGCTGGACCACCCCGCTGATGTTCGCGTGGGTCAGCATCGCCCCCTTGCTTGCCCCGGTCGTGCCGCCCGTGTAGATAAACGCGGCCGTATCCTCCCAGCGGGCGGCGATCGGGACGGGGTCGTCGGGCTGTTTCCCGATGATGTCGAGGAAGGGGTGGACGCCGGGTTCCGGAACGACCTTCCGGTGCAATTCCGGTTTCAGAAGCGGCATAAGCTGCCGGGTCGGAAAGGGGAGATAGTCGTTGATGTGGCAGGGGATGATCGTCTCGATCTTCGTTGCGGACTTGATCTTCAGTACCCGGGGCAGCAGGAGGTCCAGGGTGATGATGAAGCGCGCGTCGGAGTCGTCGAGCTGCGCCTCCAACTCCCGCTCCGAGTAGAGGGGGTTGTTCATCACCGTGACGGCGCCGAGGCGATAGCAGGCGTGGTTGGCGATCACATGCTGGGGCATGTTGGGAAGCAGGGTCGCCACCTTGTCCCCCGCCCGGACGCCGAGAGCGGCAAGCGCCCGCGTGAAGCGGTTGACCAGGGATTCCAGTTCCCGGAAGGTGATCTTCCGGCCCAGGTAATGGAAGGCGATCCGGTCGGGGAACCGCCCCGCCGTCCTCCGGAGCGACTCCGCCATCGTGATCCGTTCCGGCTCGATCGCCGGCGGAACCCCCTCCGCGTAGGATTTGTGCCAGATCCGTTCGAAGCCCATCGCTGACCTCCTTTCGCTCTGTCCGTTTCCCGTCTGCAAAATAACATCAATCCCCTTGATCGGCAACCAATGTTTACCGAAAAAAGAGCGGTTTCAGGTCCATCCTCTCCCATCCCGAGTAGCCGCGCGCCTTGAGCCACCCCAAATCCACCACCAACTTTTAGCAAATCTCGTGGGAACGGTAGTTTGCTAACAATTTTCTTTCACCTCGCTGCGTAAATATAATCGCAATTTATGCCGTAAATTCAACCGACGTCAAAAGTTGGTGGTGGATTACGGCCACAGGGTGCCGTTGCCGGGCGTCGCGACGATCTGATAATAGGTCTCCAGGGGGCTCTCGTCGGGGAAGGTGGGGCCCCGTCCGGGATCGTCGTGTCGAATATCTGCATCATCCGCGTCGCGTCGATCGTCCCCTCGTACTGTGCGCCCCGGGCGAGCAGATTCGCGAGCCGTTCCTTGCTGAAGCCTCCCGATGCTCCGTCGCCAATCGCGGGAAGCCCGGTCCAGGTGGGATCGACGAAATGGTTGGAGGAGGCGAGAAGTCCGCCTCCCGTCCGCTGCTTCACGCCATAGGTTGCCCACTCGTAGACCGATGCCGCCTCGAGGGAAGCGAACCTGTTTCCGGCTGCCGCATTGATGATCAGACCCATTTCCGGGGAGACGGCACGGAATGAGGCGTCGAGCTGATCGACGGTGGAGGAGTCGAGCAGGAACGAGAAGAGCCGGAAGGCACCCGGTGTCCGGTCGGCGTAGGTCAGCGGATCGGAGGGCTGGCCGTTCTGCAGATCAAGAAAAAGCCCCCGGCGGCGTCCTTGACATAAATCCCGGCCAGGGCCTGAAGCTGTGCCTGGGTCCAGGAAAGGTCGGGAGGAGAATAAGCAGGGGGAGGCACCGGCTGCGGCTCGACCCCCTTTTTTTCCTTGAGTGCATATTCCAGTGTCTTCCCCGCTATCTCCACCATGTCCGCCCCCATCGTGTTCGAAAGGACGATCACCCCCAACTGGTGGTCGAGGTGAATCTGGATCTGGGCGTGAAACCAGGCGGTTGCCCCCTCGTGCTCGATCCTGCGGCCGGCGTAGTAATCGGGCCTGCCCAGAAACCAGGTGAGGCCGATCCGCTGGTCGAAGTCAAGCGGCGCGTTTCCGTTCTGACGGGTGAACATTGCGTCGAGACTCGCCTGGCTGACCACGCGGCCGCCAGCAGCCATGCCGCCGGCATGGATCATCTTGATGTATTGGGCCATGTCGGCGACGCTCGAACGCATGGCGCCGGCCGTGCCCAGATTGCAGTAGAGCAGCGGCAGCTTCACGCCGCCGCTGTATGCCGAGGCGAGCCTTTCCCGCGGGATCCGGTCGTCGAGCTCGTACGAGGTGGCGCGCATGCCCATCCGGTCGAAGAGGTCGTTTGCGAAGGCGGTGAAGCCGCCCGGCGCAACGGCGCCGATCACCGGGCGGAGGAGCGCGATGGCCGAATTGGAGTAGGCAAAGACCGAGTCCACCGGGGCGGCGGTGTATTCGTCCTTCAGGGTGTCGAGAAGCCAGGCATCGTAATCGAAAGGCTGCCCCTCCGTGAAGGCCCCGTTGAAGAGATCTCCGGGGATGCCCGAGTGGTGGGTGAGGATCGAGCGGAAAAGACAAGATCCCTCCCGATCACAGGGAGCTGATGCCGATCGATCGTGTTGTGATCATCCCGTTTTCTCCTGTTCGTGTGCATGGATTGATAGGAAATTGCTTTTACGTGATGTGAGGTTACGGAAAGGAGTCTTAAGTGTCAAGGAGAATTTATTGTTGCAAGTTGTTAAAAATATTATTGACATGGAAGGCTGCTTTCCTTACAATCCAACCGCAATAAACGGGTCGTCATCTGTTTTCAGTCTGTCTCCGGTCCGGCCATGAAAGAATTGGGAGCGGACGGAATGCGGGACTTCCGTTTCGTCCGTGCGCTATTGATGAGGGGGGAAGATGAGCAACGTGGTGAAGGTTCTGGGACTCTTCGGCAGCCCCCGGAAGGGCGGGAACACGGACCTGCTCCTCGACGAGGCGCTGAAAGGGGCGGCCGCGGAGGGAGCAACGGTGGAAGCGATCCACCTGTCCGATTGCAGAATTACCCCCTGCCGGGAGTGCCTCTCTTGCTTCAAAAGCGGGGACTGCGTGATCGCGGATGATATGCAGCGGATTTACCCGCGTCTGCTGGAAGCGGATATTGTGATCCTGGCCTCGCCGATCTTTTTCTACGGGATTACCGGCTGGGCCAAGGCGATGGTGGATCGTGTTCAGGCGCTGTGGGCAAGAAAATATGTGCTTTTCGATCCCGCGCTGGGAAAAGAGGGCATCAAAAGGAAAGGCTTCTTTATTTCCGTGGGCGGGACCAAGGGGCAGCGCATGTTCGAGGGGGCCATTCTGACGGTCCGGTATTTTTTTGATGCCTTCAACGCCGATTATGCCGGTGAACTGCTTTTCCGAAAGGTCGACGCCTGCGGCGACATTTTAAAGAATCCCGAGGCGCTTCCGCATGCCTTTGCCGTCGGCAGAAAACTGGTTTCGGATCTGGGCAAGACCCAGGGGTGACGCTCTCGGAAAAAGATGGAATTGACCCTGGATTGCCATTCCCGCCCCGTACCAAGGATGGGATAAATTTCAGCGTTAATCCTTTGATGTTCAGCGATTATGGACTCCTGCGGGGAGGTGCCGTTGCAAACGCGGGGGCAGGAGTGACATCCTTGCAAAGTAAGGGGGTATTTTTCAAAGGTTTCAACAGGAGGAGCCATGGACAGTCTTCGGCCGTACCGTTCTTTCGTCAGTTATATGGATCGCAGCCGGGAGTATTACGCCGCTCAGGGCTACACCAGGCCGTACGCCTGGGCACACCACGACGATGTCCCTTTTGCGCCGCTGCAAAGGCCGCTCTCCGGGTGTCGCGTCGGACTGGTGACGACCGCGGGCCGAACCACGGCGGAGGGGTTGATCGGGGTCGGGGGGTTGAAGCGGGGGCCTTATGCGGAACCGGCGGACCCGCCGCCGAAAAGCCTGTTCACCGACGATCTCTCGTGGGACAAGAAAGCGACCCACACCGACGACGTCGACAGCTTCCTGCCGGTAAACCGACTCGCGGAACAGGCCGCCCGCGGTCTCATCGGGTCGGCGTCGCCCCGTTTCTACGGGGTGCCCACCGATTACAGCCAAAGCCGGACGTCGCAGGACGCCGCCCCAAAGATCCTCGAGTGGTGCCGGGAGGATGGCCTCGACGCCGTGCTGCTGTCGGCGCTTTGACCGGTTTGCCACCAGACCGTGAGTCTGGTCGCGAGGCGCCTGGAGGAGAACGGCATCTCCACGGTGGTCATGGGCAGCGCGCGGGACATCGTCGAGGAGTGCGGCGTCCCCCGTTTCCTATTCACCGATTTCCCGCTGGGAAATCCCTGCGGGAAGCCCTGGGACAGCGAGATGCAGCGCGAGATCGTCGGAAGCGCGCTGAATCTGCTGGATCGGGCCTGGATGCCGCGCACCACGGTCCAGACGCCCTTTCACTGGGAAAGCGATACGTGGCGCGACGCCTTCATGCGGGTCGACGACGGCAACCGCGAGGCGCTTGCCCGGGCCGGGGAGGAGCGCCGCCGCCGCCAGGCCGAAGCCAAGACGGGCCGGTGACCGTTGGGACCGGTTCAACAGGTTCCTTTTCATAACCCCCATGCCCGACGCGGGCACAACGAAGGATCAATCCCCCCCACCCCTCCCTCCCCCGTCGAGGGGGAGGGATACAAGGAAAGGGGCATTTTCATATAAACAGAAGGTAACAAGATGGCAGGAGGAGACCATGGCGGCGCTTTTCGAGGAAACCCGGCTCAATGGAATGGTACTGGCAAACCGGTTCGTGCGGTCGGCCACATGGGAGGGGATGGCCGGCGATGACGGCAGCGTCACACCCGGGCTGGTCGATTGTATGGTCGCTCTCGCCCGGGGCGGTGTCGGGTTGATCATCACGAGCCACGCCTATGTTCGCCGAGACGGACAGGCGGGGACATGGCAACTGGGAGTCTACAGCGACGATCTGCTCCCGGGTCTGACCGCGATGGCCGTTGCGGTTCATCAAAACAGCGGCAAGATCGTACTGCAACTGGCCCACGCCGGCTTTTTCGCCGATGCCCGGCTGACCGGAAACCCTCCGTTCGCTGTTTCCAGCATCGAAGGCGTCGCCAAGTCTCCCCGCACGGAACTGACGAAAAAGGAGATCGACCAGATCGTTGTTGCCTTCGCCGAAGCGGCGACGAGGGCGAAAAAGGCCGGTTTTGACGGCGTTCAGATCCATTCGGCCCACGGGTATCTGCTCAGCCAGTTTCTCTCGCCGGCCTTCAACCGCCGCACCGATCAGTACGGGGGAACCATCGAAAACCGGGCCAGGGCCCTGATGGATGTGCTCCGGGCGGTCCGGAGCGCCGTGGGGCCGGGCTACCCGGTTCTGGTCAAGATGAACGGCCGCGATGATATCGAGGGCGGCCTCAGCCTTGAAGATTCCCTCCAGGTAGGGGAGATGCTGGCCCGAGGCGGGATCGACGCGATCGAACTGAGCGGCGGATTCCTGACCGGCGGCAAACTCAGCCCCAGCCGAACGGGGATCCATTCCGAAGAGAAGGAGGCCTATTTCCGGCAGGAAGCGAAAGCGATGCGGGAGCGGACCGGCGTTCCGCTGATGCTGGTCGGGGGAAATCGCTCGTTTCGCGTGGCCGAAAGGATGATTTCCGAAGGGATGGCCGATTATATTTCGTTGTGCCGCCCGTTGATCCGGGAACCCGGTCTGATCAACCGCTGGAAATCGGGGGATCTGGCGAAATCCGCCTGCACTTCGGACAACCAGTGTTTCGGTCCGGCCATGGCCGGAGAGGGGATCTACTGTGTGACGGAGAAGAAGGAAAAGGAGACGGCATAAGGGTTTTGGCCCCGGAGCCCGATCAAAAGCTTTTCGGGAGCGAACCCGTGTCGACCCGCCGCTGACGCCTCCAGCCATGAAAAGTTGTAAGAGGACAATGATATTGCTATTTTTTAGTTCCGTGTTCAGATTTCTACGGGCCGTCTTGCCCATCGCGATTATCGGCATGACCGGTCCTTCGGTTTTGTCCTCCTTTGCCGCGGAAGCGGCGAAGGTGCAGACGACGGCGCAGGAGCTCCGGGTCCAGGTCCAGGTTCAGGGCGACCGGATCTCGATCGACGCGAAGAATGCCTCGCTGCAGGATCTGCTGCGGGAGATCGGCCGAAGGGTGGGAATCGATGTGACCGCGGCCGAAGGCGTCTCCGGGGAGGTTACCCTCCGGCTGGCCGATGTGACGATCGAAACGGCGCTGGAGACGCTGTGCCGGAACCGGGCGCTGGTCTATGAATACCTTCCGGAGTCCAAGGCCTATCGCATCGTCCGTGCGCTGGCCGTCGGCGGGAGTGACACAGAGGAGGGCGGTGGGGCGGCCGCGCCGGTTCCCTCAGCCGCCCCGGGCGGGAACGCCAGGAGGGGAGCGGTGGAGCCCGCCTCCCCCGCGGCGCTGGACGGGCGAAACGAAGAGAAGGGGATCGCCCGGGGCGAACTGTCTGGCCCGGGCCCCTCCGGTGAAACCGACGAACGGGGGAGGCCCCTCTACAAAAAAGGGGAACTGCTGGTCCGGCTCAAGCCGGGCGTGACCGATGCGCAGGCGGCGGCGCTCCATCGCTCCCTGGGAAGCACCAACCTCGGCGGGATCCCCAAACTGCGGCTCCAGAGGATCCGGCTTCGCGCGGCGCTGCCGGAGCTGGAGGCGGTGGCGCTCTATGGGGCCTCCGCGATCGTGGAGCATGCGGAAAGACACGCGCTCCGCTACCCGGACCGGGTTCCCACCGATCCCTACCTCGATCTGCAATGGGGGCTCGCGAACATCCATGCCGGTGAAGGCTGGAACATCACCACGGGGAAGCCGGAGGTGGTCGTGGCCGTCATCGATACGGGTGTTGATTACGGCCATCCGGACCTGCAGGGCAACCTCTGGGTCAATCAGGCGGAATTGAACGGCCTGCCCGGCGTGGACGACGACGGCAACGGCTATGTCGACGACATCCGGGGCTGGGATTTTGCCGATAGGGACAACGACCCGATGGACCGGTACGGCCATGGCACCCATCTGTCCGGCATCATCGCCGCGGCGGGGAACAACGGCCTGGGGATCGCCGGGATCAATTGGCGGGCCAAAATCATGCCGCTGAAGGTTCAGCAGGACAACGGCCAATATTTCCTCGATTCTGCGATCATCGAGGCGATTCAGTACGCGATCGACCAGGGGGCGAGAATCGTCAACTGCAGCTTCGGGGGGGCTGCCTTCAGCCTTGCCGAAGAGGATGCCTTTGCGGCATTGAAAACCATCGGCGGGCTGGCCTTCTGCGCCGCCGGGAACAGCGCCCAGAACAGCGATTCGGTCCCGAATTATCCGGCCAGCTACCCCCTCGACAACATCGTTTCCGTGGCCGCCAGCGGCTCCGACGACCGCCTGGCCTCCTTCAGCAATTGGGGAGCCGCCAGCGTCGATCTGATGGCTCCCGGCATGGACATCTATTCCACGATCCCGGCAGGTTCCCAGACCGACGCGCTGGTCCGGGTCGAGACAACCCCGCCGGTCGAATACGCGGCGCTCGGCATGGGCTATGCCGGCCGGACCGATGCAAACGGGATCAGCGGAATCGTCTATAACTGCGGACAGGGGTACGAGGAGCAGTTTCCCGCCGGCGTGAACGGCAACATCGCGCTGATCCAGCGGGGCAACCGGGGCGGGATCGCTTTCTATTTCAATCAGAAGGTGCTGAATGCGCAGGCTGCCGGGGCCAGGGGGGTCATTATCTACAACAATGTCGTGGACGACTTCGATACCAACGGCGGCACGCTGGGCGGTCCCGACAGTTGGGTGCCGGCGGTGTCGATCACCAAGGCGGCAGGCGAGGCGCTGGCGGCCCTGGCGGCCCTCGAGACCCCGACGGCGACCTTGATCAACAAGCCGACGGTCAACCCCTACGGTTACATGAGCGGCACCTCGATGGCCGCCCCCCACGTTGCGGGGGTGGCGGGCCTGCTGCTGGCCCAGTGCCCTTCGCTCTCCTATCCGGAGATCCGGTCCGCGCTCCTCAATACGGTGGACAAAATCGGCAGCGTGGCCGGCAAGATGGTTTCGGGCGGCAGGGTGAATGCCTTTTCGGCGCTGAAGAGCCTGCTGGCGGATCTGACCGGCGACTACCGGGTCGGGCTCGACGATGCCGTTCTGGCGTTGCGGATACTCGCGGGGCTGTCGTATCCGGCGTCCTATCCCCTGGCCGCCTGCGGCAGGGATGTAAACGGTGACGGCCAGATCGGCCTGCCGGAGGTGGTCTTCATCCTGCAGGCGGCGGCGGGACTCCGTTGAAATAGGGGGAAATAGGGGGACAGCGCCCCTATTTCTTCCCTATTTCTTAGAACCCCTCGTCGGCGATCTCCATCATCGAGAGGTCTTCGCTTTTGATCGCCTTCGCCGCCGCATCCACCTCGGGCAGGACGTGCTTGATGAAATAGCGGGCGGTCGCGAGCTTACCTTCGTAGAAGGCCTTGTCCGCGCCTCCGCCGTCCGGGGCGCCCAACTTCTCCTTCGCCACGCCCGCCTCCCAGAGCAGGAGCCACGCCGTGACGACCTGTCCCATCAGCATCAGGAAGGGATAGGCGTTGGATACGGGAATCATGAATTTCCCCGCCTTCCCGCTCGCGGCGAAGAGCATCGCCGTCTCCGCCAGCGTGTTCATCCCGGCCTGGACGTCGGGGGCCAGATCGGGCAGGGCCGGCTGATATTTGGCGATCGTCGCGCCCATCTCGCCCAGCAGGTTCATGAAATACATCCCCTTCTTGAGACCGAGCTTCCGTCCGACCAGATCAAGCGCCTGAATGCCGTTCGTTCCCTCGTAGAGCGAGGCG
>CAYSSF010000091.1:0-15689 GCA_964433455.1 uncultured Syntrophaceae bacterium
GCGGTTCGCCATCGGGCTGGCGAGTTTACCGCCAAGTCCGATGGCGAAGGGCTCGCCGACCAATTTACGTAGCTTCGCCAACTGATTTCCAGAAACCACGATTCGTACAGAGAGCAGCGACTCACTTACACGAACCTGCAAAGCCACCCAGAAGACAACACGGGAGCTTGTCTTCGGCCGCCCAATCGGGATAGGGAGAAGCCTCGCGGCTCCCCTCCTCCCCCACCACCTGGCATACGGCTCACGTACCAAGGCGGTTCGGCTGATTACTTCGGCATTGCTGCCGACCGGGGGTTCGGTATCTGCAGCGAGTGTCCGCCTGCAGGCCCTGGTTGGGCCTTCGTCGTCTATGGCGGCTATTCGTTCAAGACTTCATCTGACAGATGTGCCTCGAACTCCCTGGAGCGAGCTTCCGTGGCCCCACGGCATACTGCCAAACGGTCCGTTGGGTCCGGCTTGACGCCAAAGGCAGTCGAGGGAAATCCTATGGATTTTATCGCGGCTATGAGGTTCTCATCGCCGGGGGCATGTATCTTGACGGGGTTTCCGATGGCGATGTTGCACGGAGGGATGAAGGTGCCTTCCGGTACAACGGCATTGGCGTGAACGAGAGCGCCTACGGCCACCACGGACCCTGGCCCCACCTCGGCCCCTTGGAGAATGGTTGCCCCGGTGGCTACGTAGACGCACCGAGCCAGCGTGCAGCCGAGTATGGTGGCGTGAGGTCCGATGAATACATGATCGGCGATCGTCACGGGATGCGGAGTGCCCCCTTCCGCTGTGGCCCTAATGACAGCGTTCTCGCATACGATGCTGTCGTCGCCGATGGAAATTGTGGACGCCTCGGAATCTAAGACGGCACCGTACATCACCCGAGCGCGCGCGCCAACTTCCACGTTCCCCACAAGAACAGCGGTCGGTGCGACATAGACTGAAGTGTCCACCCGCGGTTCATATCCTCGATGCCGAACTTTCATATTGCTTCTTTCCCTTTTTTCCCGCCCAACATCGTAATCATCATAAGAGAAAAAACTGGACTCCCCCCAGCTCTTGCAAAGTTGAATGTCAAAGGATTTCGCTATCCATATCACAATTTTCGAGGAATGATAATCGATTGAAATCAAGCATTTTCTTCAAGGGCTACGTTTTACTGATTTCAGGAAGAAGCAAATGCCTTCCCAACACATTGAACATCGTGAGAACTTGGTCACCGAAGTGGTTGCTCACTTTGATGGCGATTTTGCCTGTTGCGGGTCTTGTGAACGTCTGGCTGGCGGCTCTGTTGAAGGACGCCCAGACGCCTCATCAATTTCGGTCCGCAGTGCCCGCTTGAGTTTATACTTTACCGTGACAGATCCGCCTCGTGACGGGGCGGCTCACGATATCGCGCCTTCATAGGTTTTTCAATCGTGGCCGGTCTCCGATGCCCTGTTGCAGCCTCACCAGACGCCGCTTCCCTCCGATCAGCGCCCCAGGCGCTTCTTCATGGCCGAAAGCCTGACGAAATGTTCCTTCTCTTCGTCGATGATCCTTTCGATCGTGCCCTGCGGGTCTGGCGGCAGCAGTTCCCGCATCTCCCGGTAATAGTGAATCGAATCCAACTCCCGCTGGATGGCGAAATCGAGGGCGGATGCCTCGTCCCGGAGCTTTGCCAGTTCCGCGGCAAAAGCCTCCGCCTTGAAGACGAGACGGTTGTCCACGTAGCTGTGAAGGTAGGCGGCATACTCACCGTCGTATCCCTCCGGAGGAGGGGTGCGGACCATCCCGGCCAGGATCTTTGCGAACGTCTCCTGGTGGCGCACCTCCTGGTCGGCCAGCATCCGAAAGAGCGTCTTGACCTCTTCCCCTGCGGCCAGTTGCACCGCGTAGCGGTAGAAATTTGCCCCATTTTCTTCAATCCGGACTGCCGCTTCCACAATGTCGCTTGCATCAAAAAAAGCCATGTTTTTCCTCCTTAAGGTTCATCGAATTCCGGTACAGAATGCCCCGCACCCGGTATGGATGATTTTACAGCCACTTCTTCCTTCTGAAGTAGATCAGCATGAAAATGGCGATCACGATCATCACGCCCCAGAGGGCCATATATCCCCAGCGCCAGTCAAGCTCCGGCATGTATTTGAAATTCATCCCATAAACTCCTGCGAGGAAGGTCAGCGGCATGAAGACCGTCGCGATGATGGTGAGCACCTTCATGATCTCGTTCATCCGGTTGCTGATGGAGGAGAGGTAGATGTCCAGCATCCCGGAAAGCATGTCCCGGTAGGTCTCGATCGTGTCGATCACCTGAACGGCATGGTCGTAGACGTCGCGGAAGTAGAGGACCGACGGCTCGCGCATGAGCGGCGAGTCGGACCGGCCGAGGCCGCCGATCATTTCCCTGAGTGGCCAGACCGATTTACGGAGAAAGATGATCTCCCGCTTCAGGGCCTGGATGGCCCGGAGGGTTTCTGGCGACGGGCGGCCGATCAGCGCCTCTTCTACATTTTCGATCTTCTCGCCGAATTTGTCCAGGATGACGAAGTAACTGTCGACGATCGTATCGAGCAGCGCATGGGCGAGATAGTCGACCCCGGCCTTTCGCAGGCGGCCATTTTCGTTGCGGATCCTCTCCCGGACGGGATCGAAGAGATTTCCCTCCTTCTCCTGGAGAGAGATCATCCAGTTGGTGCCGAAGACGATGCTGACCTGTTCGGGAATAAGTCCGCCGTCTTCCGCCTCATGGAAGAATTTGAGTACGATATAGAGATACTCGCCATGGTCTTCGCTTTTCGGCCGTTGTTCCGTGTTCAAAATATCTTCGAGGGTGAGCGGGTGGAGGCCGAAAACGGCTCCCACCTGTTCGAGAACAGAAATGTCCTGGAGGCCGTCGATGTGGATCCATACGACGTCTGCCCCGTCCGGAGGGGGCCGGAGCCCTTCCAGCGTAACGATCTCCCGCTGGAGAAAACGGGATTCGCCGTATTCGCAGAGGGTGATCTTCACGCTATCCGCGTGTCTCTCCCCGATGTGGACCAGCGTGCCGGGCGGAAGGCCGGTCTTGGCGGATCTTTTCTTTTTGGCTCCGGGCATCTTCTTCGTTCCTCCGGGATCGAAAACCATTCCGGGGTGGGGATGATAGGACTTGCAAAGTGGCGTCAATGTAGCCCATCGCTGCCGGAAATTCAATGAAAAAGTCGACCGGCGGAAGAGAGCGACCGATGCGATTTCTCTTGACAAAAGTTTCGGAATTGCGGACGTAAGCGTCGGATTTCAAGATTTCCTTTTCCCGGAGGCCCCATGAAATACATCCTTTCGGCAACCGAAGACCGGGTTGCAACGGAGACCATTCGTGCAGCCTTCCGCCGGCCTTTCCACGTGGATGCGGCGGTTACCGTCCCGGAGTGCAGAGAATTCCTGCGGAAGCGGAGGTACGAATTCAGCTTCATCGATCTCGACCTTCTCGGCGGCCTCGGGGAGGTCCAAGGCGATTCCGGCGCGGCATTCCGTGCGGTCAGGCAGCTCTTTCCCGGAGTCGAGGTCGTCGTCATGACTCCGCCGGAGAGGGTGGGAGACGCGGTCGAAGCGGTGAAGGCGGGTGCGGCCAACTATGTGACCTACCCGTTGAACGCCGATGAGATCCGGTATGTAACGGAGAGCATCCATGAGGGCATCCGGGCGCAGTCGGAGCTCGACTACCTGCGGGACCGTTTCTGGCAGTCCGACTCCCTGGACGTCGTTCAGACCCGGAATGCCGCCATGCGGGCCGTCTTCGACCAGGTCCGCCTCGCAGCGCCCACGAAGAGCACCGTTCTGCTGACCGGGGAGACCGGGACGGGGAAAGGGGTCCTGGCGAAGCTCGTCCACCGCCACAGCAATCGTGGAAAGGTGCAGTTCATCGGCATCCACTGCGGCGCCATCCCCGACACCCTTCTCGAAAGCGAGCTCTTCGGTCACGAGAAGGGGGCCTTCACCGGCGCCGTACGCCGGAAACTGGGCAAATTCGAACTGGCCAACCGGGGAACGATTTTTCTCGACGAAATCGGAACGATTACCCCTTCCGCACAGATCAAGCTTCTCCAGGTCCTTCAGGAACGGACCTTTCAGCGGGTCGGAGGGGAGAGCCTCATCGAAACCGACGTGCGGATCATCGCCGCATCCAACCGGGATCTCGGGGAGATGGTGGAGAAGGGGCTCTTCCGAACCGACCTTTACTACCGGCTGAACGTATTTCCGATTGAGATCCCGCCTCTTCGGGAACGGCGGGAGGACATCCCCCAACTCACGGAGATCTTCCTCCGGCAGATGAACCGGTTCAACCACCGGGGGATTCACTACGTCCATCCGCAGGTGATGGAGGCGTTTCAGCGCTACCCGTGGCCCGGCAACATCCGCGAACTGGAGAACCTGGTGGAGCGGGCCTGCATCCTGGAAACCTCTTCGATCCTGACCCCGAAGAGCTTTCCTGCGGAGCTCTTCACCGGGGTTCCTTCTGCATTGTCGGCGCCCTCCGGAAGAACCGGCCTCTCGCTGGCGGAGGCGCGCGCGCTTGCCGTCGCGGAGGCGGAGAAAAGCTATCTCCGGGAGCTTCTTGCCCGGACCGGGGGGAGGATCAACCGGACGGCGGAGTCGGCCGGCGTCACGGTCCGCCAGATCAGCAAACTCATGCGTAAATACAATATCCGAAAAGAGACTTTCCGCTGACGGATTCAGCGCGGGGGCGGCGCGGGTTCATCCTGCGTCTTGACGACGACCCGGATGACCGGCACTTTCCTTCCCGGGAACTGGATATCCGGGGGGTAACGCAGAGATGGTGTGAAGGCCTTCTGGACGTCCAGTTGCGCAAGATCGATCGGTTCAGTCAGGATTCGGATCCGCTTGCCGCGAAGACGGCCGGAGATGAGGACGCGCACCTCCGCCGGGGTGGCGGTGATCTTCTGAACAACCATTCCCTTCGGCGGGCTGTTTTCCGTCAGCACCTCGATGGGGACGGTCATCGATATGAGGCGGGAGGTGACGACCGTGATCCGATCGGGACTGATCGTGGTAACGGCAAGGTTGGAGGGGACCTTCACCATGTTGCGTGTGATCGTAACCTCCTGTTTGCCCGGCGGGAACTGCGCCAGGTCGAGAGAAATCTTGAGATTCTGCGGATTCAGGAGTTGAAAGGCCTGGGCGTGCCCCATAAGCATGACCTTGGCCTCCGTCGCCTTTGGTTCCTCCAGGACCCATTCCGCCGGGGCGTTCCGGTATTCAATGGGAACCATGAAATCACGCCGGATCGTTTCCCTCTGGTAGCCGAAAACGACCCAGACAATGCAGGCCAGCACAATGGCAATCACCTTTTCTCGCTGGTTTTCTTTCAGCCAGCGGAGGATCGGTCCCGGTTTGGCGAGCGGCGCCCGCTTGGCGAAGAAGGCCTCCAATTCGACGCGCAACGCCGAGGCGTTGGTGATCTCCTGGATCCTTTCGCCCTTGGCGAGCGAGATCGTTCCACGCTCCTCGGAGACGACGATGCAGATCGCGTCGGAACGCTCTGAAAGGCCGAGGGCCGCCGTATGGCGAAGACCCAGATTGCCATACCGGGCGGAATTGGCCGATAGCGGAAGATGGCAGCCGAAACGAATGACCCGGTTTCCATCCACGAGTACGGCGCCGTCGTGACCGTTCGAATGGGGATCGAAGATGCTCTCCAGGAGGGGCTGGCTGAGGATGCCGTCGAGGTTGGTTCCCCCCGTCAAGTGGCGATCCAGCGGGTCTTGCCCCTGGAGGACGATCAGGGCGCCGACTTTGTTGCGCGCAAGATCAGCGGTGGTCTGGGCGAGGATCTCCGCACCTTCGGTGAATGCGGCAACCGCAAAGAACCGTTTCCTGAAACGCCCCAGCAGGGCCAGACGTTCAAAGAAACGTCGAAAATCCTCCTGAAAGATGACGACGAGGACAAAAAGCAGGATCGCGAAAAATGACTGGAGAACGACGGTGGTCAGGTAGAGCTGAAAGAAGCTCGCGAGCATATAGACGACGCCCAGCAGGGTGATGCCGAGGAATACGAAGCGTGATGCCCGATCCTTGAACCAGATCAGCAGCGCCGAGATCATAATCGAGATGATGGCAATGTCCAGAATGTCCGGAAACCGGAGGGCGGTGAGCATCGTCAAGGTATTTTCGATCATGAGAAAAATTATCTTTCCGCCCGCCGGGAAGAGGGCCGTTCTGTTTACAGGAAATGGTTGAAGAAACCGGACGAACTTTGGCTACATATAAACAAAGGCTTTGCGTTGTGTCAAGAAGATATCGGATTTCAAGACATTTCAATAGGACGGGTCAAGCGCTCTTCGTTTCTCGCCTTGAGGAAACGGGTTTTGTTTTGTTTTTTCCGGGGCGTTTGGCTATAATGCCGGACCGTGGGTCGCTTTGCCGGGTGGTATCAGGGAGATGTTCCGTGGGGACACCTTGCCGCAAGGTGTCCCCGAAGACGGAGGAAAGATGATCGATCGGGTCGCAGAATGGATTGTAAAGGCGAGAAACATCGTCGTTTTTACCGGCGCGGGCGTCAGCACGGAGTCCGGGATACCCGATTTCCGCAGCCCCGGCGGCTTCTGGACGAAATTCGATCCGGAGGATTTCACGATCGATCTATTTCGGTCGAGCTCGGAGACCCGCCGGAAACAGTGGCGCTTCCTCCTCTCCGACGATCTATTGAAGGATGCCCGGCCCAACGCCGCGCATGAGGCGATCGCGGAACTGGAAAAACTGGGGAAGGTGAGCTGCGTCATCACCCAGAACATCGACAATCTCCACCAGAAGGCGGGAAACGATCCTGCAAAGGTATTCGAACTCCACGGCAACATGCGCTGGATCCTCTGCATGGATTGCGGGGAACGCTACCCTCTGGAAGAAATTCTTGATAAGAACCGGACGGCGGAGGAGGTTCCGGTCTGCGGCCGCTGTTCCGGCATCCTGAAACCCGACGTGATCTTCTTCGGCGAACCCCTTCCCGAGGAGACCCTGAGCAAAGCCACCTGGCATGCCGGCCACTGCGATCTCCTGCTGGTCGTCGGTTCGTCGCTCGTCGTTTATCCGGCGGCCTACATGCCGCTTTATGCCAAGCAGGAGGGGGCCTCGCTCGTGATCGTCAATCTGAGCCCCACGCCGGCGGACAAGATGGCGGACATTGTCATCCATGCCTCCGCGGGGGAGACGATGGGGCAGATTCTCGCAAAAGTCAGGCAGGGGCAGGCCGGCTCATGTGCCTGATCCTGTTCGCCTGGAAAAGGCATCGAAATTTCCCGCTGATCCTCGCGGCGAACCGGGACGAGTTCTACGAAAGAGCCTCCACGCCGGCGGGCTTCTGGGATGATGCGCCGGATCTGCTTGCGGGCCGCGATCTGCGCGATGGGGGAACGTGGCTTGGGATCACCCGGGGCGGGAGGATCGCGGCCCTGACGAACTACCGTGATCCGGCTTCCCTGAAAATCGGAGCCCCGTCGCGGGGGGTGCTGGTCAGCGACTATCTCCGCGGCAGGGAGACCCCCGGGGCCTATCTCGACCGGATCGCGCCCGACGCCGATCGTTTCAACGGTTTCAATCTGCTGGTCGGCGACGCCGATGAGTTGTTCTGTTTCTCGAACCGGGGCGCCCGGGAACGTCTGCAACCCGGGATCCACGGTCTGAGCAACCACCTCCTGGACACCCCCTGGCCGAAGGTGGCTGAAGGGAAGAGGGCGCTGAGCGCGCTTCTGCAAGCGGAAAAGGGAGTGCCGCCGGAGGCGCTGTTCGCGCTTCTGGCCGACCGGACCCTGCCGCCGGACGACCATCTTCCCGATACGGGGGTCGGGCTTGCATGGGAGAGGCTTCTCTCGCCGCTTTTCATCGAGAGTCCGGCCTACGGGACCCGATCTTCGACGGTTCTGCTGATCGACCGGAAGGGAAACCTGAACTTCATCGAACGGGTGTTCAACGGCGCCGCCGATCCCCCGATGACGGTTCGCTTTGCCTTCCGGATCGTGAGCGAGGGTAAAGGGGTCAAACATGTCGCAACGTGAATATCCGGACCATCCGCGGGTCGGCGTGGGGGCGGTCGTACTGTGGGAAGGTCGGATCCTGCTGGTCCGAAGAGGTGTTGAGCCCGCGCGAGGGCTCTGGGCGATCCCCGGCGGCGGTCTCCGACTCGGTGAGACGCTGCAGGAAGGTGCGGAACGGGAGATCCTGGAGGAAACGGGGATCGTCATCCGCGCCGGAGAGCCTGTTTTTACCTGTGATTCATTGCAGCTTGACGAAGAAGGGCGGCTCCGTTTCCACTATGTGATCGTCGATATGTCGGCCGATTATGTGAGCGGCGACGTCAAGGGGGCCGATGATGCCCTCGAGGCCCGCTGGGTGTCGCCCGCAGAGATCCGGGAGCTCCCCGTAACGAAAACAACCCTGAAATTGCTGATGCAAATCGGTTTCATCCCGATGACCGAATCACTGGATGGGTCATGAAAACGGGAACAGGATTTGGGAGTAGGGGAATTGGCGGTTGAGCATTTCCCGGATCCTGGCCTGCTCCTCGGCCTCTTCGATGATTTCGACCTCGCTCGCGGGCAGGCCGGTTTCGGTCAGTCGGTGTTTCCAAGCGACAACGTAACCTGGAACGTTCACAAAACGGCACCCCTGGGTGCCGCAGCAGGTGTTCTCGACGGCGGCGATCCCCACGACAATCAGAATCTCCCGGCCTTGGTGGACCATCCGCTTTTCTTCAACGATCGTATAGTGCCCGGCGATAAACCGAATCTCCGTTCCCGGCTCCTGGTGCTGGTATTCCGGCATGGAACCCTCCTGATTTTGTTGGGTTGAATATCCCATCGACCGAACCCCAATCGGGAAGCCGAAGATTTTCCCGTTTGTAAATGTCGGCGGCCAATCATGGCGATTTTCCATCCGGGGAGAGCGGCGATTCTATTTTCCGATGCAGAAGTTCGCAAAGATCCTCTGCAGAACCTCCTCCGGCGTTGTCCGACCGGTGATCTCCCCAAGGGCATCGAGGGCCTCGCGGATCTCCAGCGCAATAAGCTCGGGCGGAAGGGCGCCCAGCAGGCCCTCACGGGCGCGCGCGAGGCCGGCAGCCGTCTTTTCCAGCGCGGTTTTCTGATGGAGATGGAGGATCACGGCCTCCGGCAATTCCTCGGCCGGCGTCGCGAGGACGAGGTTGCGGAGGGCTGCGGTCAGGCGGTCGATCCCGTCGCCGTACTTCGCGGAGATCCGGATGGCCGGGGGGGTTCCCTCCGGGAGGAGACCCTGCAAGGATTTTTCATCGAGGCGCTGGGGCAGGTCGGATTTGTTGAGGACCGGAAGCATCGGTTTGGATATCATTTTTACAAGGAGTTCCCGATCCTCCGCCGTGAGTTCCGCGCTCCCGTCGAGGAGGACGAGGACGGCGTCGGTCCTCTCCAGGCGCTCCCAGACGAGATCGATCCCCTCCTTCTCCGCCGCGTTCTCCGGAGGCCGCAAACCGGCGGTATCGGTCAGGCGGACGGGGACCCCTCCGATGTCGACGGTCTCTTCGATGAAGTCGCGTGTCGTCCCGGGGATCGGGGTGACGATCGCCCGCTTTTCGCCGAGAATGCGGTTCAACAGGGAGGATTTTCCGACGTTCGGGCGGCCGGCGATGACGACGCCGATTCCCTCGCGATAGATCCGCCCCTGCCGGTGCGTCGCGGCCAGCGCGGCGATCCGGTCAATCAGTTGATCGATACGGCAAAGGTCTTCGCCGGATGTCATTTCGACACCGTCGTCCTCCGAAAAGTCGATGGATGCTTCAATCCCGGCGAGGAGGTCGAGGATTTCGTTGCGGATCGCCTCGATCGCCTCGGAGAGTTTCCCTCGCAGGCCGTCGATCGCGGCTGCAAGTCCCGGCCGGGTCCTTGCGGTGATGATGTCGAGGACGGCCTCGGCCTGGGCGAGGTCGAGACGGTTGTTCAGGAAGGCGCGCTGCGTGAATTCCCCCCGCTCGGCCGGACGAGCCCCGGAATGGAAAACCGCTTCGAGGACGGTCGAGAGGATCAGCGGGCCGCCGTGGCAACTGATCTCCAGCGTATCCTCGCCGGTGTAGGAATGGGGCCCCTTCAAAAGGGCGAGGAGCACCTCGTCGAGGAGGCCGCCTGTGGCCGGAGCGATGATATGGCCGTGATAGAGGCGATGGGAGAGGAAATTTCCGGCAGGGAAGGGGCGGAAAAGCCGCTCGGCGATCCCCTCCGCCGCCGGTCCGCTGACGCGGATCAAACCGACCCCCCCGATTCCCGGGGGGGTGGCGATGGCTGCGATGGTGTCCCTGAAGGTCATGGGATCAGGGCCTCCCCCTTCCGTTTTCCGTCAGGCCGCTGGACCATCCGGTCCGCGCCGGGCCGGCAGGATGACGATCTTCCGGTACTCACCCTCGCCGCGACTCTTCGTGGTCAGGGTCTCGTCGTCCTGCATGGCCATGTGGATGACGCGGCGGTCGTGGGCGTTCATGTGGCCGACGGTTACCGGTTTCTTCGTTTTCTTGACCTTTTCGCCGAGCCTGATCGCCAGCGCGACGAGGGATTCTTCGCGCCGTTTGCGATACTCCTCCGTGTCGATGACGATCATCTTGTGTCCGTTTGCGGAATGGTGGACCGCCTTGTTGACGATGTACTGGATCGCGTCCAGGTTTTGCCCCCGTTTTCCTATGAGCAGGCCGCTTCCGTCTCCCCGAATGTTCAGAACAATCGCCTCTTCCGTCTCCTCCAGGTCGACCGGAGAGGAGATCTGCATTCGGGTCAGGATGCCTTCGAGGATCCTCATGGCCTTTTCCGCGGACGGTTCACCTTCCTGCTCAGCGGCGGGCGCCGGGTTCGGTCTGGCCGTCATCCCCTGTTCAACGGGTTGCGGCATCTTCGTTCCGGCCGCCGGAACGGTTGCGGCGGGGTGAATGACCGGACGCCCCTTCGGGAGCGGTGGGGCGGACTTTGTCCCATGGTTCACTGCGCGGATTTTGGCTTTGTTGCCCTCCAACAGCGGTTCAACCGTTTTTTCCGTCCGGACCGGGGGGGGCGGCGGCGTCGGCGCCTCCGTGCGGGAGAAGACATCGTCGAACGACATGTCGATCGAGAGGCGGCTCGCCCGGATTCGGGCCCTCTTAACCCCCAGGCCCAGAAAGCCGGTGTTTCCCGCCGCGATAATCTCGATGTTCAGCTTCTCCCGGGGAACCTGAAAGGTGCTGCACGCCTTTTCTATGGCCTCATCGATGGATTTTCCTTCTATCTCAATTCCTTCCATTGTTCGATGCACCTCTTAAGACGGTTGTTTGTTGATGTACACCTGCTGGCCGATGCTGATGATGTTGTTGAACAGCCAGTAGATCACCAGACCCGACGGGAAATTGAGGAACATGAAGGTGAAGATTATGGGCATGAAAAGCATGATTTTTGCCTGCATCGGATCCGCCCCCGTTGGGGTCATCTTCTGCTGCATGAACATCGTAGCGCCCATCACAATCGGTGTGATGTAATAGGGGTCCTTCGCGGAGAGGTCCTGGATCCACCAGAAGAGCGGGGAATGGCGCAGTTCGATCGCGTAAAGCAGCGCCTTGTACAGGCCGAAGCAGACGGGGATCTGCACGACCATCGGCAGGCAGCCGCCCCGCGGGTTCACCTTGTGGGTCTTGTAGAGGGCCATCGATTCCTGGCTGAGCTTTGCCTTGTCATTTTTATATTTCTCGCGCAAGGCGACCATTTTCGGCTGAAGTTTCTGCATCTCCTTCATCGACTTGTAGCTCTTGTTTCCGAGGGGCCAGAAAATAAGTTTGATCAGGATGGTCAGAATGATGATCGCGATTCCATAATTGCCGACATACCCATAGAGGAACTTGAGCGTGATCAACAGCGGGATCGCCAGCCACTTGAGCCAGTCGCCGAAATCGATCGCGTTCTCCAGGCCGAGGTTCTGGGCCTTGAGGAGGTTGTAATCCTTCGGGCCGAGGTAGAGCGAGTAGCCGAAGAGGCCGGGCTGACCGGGCGGAATCACGTTCTTCGGTCCTCTCAGGCTCAGAGCGATCAGGTTGTTCGCGTCCTTCAGCATCCGGAAGTTTGTCAGTGACGGATTCTGCGGGATCATCGAGGCGATGAAATATTTGCTTTCGAACCCGCCCCAGGAGACGTCGGGTCCAAGGGTCTTGTCCGCGTCCATCTTGCCGACCTCGGGACGGTCCATGCTTTTTGAGATGTAGGAGACCGGGCCGTCGTGGCCGTAGCTGTCCGTCGGCGCATTGGGATCGACATACTGGTACCAGGTCAGGCCGCCGCTCTGATTCAGGGGTGCGCTCCCGAGGTTGTGAACCTGAACCTCCAATTCGAAGCTGTACTTGTCCGGATGAAATGTAAAGGTCTTCTCAATCCGGAGTTCACCCGGATAGGATTGCGTGAAGGTCAGTCGACGTGGCTCCGCGCCCCGCATCATATCGAGAAATCTGTCGTCCACCTCGTAGAATCCGTCATCCGGTACATTGACGGTGGAATCGGGGAAGGAGACGGAGAGGGGCCTCGGCATACCCTGCAAAACATGAACGAGTTCGATCGGCTGCGGTCCCCCTTCCGGTTTCGGTTTCCCTTTGCCGATCATCCGCATGAAGGTATCGACGATATCCTCGCTGTTGGCCACTTCTGTCTTGTACTGCTTCAATTGAAAGGATCTCAATGCGGCGCCCCGTGTGGTGAAAACCGCCCGGTAGAGGGGGGTTTCGACGATGACGTCTTTCTCTGTGCCGGTCACGGCCTGGACAGCTGTCAGGCGGTCTGTCGTTGCCGATTGAATTGCGGCCGGGGCTGACATCTTCCCTGCATCGGCGGGTGGCAGCTGCTGCGCCGTCGTCGGTGATGTGACGGAGGCCTCCCGTTGGATCGGCGCCGGCGCCGTCGTGGCCGGTGGTTTGGCGAAGAAGTTCTGATAAACCATCAACACGACAACCGACAGGACAACGGCGAGAAGGGTTCTCTTGTCCATTCATACCTCCAATATTACGTACATTTTTATTTTACCGGGTCATACCCACCGGGGTGCAGCGGGTGACAGCGAAGAAGCCGCTTCAACCCCGCAAAGGCCCCCTTGAAGGGACCGTAGCGCCGTATGGCGATGATCGCGTATTCGGAGCAGGTGGGGTAAAAGCGACAGCAGGGGCCTATAAAGGGCGAGATGCAGACCTGGTAGGCGCGGACCAGCACCACAAACACCTTCCCCAGCATCTGCATAAAAAGGTTTTCAGACATCGGTTTTCCGCATCAGGCGACTCTCCAGTTCTGTGCAAACATCTCTGTAGGTCAGCGGCAATATGCCTCTTTTAGCGATGATCACGATGTCCTGCGAGACTGGAAGTCTGGTCTTGTTCAATCTGAAAAACTCGCGTAAAAGGCGTTTGATCCTGTTTCTCTGTACGGCGTTCCCGGCTTTCTTGCTGACCGTCGTGCCCAGTCTTCTGACGCCCGACGGGTTCCGGCACATGATGATGGTGAAACGCGCCGAGTGGCACCGTACCCCCTGCTCATAGATCCGCAAATAATCCTGTCTTTTCCGAATGCGATCCTTCTTGCCAAAGGTTTGGGATTCCATGCCCTGCCGCCCCTTTCCCGGGGCCTCGCCGACCAGCCTTTGGCCCACCCGCGTTATACCGAAAGTCTCTTCCTGCCCTTCGCCCGTCTTCGGCTGATTACGTTCCTGCCGCCTTTGGTGGCCATCCGAACGAGGAAACCGTGTGTGCGCTTTCTCTTGGTGTTGCTGAACGTCGTCAATGTCTTTTTCATTTTCTTTGCCCCGGTTAGATTTAATAAGCCCCGCTATAAACCATAGTGGAAGTGTTTTGTCAAGGAAATATGAGGGCCGGGGCAAGGGCCGGGAGGAACGCGGTGCAACCATTCCGTCGGCACGGGGTTAACCTTTCCGTCCAGGGTCGCAACCGTTGCCGAATGCGGCTGTTGCCGTTGTTGCCCGATAAGCGGTTGAAATTGACAAAGCTGCCCAAGCGTGATAGCCAATTCGTCAAAGGATGAACGGACCTTGAAGTAATTCCTCTTCCGGAAATCCAGAATGCTTCAGGGGGCGGGGAGGGCGGGATGCCCCGATCACCGGAATCGACAAGGCGCGCGTGATCCCGATCCGCGAACTTTCGGATGACGAGAGCGAGAAGTGGGGGGGCGAGTTCAAGAAGATTATTGCAACGCAATAGTCTTGATATCAAAAACATGATTCACATTTTTTGTTCCTGAAAGGAGGAGAGGCGGATGAAACGACCCATCAAGAACAACGTTTCCTGGATCGGGAAGATCGACTGGGAGCTCCGGAAATTCCATGGAGACGAGTATTCGACCCACCGGGGTTCGACCTACAATTCCTATCTGATTGAGGAGGAAAAGGTCGCCGTGATCGACACGGTCTGGGCACCCTTCGCCAAGGAGTATGTCGAGAAGCTGGAAAAACGGATCGATCTGAAAAAGATCGACTACGTGATCGCCAACCACGCCGAGGTCGACCACAGCGGGGCGCTTCCCGAGCTGATGAGCCGCATCCCCGACAAGCCGATCTACTGCACGGCCAATGGCGTCAAGTCTCTCAAGGGACATTACCATCAGGAGTGGAATTTTCATCCTGTCAAGACCGGGGATA
Organism: uncultured Syntrophaceae bacterium; assembly: GCA_964433455.1. Lineage (GTDB taxonomy): Bacteria > Desulfobacterota > Syntrophia > Syntrophales > UBA5619 > UBA5619. The sequence continues at coordinate 14,632 of CAYSSF010000091.1, forward strand.
AGCTCAGCCTGGGAACGAAAGAGCTGATCTTCATCGAGGCGCCGATGCTCCACTGGCCGGACAGCATGTTCAGCTACCTGACGGGAGACAACATTCTCTTCAGCAACGACGCCTTCGGCCAGCACTACGCTTCGGAATATATGTTCAACGACCTCGTGGACCCGTCGGAACTGATGGCCGAGTGCATCAAATACTACGCCAACATCCTGACCCCGTTCAGCGAGTTCGTTACAAAGAAGATTAAGGAGGTCCTCGCCTTCAACCTGCCGGTGGACATCATCTGCACGAGCCATGGCGTCATCTGGCGGGACAACCCCGTCCAGATCGTCCAGCAGTACCTCAAATGGGCGGACAGCTACCAGGAAAACCAGATCACCCTCGTCTACGACACGATGTGGAACGGTACGCGCGTCATGGCGGAGAACATCGCTCAAGGGATCAGGCAGGCCGATCCCGAGGTCAATGTGAAGCTCTACAACCTTGCCAAATCGGACCGGAACGACGTGATGACCGAGATCTTCAAATCGAGGGCGATCCTGATCGGCTCTCCGACGATCAACCGCGGCGTCCTGACTTCGATCGCGGGACTGCTGGAGGAGGTGAAGGGGCTGAAGTTCAGAAACAAGAAAGCGGCCGCCTTCGGCTGTTACGGCTGGAGCGGTGAATCCGTCAAGATGATCCGGGGGCAGCTTGAAGCGTCGGGATTCCAGATGGTGGACGACGGGCTCCGGTGCCTCTGGAATCCCGATCCGGCGGGCATCGAATCCTGCGTCGAATACGGGGAAAAGTTGGCCGGCCTCTTGACGAAGGTGGATCCATAGGGGCTTTACCCCTTCTCCCGGTACCCGAACTCCTGGAGCATGCGGGGGTCGTGGGTCCAATCCTTCGCGACGCGGACGAAGAGTTCGAGGAAGACCTTGGCGGCGAAGAACTTCTCCATCTCGAGGCGCGCCCTTGTGCCGATCTCCTTGAGCATCGCCCCCTTCCTGCCGATGATGATCCCCTTCTGAGATTCTTTTTCCACATGGATGGTTGCCGCGATCCGGATCATGTTTTTC
>CAYSSF010000092.1:0-15615 GCA_964433455.1 uncultured Syntrophaceae bacterium
AGAAAGTACGCCTCACGGCTCAGGATTTCGGGGGCCTTGCATCTAAGACGTTTTTGAACAGCCTGCAACAGAGGACATCACCATGGAAATCGGCATCCTGGGGCTTCCCCAGAGCGGCAAGAGCACCCTCTTCGAGATCATGACCGGCGTCCGGAGCCGGGAAATGCACGGGGAGACCTGCGTCCGGGGCCTGGCTTCGGTGCCGGACGCCCGCTTCGACCGCCTGGTTCAGATCTTCAAACCGGTCAAGGTCTCGCCGGCGAAGGTCCCCTTCAGCGACGTGAACGCCGTCGGCGAGAAGGCCTGGGACGCCGTCCGGCAGAGCCTCGCCGGGGCCGAGGGGCTCCTCCACGTCGTCGATGCGTTCACCGCGGCCTCCGTCGCCGAAATCATGAGCCGTTACCGGAAATTGGAAGATGAACTGATCCTCGCCGATCTGATGATCGTCGAGAACCGCCTGGAGCGGCTGGCGAAGATGGCGAAAAAGCCGATGACGCCCCAGGATGTCCTTCACGCCCATGTGCTGCCGAGGCTCCGGGAGCAGCTCGAAGCGGGGAAACCGCTCCGGGAGCTCTCTTTTACCGATGAGGAGCGCCATGGCATCCGGAGCTTCTCGTTCTGGACGATCCGGCCGGAGCTGGTCGTCGTGAACACCGGCGAGGAGAATCTCTCGGTGGCCGACGACTTTGTCCGGGAGGCGGGACCTTCCGTCCCGGCGATCGGGATCTGCTGCGCGATCGAGGCGGAGCTGATGGCCCTCCCTCCGGAAGAACGAAAGGAGTTCCTGGATTCGCTCGGCGTTGCGGAGGCCGCCTTCGGGCGGGTGATCCGCGCGGCCTTTTCCCTCCTTGGCCGGATCTCCTACTTCACCGTCGGCGAGGACGAGGTCAAGGCCTGGGTCATCCCCGCGGGAACCAAGGCCCCGAGGGCCGCTGCGGTGATCCACAACGATTTCGAGCGGGGATTCATCAAGGCCGAGGTGATCGGCTATGAGGAGTTTATCGCCTGCGGCGGAACCAACGCCGCCGCCAAGGCGGCAGGGAAACTCCGCCTGGAGGGCAAGGAGTACATCGTCCGGGACGGGGAGATGATCAACTTCCGTTTCAACGTCTAAAAAAGGGCTGAAATAAAAAAATCCTGTTCAACGGCAAGCGGATTGTATATCTGCCTCCAATGGATTCATTTCAGTCGGATAAGCGGCGCCCCCCGGCAGGTACGTGCCGGGGGAAATTTTTCTCCTGATCGGCGCCTTCGCCGGGCTTCCGGGAACCGATTCCAAAAAGCAGAACGCAGGAGGCCTTTCATGCAAACGCGCAGTGCAATGAACCGGATCGCCTGGCTTCTCCTGCTGCTCTTATCCATCCTCTTCTCATCGTGTTCAGCCGTTCGTGAAAGGGCGTATGATCCGGGATCTGCCTCCGCAGCATGCCTGCCCTATTTTCCCGACGGCGACGGGTGGTATGGCGGGGATGGCGCCTACTCCATCCGACTGGATGACAGACGCGTCCTGTGGCTTTTCGGCGATACCTTTGTTTCGGATCAAAAGGGCAGACAGGATCGCATCGATATGAAGGTGGTTCTGGGGACGACGCTGGCCATCTCGACCTGCACCGCCGACGCCGGATTTCAAATCCGCTATTACGTGAAAAAGAAAAATGGGGCGTTCGTTTCATCCTTCGGAGAAACGGAATGGCTGTGGCCGCAGGATCCCTTTATGGTTGCGGATACGCTCCATGTTCCCCTCCTGTCGATCAGAGCCGATCCGGAGATCAAGGGACCCTTCCCGTTCGAGGTCGTGGGGCATAAAATCGCCAGGATCAAAAATTTCGGAGGGGCCGATCCGAACCGATGGGCCGTCGACTATCTGGACCTGACGCCCGGAATTCCGAAGAGCGTCAAGGCTTTCGCAACCACGTCGGTTGTTTACGGGGGCCATGTTTATTTTTATCCGCTCTTCGTCGAGATGCGGGAGAACCTGACCGTTCTGGGCAATGTCCTTGCCCGCATTCCGACAGACAAACTGGACGATCCGGCCCGGGCCATCGCGTATTGGACCAGGGACGGTACGTGGGAAAAAGAGCCTGATCCCGCAAAGATGAAAGTCGTGCTCGACGCCGCCGTTTCGGAGATGAGTGTGAGGCATCATCCCGACAGCGGGGAATGGATCGCCGTGTACATGTCCGTCAGAAACAACGGAGATCGGATGCTGTATCAGACCGCGGACGCACTGGAGGGCCCGTGGAGCGAACCCAAAACCCTGGTCGGATCCATTCCTGAAGTCGACCGGGGCAGTTCCCGATACGACCGGAACAATTTTTGTTACGCCGGCAAAGAACATCGGGAATATGCCCGGGGAAGAGAGCTGGTTGTCACTTATGTATGCAATTCACATGAAGATTTTGAAAATAATGCCAGTTTCATTCGCAGGAATCTTTTTCTCTATCGCCCCGTTGTCATCCATCCAAGTTACTGACCCCCCATCGGAACGCGAACCATCATTCCCGTCACCCATCCTTTTCCATTGACACCCCCCGGCAGCCTCCCCTATACTGTGCCGGCGTCCGCAACCGAAAGGAGATCCGCCATGATATTCATGCGCATCGGGCTGCCGGTTGTCGTCTTCCCCTCCCGCAGGACGGGGCTGTCGGCAAAAACCCCACAGGAAGCGGGGGCCTGTTTCTCCACCCTCCGGGTGGTTGCTTTCAGCAAAGCGGAACACCCATGATCGCCGACGTCGCCGCGCTGTTCCTGACAGGCCTCGTCTCGCTCGTCGGACAGATCGTTCTGTTGCGGGAACTGAACGTCGCCTTTTACGGAATCGAGCTGATCTACCTCATCGCGCTGGGGATCTGGATGCTCCTGACCGCTGTCGGGGCAGTCATCGGCGGCCGGAACCCCTCCGCCGGCCGCGCTGCGGTTCTGTTTCTGTGCTTCAGCCTCTTCCTGCTGCTCGCCGTTGTCTTCCTTCGGGCGAGCCGCATCCTGCTCGGCGGCATCCCCGGCGCCTACCTTCCCTTTCCACTGCAGATGGCCACACTGGTGATTGTGCTGCTGCCCGCCGGTCTGCTTTCGGGCCTCCTGTTCCGGGAGGCCGCTGGGCTCCATGCGGAACGGGGCCGGACACTCGCCGGCGCCTACGGGATCGAGAGCGCCGGGGGCCTCGCCGGAGGTTTGCTGGCGACATTCTGTCTTCGGTACGGCCTCCAGAACCTCCCCCTCGCCGTCGCCTGCGGTCTGATTGCCGTCGCCGCGGCCCTTTTCCTCTTCCGGGGAGAAAAGAGCCGCCCCGGTCGCGTCGTCGCCGTCGCTCTGGCCGCGGTCCTGATCGCCATCCTCTATCAGGCGCCCGCTCTGGACCGGCGGATGACGGGCTGGAACTACCCGGGACTCCTCGTGACACGGGATTCCCCTTACGGACGGATCACGCTGACGGCGCTCGCCGGACAAGTCTCCCTGTTCGAAAACGGCGCGCTCGTTTTCGAAACCGGCGGAACGGAGTCGGAACTCTTCGCCCATCTGACGGCGCTCCAGCATCCGGACCCGAGGCGGATCCTCGTCCTCGGCGGAGGATGGGACGGGACCCTTCGCGAGCTCCTCCGGCACCGGCCTGTCCGGATCGACGCCGTCCTCCTCGACCTTGATCCAATAGCCCTTCTCCGGCGTTATCTCCCCGCGGAGATCCGGGCATCGCTGACGAACCCCGTCGTCCGACTCTCCCGGGCCGATCCGCGGCAGTTTCTGAAAAAAAGCGCCTTTGCCTGGGATCTGATTCTCGTCAACATGCCGGAGCCCTCCTCGGGAGAGACGAACCGGTTCTACACACGGGAATTTTTTGCCCAGTGCGCCGCGCACCTCCTCAAGGGCGGCATTGTTGCGCTGCGTCTCCCTGCAGCGGAAAACCTCTGGACACCCCAGGCGACCCGCCGGACGGCGAGCGTGTATCACGCCCTCGCCTCTGTCTTTCCGGAGGTCCTGGTCCTGCCCGGGGCGATGACGGTGATGACCGCCTCCATCGCCCCCCTCCCCCGGTCGCCGGAAATCCTGACCGACCACCTCCGGGAACGCAAAATCCAGACCCGCCTCGTCTCGCCGCCTTACATCCACTACCTCTTCACGAACGACCGTTTCGCCGACGTTGCAAAGAAACTGAGGGAGTCCGACGTTCCCGCGAACACCGACATCCGGCCGGTCTGTTACTCTTTTGCGGTCATGTCGTGGCTTGCGCGGTTCTTCCCGCAGCTTGCGCTCGCGGAGCTGCCCGGTTTCGGAGCTTCCAAAAAAGGGCTCGCAACCATCGGGTGGATTTTGGGGATCGGTTTGCCGCTCCTGTTCTTCGGAAGCCGCCTTCAGCCCGCCTGGCGACGGGGACTCCTGGCGGCGGTCGCCGGATTTCTCGGCATGGTCGGCGAGTCGGTTCTGATCCTCGCCTACCAAGCGAAGGAGGGCGTCCTCTACCAGGACATCGGCCTGCTGCTCGCAGCATTCATGGCCGGTATGGCCTTGGGGGCGCCGGTCCTGCGAGATCTGATCCTGGGGGCAGGGGGCCGAAAAAAGTGGGTGCGGGGGTGGGGCGTCGCCCTCCTTGCCGGCTTCGGCCTCCTGAATTTCGCCGCAATCGGGCTTGTGACCAGCGGGGCCGCCGGCGGTCTTTTCCTGACGGCGGCGCTCCTTGCCGCGACCGGGTTTCAGGTCGGCGGCCTTTTTGCCTATGCCGGCCTCTGCGGCGTCCGGGAACAGAAAAAGGTCATCGGCCCTCTCTACGCGGCGGACCTCATCGGCGGCTCCCTCGGCGCCCTCCTGGGAAGCCTCGCCCTCATCCCCATCCTCGGTCTCACCGGAACCCTGAAGGGGATGGTCCTGCTCGCCGCGCTCGCCCTTCTTCTCGTCTGAGATTTTTATATCAATGCCGCTGCATCAGGTGCTGGACCGCCTTCTCCAACCCATCCAGCGTCAGTTCGAACATTGGAAAGATTTTCCCGATCTCCTCGATGGTCCAGGTATAGCGCCAGGTCGACTCCGCCTGCGGGTTCAGCCAGACGGCATGGCGGAAGGTCCGCGCGAGGAATTTCAGCCGATCGTCGCTGCTTTTGCCCTCCGGCTCGCCGACGTAGAGGGAGCCGTTCGCCCATCGGAGCTCGCTCGGGGCCATCGCCGCGTCCCCGACGATGATGAGCCGGGTATCGGGATCCCGGCGCGCGAACTCCTCGATGGGCTCCGGCCGGAGGTGGCGCTGGGGATCGAGCCAGACGCGGCTGTAGACGGTGTTGTGGAAGTAGTAGATCTTGAGGTCCTTGAACTGGGAACGGGCGTAGTTGAAAAGCGTCTGGACGATTTCGATGTAGGGGTCCATCGACCAGCCGCCGTTGTCGATCATCAGGATCACCTTGAGGCGGTCGGACAGGCGGCGGTCGAAGACAATCGAGATCTCGCCGCCGTTCCGCATCGTTTCGGTAATCGTCTTCTCGACGTTGACGACGTCCCGCGGGCCGTGCGGGATCATTTGCCGGAGCCTTTTGAGCGCCTCGCCCATCTGGAGCTCCGTCAGCGGCCCCTCCTGGCTGTAGTCCCGGTAGCGCCGCTCCATCGCCACCTTGATCGCGGATTTGCTCCGGGAGGCGCCTCCCACGCGCATCCCGCCGGGATGGCGGCCCGAATGGCCGACGGGGGAGGTCCCCCCCGTTCCGATCCAGCGGTTCCCGCCGTGATGGGCCTCCTTCTGCTCCTTCAGCCGGTCGAGGAAGTAGCGGATCAACTCTTCCGGCGTATACCGGGCGAGCTCCTCTTCGTCAAGGCCGAGCGCCTCCGCCAGCTCCTTCGGCCGTTTCAGCCACTCTTCGAGCAGCGCCCGGGCGATGTCGTTCAGATCGACATCGGTGATCTCCTCGATTGTCGCCCCCTTGAAATGGTGGGCGAAGACCTGATCGTAGGTGTCGAAGTACCGTTCGCTCTTGACGAGGATCGCGCGGGCCGCCGTGTAGAAGTCGTCCAGGTCGCCGATCAGGCCGAGGGCGAGCGCCTTCTGGAGGCGGAGAAAGGAGGTCGGGGTGACGGGCACCCCCTTCTCCCGGAGCATGTAGAAAAATCGGACGAACACGGCATTCCTCAACAATAGCGATAACGAATTGTGCTGAGGACTGAGTGCCGAGTGTTTTTTCTCCTCAGTCCTCAGCACTTTACTCCTCTTTTCTTCCTCGTTTATTTGCGGGGCCGTCCCGCCTGCTGGATCGCGAGGCCCATATCGACGCTCTTTTTGAAGAGCACCCCGAGGTAGGGGATCTCGCCGACGTCAACCGCCTTCATGTTGAAATCGGGATCGGCCTTGAGCGCGCGGACCCAATTGATCAGTTCCCGCGTGGCCGGCTTCTTCTCGATCCCGCGGAACTCCCGGAGGCGGTAGAAGGTGTGAAGGCACGCCTTCGCCAGTTCCCCGGAGAGGTCCGGGAAATGGACGTTCAGGATCATCCGCATCATCTCCGGATCGGGAAAGGCGATGTGGTGGAAGTTGCACCGGCCGAGGAAGGGATCGGAGAGGTCCTTTTTCGCGTTGGAGGTAATGATGATCACCGGACGGTTGCGGGCGGTGATGGTCTTGTCGATCTCCATGATATCAAATTGCATCTGGTCGAGGACATCGAGCATGTCGTCCTGAAAATCGGTGTCCGCCTTGTCGATCTCGTCGATCAGGAGCACCGTCCGGCAGTCGGAGACGAAGGCCTGGCCGATCTTACCCATCCGGATGTACTCCGAAATGTTGCTGACGTCCCGCGCGGAATCGCCGAAACGGCTGTCGTTCAGGCGGGTCAGGGTGTCGTACTGGTAGAGGGCGTCCAGCAGCTTCATGCTGGACTTGACGTTCAGCACGATCAGCGGCATCGCGAGACTCTCCGCAATCGCGTGGGCCAGCATCGTCTTCCCGGTGCCCGGTTCGCCCTTGAGCAGCAGCGGCATCTCCAGGGCCATCGATACATTCACGATCTTTGCCAGCTCCTCGTCGAGGACATACTGAGAGCCGCCTTGGAATCGACAAGGTTCACCGATCGGGTTCATTCGTTCCTCCTTTAGCGATATTGCCCTTTCCCTTATCCAACATCCCGGAAAATTTCCACTGCTATTTGCAACACGGCCATGCCGAACACCGAGTTTCGTTCTTAACCATTCAATTCCATCATCATATGGTCTTGACATCCCGAAAGCCCATGCCTATGCTTGACCGCCAAACCGGGAACCCGTGCCCGGCAAAGGCGCTTTTGTTTAACCGCTATCATGACCTGGAGTAATGGGTGTCATGGAGGAACAGGGGATCATTTATCTGCCGGAAGACCGTCAAATCTGCAAGGCGTTGCTGGAAGGGGCAAGGGAGCGCGGAGATTCGGCAAGACCGGTCGGCAACCTGATCGTCGAGGTCGGCCTCCGCTTTCTCGGCGCCCCCTACGAGACCGGAACGCTGGAGCGGAAGGGTCCCGAGAGGCTCGTCGTCAACCTGCGCGCCTTCGACTGCGTCACCTTCATCGAGAACGCCGCCGTACTGGCGGGCATGATCCGGGCGGGGAAGACCTCCTTCGGGGAGTATGCAGCGGCCCTGGAGCGGATCCGCTATCGGGGCGGACGTCGGGACGGCTATCCCTCCCGCCTCCACTACTTTACGGACTGGCTCCGGGACAACGGCAGCAAAGGCATCATCCGCGAGGTCACGCGCGAACTCGGCGGAACCCCTTTCCGCAAGGCGTTCCATGAACTGACCGACCATCGGGAGGAACACCCGCCGCTCCGGGACGCCGCCGCTTTCCGGCGGATGCGGATCGTGGAGGCGGCCTGTTCCCGGCAGACACTCCATTTTATCCCGAAGGCGGACCTGCCGGGCATCGAAAACCGGATTGAAAACGGCGACATCATCGCGGTTGCGACGGACGCGGACGGGATCGACGTGAGCCACACCGGAATCGCGGTTCGCGGCCCGAGGGGGCTCCATCTGCTGCACGCATCCAGCGCTATGGGAAAGGTGATCCTTTCGGATGAAACCCTGTACCGTTATCTGATCTTCGGCCGCGCCCGGACGGGGATTATCGCCGGCCGGGCGATTTCGGCAAACGCAACTGCATGTGTCAGATCAAAGCGCCTTGCCCCGTAGTTGCCTCCGTATGGAAATAGAGGACCGGCCCCTGAAAGAGAAGGGGTTCCCGGCATCCATCGTCCACCGGCAGAAAAGGAGAGACCCATGACCGACCCCATGCAGAAAGATCGCATTCAACAGCGGGACAGCTACCGCCAATTTCTCATCGCGTTGGCCATCGGTACGATGATTTCCGCGGTGGGCATGTTTTTCTTTGAGTATTTCGGATTCTTTGACCTGATCAGAGGTTGGCCCTGATCCAACCTCGGGTGTTCCGCTCGAAACCCGTCAGACCCGCCTGCCCTTTTGCCGCATCAGATCGCGTCAAGCAGCGTGTCGACCGCCGCGTCGTCGAAGGCAACCTCCCGGAAAATTCCCCGGACGAACTCCTCTGTCAGCCCGTGGAACTCCTTCTCCCGCGAGGTGATGATCATCCCGCCCATATCCACGGCGCCGGGGCTGATGAGGAGCCTCTCCTCTCCTTCCCGGTCATAGGCATTCGGCCGGTGTTTCCGTCTGGGGAAGAGGAGCAGGCGCCACCCTCCTCCGGTATGGGTGCAGAGAACATTCAGCAACGGCTCGCCGTCGGAAGCCGCCGAACGACCGAGCAGGTCGATCGCCCGCGCAACCGCGGCCGCAACGCTTCCCGCTTCGCTCCCCTCGATCAGCAGAATTCCCCGGGCCAGCCCCTCCGTCCGGCAAATCTCCACACCCTCCCGCCACCGCACCCCGATCCGTTTTCGGGGATCCAAAACCTCTTTTTCCACCGGCATCAGACCGGCCGGGGCCGCCTGGAAATGGAGGTGGTCCGGCGCCGAAGCGCCGGCGCGCGGGCCGTTGTAGAAGAGGGTCGTCCGGGGGCCAAAATCGGCGGCGAGTCTCAGCAATGTCATCATATTCCCCGCAAGAGCCTGCGGAAGATGGCGGCGGTGCGCAATCGTCAGATGGCCCGGAAAGATCGGCATCGGATTGCACAAAACGAGATAGTCGTCCCGGTAGAGGATCGCCTGCTGTTCCGGAGGAAGATGCTCGCTACAGAGGAAACAGGAACGGAGCCGGATGGTTTCGGGATCGACCCTCGCGCCGCTGCTGACAATCCGCCGCGGGTTGAACTGGATTGTGACGGCCCAGCCGTTGCCGCGGATCTCGCGCGACACGGCCTCACCCAAGGCTTCATACCCCGAGGCGAGGCCGGGCCAGGTTTTCTTCTGATGTTCGAGAAGAGCGACCGCCATGTCGGTAAGATGTGTTCCGCCGCGCCCGTCAAAAACGGCAAAAGAGCGCCGCTCGAAACCTTTGTCCCTCCCACTGTCCGGCGTCATGACGGTTGTTCCCGCAACAGGACATCATTCCCGCGCCGACGGGAATAGAACGATTCCGGGTGGTTCATCGGCTTGATGCCTCCTTGGTTTCGCCGTTTCAATCTCTTGCTGTGCGCCCATATTTCAGAAGGCGTACCGCACACTGAGGAGCTCACTCCCTCTCCCTTGACGGGAGAGGGTCGGGATGAGGGTGAGTCACTGTTTCAGAAGGCGTACCGCACACTGAGGGACCCCATGTGACCGTAAAAATCCGCCCTTCTTTCGAAATCGTAGTTCAGCGAGACGGTCACGTTCGCTTTTGTCATCAGGGTCAGCTTCGCACCGACGTTGCAGACCGATTGGGCCGGTTCTACACCTTCCGCCGTGAACGATGCGCCCGAGCCGGAGAAGCGGGAGGTCGACTGCTGGCGGTCGCCCACGAAGTCATACCGCCATTTTGCATGCACCTCGGGAATGATTCTCACCTCCCGGTTCCGGATCGGGTAGGCCAGCTTTGCCCCCAGGCCGGCTTCGAAGAGGTTGTAGTCCTGGGCTTCCACGCCAAGATCCGGCGCGCCTGCACCCGTTTCGGTATAGCCGTTGATATGGAGGCGCATGACCTGGAGCGACGCAAGAGGCGTGATCACAAACCCGCCCTTGGGAATGGCATATCCGCCTTCCAGCATGCCGGAGTAGTGCTGTCCGCCGTACTCGCCGGCGGCCGTGCGGTCGATTCCTCCGAAGGCGATGCGCCGTGAGGTGTCGTAACGGTTATACGCGAAGGAGAGGAGCGCGTCGATCCGGTAGGCGTCCCGGGCGAGGCTGCCATAGAGATGGCCCTGGTAGCTGTCGATATCGATCCGGCTGCGGTCATCCAGGCCCGTGATCCGATTCCGCGCGTAACCGCCGCCGAAACCCGCCATCATGTGGTCAAACACAAACCGGTCGTAGCCGAAGGAGCCGCCCCGGATCTCCGCCCGGTAGCCATCGCGCGCCGCTTGCGGATCGTTGCGCAGCAGCGCGCCGAATCCCTGCCCCCAGACGCCCTCCCGGTCGGGAGCGTCGCCGGTCGGGATGCCCGTCGTTACGCCGGTGGCGGCGGAGCGGTTTTCCAGAACCTGACCGATCCGGTTGAGGAGGGCCTGATGGAAGAGGCCGGCTGTTTCGAAGCCCGACTGGAGGGCCCCCCCGTTGACGGTCGGTTCAAGCTGCCGGGCGGCGCCGGGATCGCCGGACCCGTCGAGAGCGCCCAAGACCGTCGCCATATCCCCCGAGGCGGTTTCCGCCAGGCTGTCGATGAGCGAGCCGAGTGAGGCGTTCCCGCTCAACTGACCGTAGTAGCTGCCGTCGCGCGCGGCAACGAGGGAGAGACTGTTCCCGGTCTTCTCGGCCGAGAAGGCAAGCATCGGACGGGCGCTGTCGCCGAGAATGGCGAGCTTTGCCGGGTCGACGTTCAGCGTGGTCGCCTCCACGATCAGAAAACGGTCGTTGCTCTTGACGTTGCCCGCCCCACCCACCGTAACGGCGATCGCGGCGCTGCCGTCGGCGATCTTGACCGTTTCCGCGTCGAGGATCTGCCCGACCGACGCGGCGTCCCTGTCCAGCGTGAAGTTGAACCGGACGGCGACGCCTTTCACCTTGAGCGTATCGTTCCCCGCCCCCATATCGATGCGCCCGGTGATCTCGCCGCCTTTGACCACGACGGTGTCGTCGCCATTCCCGGTCCGGATGGCATTTTCGCCCCCTTGAACGACACCCCCCTTGATTGCAACCTTGTCCTTCCCGGCGCCGGTCACAATCGCGGAGATTCCCCCGGAAACGACGCCCCCCTTGACGGTGACCTTGTCCTTTCCGTCGCCCGTCTCGATCGCGGAGACCCCTCCGGAAACGACGCCCCCTTTGACGGCAACCCGGTCATTTCCGGCGCCGGTCTGAACGGCATAGTCCCCTCCGGAGAGGATGCCGTCGCCCTTGTTGACGATGCGGGTATCCCCGGCCTCGGCCTTGACCGCGGTTCCGGGACTCAAGATGGTCCCGGCGTTGATGAGACGGTTGATCCCCTGGGCAACGGGTGTGCCGTACTGGGCGCCCGTATCGCCCTTGAAGAGGAGGGCGATGCTCTCCGTATCTTCACCCCCGAATTTCCGCGCCGTGGCGCCGCTGATCACGCCGTCGTTTTTGACATCGTAGTTGAGGGACCAGACCAGGATTCCCTGGCCGCCGGAGACGCTCCCGTCGCCGGTGATGATGATCCGGTTCGGCGCCGTAGGGTCATCCGAGACCTTCTTCTGAAAACGATGCCCGGCCCAGACGGTGTCGCAGGATCCGTCGATCCGGAAGCTGGCGAAACCGTTGCCGTAGGAGGCATCGGCGGCGCTGCTGAAACCGGTTCCGTCGTTCCGCGTGAAGATGTAGGAGCGGGTGGCGTAGATGCCGTAGATCGAAGCCGGGCTCTGCCCGAGCAGGATGAATTCGCTCATGCCGTTGATTTTGTCCGGCGCGTAGCCGTTTCCCCAGAAGAAGCTGTAGCCGAGCTGCGTCCACGGAAAGGGGTACTGGCCGTAGGCGCCGGCCCGCCAGTTTTCATAGTAGCTCTTGAAGTTGTTGAACGCCTCGTCGCTCATGCCGGCCGGTTGGACGAAGGAGGCGTTTGTTCCGTATTGGGCGGGGAGGTACTGTGTGATGTCGGGATTGCGCGTCGGCCGCATCAGGTATTGGGGATCCACGGCAAATTCGACGACGGCGTCGTGTGTCCCCGTCGCGTCCATCCCGAGACCCCGCTCGAGCAGCGTCGTGACGTTGGCGCCGTCGACGCCGTTGGCCAGCAGAAATTTCGTCGCATCATTGCCGGTCGTCACCCAGGCCGCATCGGTCGTCGGCGGCCCGTAGATTTTATACCCGGCCTGGCCGACATAATTTCCTTGAAAATTCCGCGACCTCGTCGCCGTCCGGACGATGAGCTTTCCGCCGTCGTAAACCAGCCCTTCGTTCCCGCCGGTAACATCCGGGATCACGAAGAGCGAGGCGGGTCGCCAACCGGCGGGGCTGGAGGAATGGTCGGCGGCCAGTTGCACCGATTCGAGGTAAGGCGGGTTCAGATCCTCGGCGAACGCGGCGAGATCGGAAACAAACAAAAGAGCGGCAATGGCCATCAAAGGGAAAACAGTTCTCATCTCTCGTAACCCCCGATCTTTTTGAAGATAGCTCCACCAGCCCCATCAGAGCTTCTGCAAATTTTCCTTCGCCAAATCGACGAGGGTTTTCCCGGCTCTCCCCACCAGGTTGCTTCTGCCTGCAATATTGGGAGGATTCAGTTGGATCACCTTTTCATACATCACCTTCGCCTTTGAAAACCGTCTGGTATTCTCGTACACGACGCCCAAATTAAGCAGCGCATAGGGATTGTTCGGATTTATGGCCAACGCTTTGTCCAGATAGTTTTCCGCGTCACCATATCTGCCCTGATCGAGGGCTTCAAATCCCTGATCTGCGAGCTGCATGTCGTTGTACACCATCCCTTTCCCGGTTGCGCATCCGACCGCCAGCACGATCAGCAGCAGCACGAAATACTTATAACTTTTCATGGGTTCCTTTCTCCCTTTTCGAATAAGGTTGCCTTCCCGACCGTCGCGCATGGATCTCGATCGTCCGGAGCCGGTCTTTGTAGGCGTCGTGGCGGTTCGCCTGCCCGATCGAAAGAGCGGCGTCCGTATTCCCCCCCCAGCGGCGGCAGAGGTAGAGGTTCTCATAGATGCGACCGATCCGGTATTCCCGCGACAGCCGGAGGGCCACCGCGTAATCCTCGCCGTAGCCGACGTTCGGAAACCCGGTCCGGCGGAGGATCGTCGTGTTGAAGGCCCTGGGCGCCCCCAGACCGTTGATGCGCAGCGCGTTGTTTCGCCCGTTTTCATCCGTCCACTCCCGGTGGTCGACCAGCCCGGGCGGAATCTCCCGCAGGTTGCCGTCCACAAGGGTGTATGCGCCGACGACGAGCGCGTAATTTCCCCGCCGGAGAAGATCGACGAGCCGCCGGAGGACATCGTATCCCTGGTAGAGGTCGTCCGAATCGAGCTGGACGGCGTACCGGCCGCAGGCTTCGGAAAAGATCGCCTCGTTCCAGCAGCCGCCGATCGAAAGGTCCTTTCGAACGGGAACGATATGCTTCAGCTCCGGACGGCGTCCGGCGATCTCCGCGAGGATGGTCGTCGTGCCGTCGGTGGAATGGTTGTCGACGACGATCACATTGAACGGAAAATCGGTCCGCTGCGCAAGGGCGCTCTTCACCGCGTCGGCGACGGTCCGGGCGCGGTTCCGGACGGGGATGACGACGCTCGCCTCCACCGGAAAGGGATCACTGGAAGGCAGGAGGTCGCGAAACACCGGGGCAAGCCAGGCCCCGATCCGCTTCAGGTGCGCGGTCGCGGCCGCCTCCATCTCCTCTTGAAAAGCCCGGTTTCCCGGATCGACGTATGCGAACTGCCCCCCGAACGGCCGGGGGCGGGTTTCAAATCTCTCCCCGACGGTGTTGCCGTCCTGCCCGGTCCCGTCCGCCCCGGTCGCGGCTGCCTCCGCAACAACGGAAAGCCGCTCCGGGAGATGGAAGAGCGCCCGATCGGTCGAGAGCTTCAGGCGGAGGTCGTACCATCCGGCCCACCGGCAGGGCGGGATCGCCCCGTATTTCCGGAGCGCCCGGCGCGCGGCGGCCATTGAGATCAGCATCACAGGACCGAAATCGAAACCGTCACGGATGCTCCCTGTCTGGTAGTCGTTCACCGGATGTTCAAGGAGGTCTTCCCCGCGGATCTCGGCGTAATCCGCAAAGACCGCTCCCGCCCCGGTCGCCTCCGCCGTCTCGACCAGACGTTCCGGGGCGCGGGGATCGAGACGGACATCCCCCGAAGCAACGTGGAGCAGATAGCGTGTGGAGACCTTTTTGAGAAGGGTGTTCCAGGCCGGGCCGGAAGCGGGATCGGAGACCGAAAGCGATTCGCACCGCGGCGGAAGCGGGGGTCCACCCCCGGCGTCGAGGAGAATAACCTTCCGGATCAGAGGATTTTGGAGAAGCCTCTCCATACATCCCTCGGCCGGCGGGGCGGCGCCCCGGGAAATCACGGCGGTGATCATGGCTGCCCCCGTAATAAGTCCGAAATCCCCCTCCCCCTCGACGGGGGAGGGTTAGGGTGGGGGCGATCAGTGGCTGAATGTCTGTCTATTATTTCCCCCTCCCCTTAATCCCCTCCCGCCAGGGGAGGGGGAATTTCACTTTTTACGGGTCGCCATCCTTCCGAGGCGTCATGTCTTTGGCCGGAGCCGTTCGGGAAGTACGGCCTGGGGCGCCCAATCCGCAGGGACCAGTTGTCCCGGCTTCTCCCCGGCCTTCTCGATCAGCTTCTTCAGACCCGGCCGGGCGAATTCCGGATGGCCTTCGCGGACCGTGCGCCCGTTGCAGATCGCCTCTGAGCGGAGGCGCCGGCCGATCGTCTTCTCCATCTGGCGCCCCAGCCAGAGCACACGGTCCACATCATACCCGTGTCCGATGCCCATTTCGTCGATCATCACCAGGAGGTCCTCCAGTGTGATGAGGCCCACATAACGGGGATCTTTGTAGTAATATTCACCGGTTCCCCGTACCGGACAATCGTCGAGGAAGTTGGCCGGCTGCCCGCCCAGGCCGCCGATGGTCGCCTCGAAGCGGCAGATGCCCGCCTGAAGCGCGGCCAGAACCGACGCAGGGGCGATCCGTTTCGTCTCGTGGAAATGGGCCAGATGCACCTCCGGGTGGGGGATCGCGTCCAGGATCATCGAGTAGTACCGGTAAACCTGGGCCGGCGAGGCGGAGCCGTCGTGGTCCGCGTGTTCGATGTCGAAGGCGCCCAGTTCCAGGAAGCGCTTGGTGAACTCCACGGCGTCCTCCATCCGCGTCGCCCCGGTGATCGGGCTCCCCCAGATGGTGCTCACCGTGCCGTTCATTTTGATCCCGACGTCGCCGGCCTTCCGGATGCACCGCTCCACCTCTTTCCAGTACTGCGAAAGGGTGGTGCCGGAGTTGGCATAGTGGTGTTCCGGGTCGGTGGAGACCATCATCAGGATCCGGTCCGGGCCGACGCCCCGCTTGCGGAGTTCGATCGCGGCGTCCACGGCCTTTTCCCGGATGGTTACGGCGGTAAAGGTGATCTCCGCCGGGTTGATCCCCCGGCGCTCGCA
>CAYSSF010000093.1:0-6617 GCA_964433455.1 uncultured Syntrophaceae bacterium
GCCGACCGCGACGATGCAGATGGAGGTGGACGGGAAGATGGTCCAGGAGGCGGGTTTCGGCGTCGGTCCGGTGGACGCGACCTTCACGGCGATCCGCAAGATCACCGGGACCAACCACCCCCTGCTGAAATACGCGGTGACCGCGGTGACGGGCGGGACGGACGCCCAGGGGGAGGCGACGGTGCAGCTCAAGTTCAACGGCCGTTCCGCCGTCGGACGGGGCGCCCATCCGGATGTGCTGGTCGCCTCGGCCAAGGCCTACATCAACGCCCTGAACCGCCTGGAGTGGCTGAGCAAGGATATCAAGAAGGTGAAGGTTGCATAAACGGGCCATTTCCGGTAAGGATGGAGCGCCGGCCGGAAGCAAGGCGCTTCTTATCATCAATGGCGGGAGCATCGGACATCGAGCGTTGGATTTGCGTTACGCCGCAGTGTTTCCAATTCCACACGGGGAGGTGATGTTTATGGCCAGAGAACTCCAGGGCATCAGGGTCATCGAAGTCGGCGGTGCGGTTGCGGCGCCGATCGTGGGAATGTTGATGGGGAGCTGGGGGGCCGAGGTCATTCACGTTGAACCCCCCGGAAAGGGCGACAACTGGCGTCATGTCCTGGGACAGGGGATGGCCGGATGGGCCAGGCCCAATCCTGTCAATTATTACTGGGAGCATACCGATCGGAACAAAAAAAGCCTTGCTTTGAATCTGGGGTCTTCGGAAGGCCAGGCGGTTTTGCATAAGCTTGCGGCCTCCGCCGACGTTTTTTTGAACAACCTGCGGCCCTATGAGATGGAAAAGTTTCGACTCACCTATGACATCCTCTCGGGGATCAACCCAAAAATCATCTACGCCAATCTGACGGGTTATGGCCGGCGAGGTCCGGAAAAAAACACCGGCGGTTACGACTCCGTCGCATTTTGGGCGCGCAGCGGCGTCATGGACCTGATGCATGATGCGGGCGTCGCACCCAATATTTCGCGGCCCGGATATGGCGACAGCATCACGGCGATGAGCCTCCTGGCGGGCATTATGGCGGCCCTTTATATCCGGGAGAAAACCGGGGTCGCCCAGGAATTGGAGATATCGCTTTACAATACCGCCGTATGGACGCTGGGTTATGATATCGCGGGTTGTCTGATTACCGGCGAGGACGCCGTACGGCCCCAGCGCAAGAGCATGGGGAACCCGATTCGGAACGTCTATGAAACGGGCGATCACCGCTGGATCATGCTGGGGATGACCAATGCCCAGCATTATTGGCCCGGGTTCTGCAGCGCGATTCACCATCCGGATCTCGAAAATGATCCCCGATTTGCCACCTACGAGGCGCGGGCCGGCCACGCCGGGGAACTCGTAAGCCTTCTCGACGGGATATTCCGGGGCAGAACATACAATGAATGGATCGAGATCTTAAGCCGAACCAAGATCGTGTGGTCCCCCGTGACGACGCCGCTGGAAGTCACCCGGGACCGGCAGGCCATCGCCAACGAATTCTTCGTGGATTGGGATCATCCGGAGTACGGTCAGATCAAGGTGTTGAACAATCCGATCAAACTGTCTGAAACCAAGGCCGAAATCACCATGGCGGCGCCCAAGCTCGGGGAGCACTCGGAAGAAATATTGAAGGGGTTGGGATATGGTGAAAGTGAGATTCAGGCCCTGAAGGCGTCCGGAGCGATCGGGTGAGGGTTGGAAGAGAAGCCTTCCGCGTGAAGCCTGTCAACGCCTCTGCGCTATCCCGATAAACTCGTTCCAGGTTTTTGAATAAAAGGCGTGCCATGCGAGAAATTCGAGCAGAAAAAGTAACGGAAACGATTTCCCGCCTCCTGCAGGAGGCCTGCTATCACCTTTCGGATGATGTGATCAAGGCCCTGGAAACGGCCCGTGAAGCGGAAGAAGCGCCCTCATCCCGGGGTGTATTGGAAAAATTGTTGGAAAATTCGGTTGTTGCGGCCCGAGGGGATGTCCCTCTGTGCCAGGACACGGGCATGGCCGTGGTGTTTTTGGAACTGGGACAGGACGTTCATGTAACGGGAGGCGACCTGTACGAGGCCGTCCATGAAGGCGTACGGAAGGCTTATGCCGAGGGATACCTGCGCAAGTCCGTTGTCGATCAGCCTTTTTCCGCGAGAGTGAACACCGGGGACAATACCCCGGCCGTCATCCATACCGTCATCGTTCCGGGTGAAAGGCTGAAAATCTCGGCGCTCTCCAAAGGCTTTGGCAGCGAGAACATGAGCCGCCTGGTCATGATGCCGCCGTCAAAGGGTCGTGAGGGGGTCATTGACTTTGTCGTCAAAAGCGTCGATGAGGCGGGCGCCAATCCCTGTCCCCCTGTTATCGTCGGCGTCGGCATCGGGGGCACAGCGGAAAAATGCATGCTGCTGGCCAAACAGTCCCTGCTTCGCAAAGTAGGGGAGCCTCACGCGGATCCCGCGGTGGCCGAACTGGAAGGCGAGATATTGAAACGCATCAATGATCTGGGGATCGGCGCGATGGGCTACGGGGGCAGGGTCACGGCGCTCGCGGTGCACATCGAGGTTTTTCCCACGCATATCGCGAGCCTGCCCGTGGCGGTGAATCTGCAGTGTCACAGCGTCCGGCACAGGGAAGAGACCATTTAAGAAAACGGGGGAATAGACATTTGCTTTATGAAAGCGATCGAACGGGTTCGTAAAGAGTTGCAAATGCCTCTGTCCGATGATGTCGTGATGAATCTGCGCGCCGGTGATGAACTGCTGCTGAACGGCGTCATGTATGTGGGGCGGGACGCGGCCCACAAAAGGCTGGTCGAAACCCTCCAGGCCGGAAAAATGCTTCCGGTCGATTTGAAGGGGCAGATCATCTATTTTATGGGGCCGACGCCGGCAAGACCGGGGAGGGTCATCGGATCGGCCGGTCCCACATCCAGTTATCGCATGGACGCCTATTCCCCTTTCCTGCTGGCGGAAGGGTTGAAGGGGATGATTGGCAAGGGGATGCGCTCACAGGCCGTGAAGGAGGCCCTGAAGAAATACAAGGCCGTTTATATGGGGGCGATTGGCGGGGCGGGCGCCCTCATTTCCGAATGCATCAAGAAGGTTTCGGTCGTCGCGTATGAAGACTTGGGCGCCGAGGCCCTGCGGCGGATCGAAGCGGAAAATTTTCCGGTTACGGTCATCAATGATATTTATGGCGGCGATCTTTACGAAGAGGGGAAATCCAAATATCGAATCGCGACGATGGATCAGAAATGATCACCATCCGTTCGGAACGGCGACGGTTTGAAAAACAGAAGGAGACTGGAGATATGGGAACGACCATTACGGAAAAGATCCTTGCCCGGCATGCGGACCTCGACGAGGTGCGCCCCGGGATGCTGATCAATGCGCGAATCGATATCGCCCTCGGCAACGACATCACGGCGCCGATTGCGATCGACGTCTTTCGGAAGGCGGGGGCGACGAAGGTGTTCGACCGGGAGAAGGTGGTTCTTGTTGCGGACCACTTTGCCCCGAACAAAGATATCGATTCTGCCGAGCAGTGCAAGCTCATGCGGGACTTCGCCCTCGAACAGAAACTCACCCACCATTACGATGTCGGTGAGGCGGGTGTGGAGCACGCGCTGCTGCCGGAGAAGGGGATCGTCGGCCCCGGTGATCTCGTCGTCGGCGCCGACAGCCACACCTGCACCTATGGAGCGCTTGGGGCCTTCGCCACCGGCGTCGGCAGCACCGATCTTGCCGCCGCGATGCTGACCGGCGAGCTCTGGTTCAAGGTTCCGGAGACGATGAAGTTTGTCTACCATGGGAAATTGCGTCCCTGGGTCGGCGGCAAGGACCTGATTCTCCACACGATCGGCCGGATCGGCGTGGATGGGGCGCTCTACCGGGCGATGGAGTTCACCGGCGAGGCGATCGGGGCGCTGTCGATGGCCGACCGCCTGACGATGGCGAACATGGCCGTCGAGGCGGGCGCCAAAAACGGGATTTTCATCCCCGATGCGGTCACGGAAGCCTATGTCCGGGAGCGCGCCGAACGGAAATATGCGTTTTACGTTTCCGATACCGACGCAACATACCATTCGGTGGTCGAGATCGATGTCGGCGAAATCGAACCGCAAGTGGCATTTCCCCACCTCCCCTCCAACGCGAAGGGGATCAGCCAGGTCGGCGACGTCCGGATCGACCAGTCGATCATCGGCTCCTGCACGAACGGCCGGATCGAGGATCTGCGCGTGGCGGCCTCGGTTCTGAAGGGGCGGCATGCCGCCCCCGGATTCCGCCTGATTGTCATTCCCGCGACGCCGGCGGTCTACCGGCAGGCGATGCACGAGGGGCTCTTCGATATCTTCCTCGACGCCGGGGGGGTGATCAGCCTGCCGACCTGCGGCCCCTGCCTCGGCGGCTACATGGGGATCCTCGCGAAGGGGGAGCGGTCGGTCGCCACGACGAACCGGAATTTCGTCGGGCGGATGGGCCATCCCGGCAGCGAGGTCTATCTCGCCGGACCGGCGGTGGCCGCCGCAACGGCCGTCGCGGGCCGCCTCGCCGGTCCGGAGCAGCTATAAGAAATGGGGTCAGGTCTTGCATTTTAGCGTTTTGCGGCGGGTGCAAGGAGCAGGGAAAAATGGGGCGCAGTCCCGGTTTTTTCCCGGTTTTTCCCGGAGCCGCGAGGCGGTGTGAAAAAAGAATAGGGGAGCTGTCCCCCTTTTTGGGTGAAAGGACGTAGAGATATGAAAATAAAGGGAAAAGTATGGAAGTTCGGGGACAACATCGATACCGACGCGATCATCCCGGCGCGGTATCTGAATATCCGGGAGCCGCAGGGGCTGGCCGCCCATTGCATGGAGGACGCCGATCCGGATTTCATGAAAAAGATGAAGCCGGGCGACATCATCGTCGGCGGCGACAATTTCGGCTGCGGATCTTCAAGGGAACACGCCCCGATCGCGATCAAGGCGGCGGGGATCGCCTGCGTCGTCGCTAAAAGTTTTGCCCGGATCTTCTACCGGAACTCCTTCAACATGGGGCTTCCGATCTTTGAATCCAAGGAGTTGTGGGGCCTCGTTGAGAACGGGACGGAGATCGAGGTGGACGCGGACGCGGGGCTGATCCGGATCATAGGCGGCGCCGCCGCTCCGCTGAAAATCCCGCCGGTCCCGCCCTTCATGCAGCAACTGATCGCCGACGGCGGCCTGATGAAACACATCGCGAAGGGGAGGGCGAAATGAAATCCTATCGTGTTGCGGTTCTTCCCGGCGACGGGATCGGACCCGAGATCGTCCGGGAGGCGGTGAAGGTCTTCGGCGTCGTCGCCGAACGGACAGGCGTCCGGTTCCTTCTTTCGGAAGGGTGTGTCGGCGGCGGCGCCTACAACCGCTTCGGCACCCCCCTTCCCGAAGAGACGATGCAACTGGTGCTGGCAAGCGACGCCGTTTTGCTGGGCGCCGTCGGCGGACCGGAATGGGAGTCGCTCGATTACAGCGTCCGGCCGGAACGGGGCCTCCTCGGCCTGCGGTCGGGGCTGGGGCTCTACGCGAACCTCCGCCCGGTCGTCGTCTTCGAGGATCTGATCGACGCTTCGCCGCTCAAACCCGACGTCGTCCGGGGGATCGACATGATCATCGTCCGCGAACTGCTGGGGGACGCCTACTTCGGGAAGCCCCGCGGCGTCCGGATCGAGAACGGCCGGCGGATCGGGATCAACACAATGGTCTACACCGAGGATGAGATCCGGCGGATCGCGAAGGTGGGTTTCGATCTGGCGCGCGGCCGCCGCAAGAAGCTCCTCTCCGTGGACAAGGCCAACGTCCTCGAAATGACGGAGCTCTGGCGGGATGTCGTCACGGAAGTCGGACGGGATTACCCGGAGGTCGAGCTTACGCACATGTACGTGGACAACTGCGCGATGCAGTTGATCCGAAACCCGGGACAGTTCGACGTGATCGTGACGACGAACATGTTCGGCGACATCCTGAGCGATGAGGCGTCGATGCTGACCGGTTCGCTGGGAATGCTCCCCTCCGCGAGCCTCGGGGCGAAAACGGCGATGTACGAGCCGAGCCACGGCTCCGCCCCGGACATCGCCGGGAAGGGGATCGCCAACCCGCTCGCGACGATCCTCTCGGTGGCGATGATGCTCCGCCACTCCTTCGGTATGGCGGCGGAGGCGGAACTCGTCGAGAAGGCGGTCGGCATGGTCCTGAAGGAGGGTTTCCGGACGGAAGACATCCGCCAGACGGGCGCCCGGATCGTCGGAACCGAGGAGATGGGGAATCTCGTCGTCGAAAAGCTCCGGGGGAAATAGGTATCTATCCCTGCGAGGCAATTGCACATGTACCAAAAGTCCCCTCCCCCCTGGCGGGGGAGGGTTAGGGTGGGGGGGAAAATGGAGATCCGGCAAGCAAAAGAGAGGCTGATCGAGATCATCCTCGACAGGTCGTTCAAATACAGCGACGATCCGCCCTTTACGCTCGTCTCCGGGCGGAAGAGCAACTATTATTTCAACTGCAAACCGACGACGCTCGATCCGGAGGCGATGAACCTGATCGGAGAGCTCCTCTTCGACATGCTGGCCGGCACGGAGGTGACGGCGGCGGGCGGCCTGACCCTCGGCGCGGACCCGATCGCCAACGCGCTG
>CAYSSF010000093.1:6627-15488 GCA_964433455.1 uncultured Syntrophaceae bacterium
CTTGCGGTGATCTCTTTCCAGAAGGGAAAACCGATCCGCTCCTTCATCGTCAGAAAGGATGTCAAGGATCACGGCATGATGCACGGCATAGAGGGGAACGTCCGGCCGGGGGACAAGGTCGCGATCCTCGACGATGTGATCACCACCGGCGGCTCGACGATCAACGCGATCCTCCGGGCGCGGGAGGCGGGGTTGGCGATCGACCGGGTTATCGCGCTGATCGACCGCGAGGAGGAGGGCGGCCGGCAGAACATCGAGGCCCACGTCGGGCGGGTGGAGGCCCTCCTCACCCGGACGGAGATCATGGCCCGCTACCGCGGAACGGGGATCGGCGCCCTCCATACCGTTAAGGAATAGGAGTCGGTGATGCATTCCCGCGCACGCAGGAATCCGGTCCCTTCATGGCCTTCCGGAGACCCCCCGTTCGCCGGTATGACGATTTTCCCAATTTCAGGTGCAATTCAAAGCTCTCTCGTCATCTTGGGGGCTTGGAGGATCTCTTGCGCGCGGGCGATGTCCCGGTCGATCTGGGCGATCAGCTCTTCCGGGCCCTTGAAGCGGACCTCGTCGCGGATCCGCTCGACGAAGTGAATATCCAGCGTCTTCCCGTAGATATTCCGGTGAAACCGTAAAAGGTGGACCTCGATGGAAAGCTTGCCGTCGCCGAAGGTCGGATTGAAGCCGATGTTGAGGACGCCGTCATGGCTCTCTCCTTCAAGCAGGCAGCGGACGGCATAGACGCCGCGGGCGGGAACGAGCTCCTTGTCCGGTGCGATGTTCGCGGTCGGGAACCCGAGGTCGCTCCCCCGGCGGTTGCCGGAGACCACCCGGCCCGAGAGGTTGTACGGCCGGCCGAGCAGCGTCGCGGCGAAACCCACCTCCCCGGCGAGCAGCGCGTCCCGGATTTTCGTACTGCTGACGACGGTATCGCCGATCGAAAAGGCGTTCATCACCTCGACTGCGAATCCCAGGCGATGGCCGGCTTCGGTGAGAAACGTCTCATTGCCCTCCTTTCCCCGGCCGAAGGTGTAGTCGTGGCCGATCAGGATTTTCCGGATCCGCAGCCGCTCCCAGAGGATCTCCCGAACAAACGCTTCCGCTGTCGTCCCGGCGTAGTCGAGCGTAAAGGGGATCAGGATGAACGCATCGATCCCGAACCCGGCCGCGAGGCGGATCTTCTCCTCCGGGGAGGTGATCAGGTAAAACGGCCGCCGTTCCGGATGGAGGACCATTTTGGGATGCGGGTCGAAGCTGATGACCACGGCAGGACAGCCCTCCTGGCGCGCCTCTTCGACCAGCCTCCGGAAGATGAACTGGTGACCCAGATGGACACCGTCGAAGTTGCCGATCGTGACGACCGCGCATTGCAGACGGGCGGGTATTTTTTCAGTGCCGTGGATCACATCCATAAAAAGCGGTCGACCTCCTCCGTGAGGTCGACACCATAGCATCAATTGCGGCAATTTCAAGAACAATCATGATGGATGGTTCATCATGATTCATCAGGTTCATCCGGCGTCGTTTCCCGGCAGCCCGGGCAGAGAATCCCGGATAGGGATGCGGTCCGCCGCCGTGGCGTCATTTTCACTTGACAATGGCCGGAACGCCGGTGTAGAAAGGCGCGAAGTTCCGAACGTGGGAACACATGCCGAAGTGGCGGAATTGGTAGACGCGCCAGGTTCAGGGTCTGGTGGGTGTACGCCTGTCCGGGTTCAAATCCCGGCTTCGGCACCATAAGAGAATCAGAGGGTTGGCTCGGAAATGGGTTAACCCTCTTTTCTTTTACGTGGCGCTTGGCCAACGGTCATGTGATCGCTTTTCAAAAAGCCCTCCATGGATCGTAAGCGAATGATCATTTCCAATTTTTTTTGGCGAAAAATTTGTTATCATGGCGCCGCAATCTGGGATTACGAATGGATGATGGTTTAACCGACACGGAAGGCGGGAGGGAAGGATGGAAACACAGGTCTGTATTTATTGCCGTCGCACGCTCGATTTGAGTCAATTGTTGGAAAGGGGCGGGAAATATCGTTGCAAGGACGAAATTGGCTGCCTGGAATATCAAAACAGGGACGATTCTGTCGATCCCATTGAAAATGCTGATTATATTTCTGATGTGGTCAAATCTTCCCTGATGGAAGCCAGACAGCGCATTGCCGCCTACAAAACGGCAACGGATGATCTGAAAAAAATCGGCACGGGAGACCATGACAGGATATCAGGGGAATCGATCGCTGAATTTGCATGGATGAAATCCGTTGTGGATGTACTGGCGTCAGAATATAAGGAAAATCATAAATACGTATTTCAATATGACGGAACGAATAACAGTGAATATAGAATAGCCTTTCATGATGCAGACAATCCGTTGAATTTCGCGGTCAGGATCCATTCCCTTGCCGGATCAGGATACGCGTTGACTGTAGCCCGGGGAGAGACGACTGCCGATCAAGACCGTCTTTACGATGAATTCATTTATAAGTCCTACCCCGGCGACCGAAGAGAGGATGTCGTTCAGGATTTATCCGTAATGCTGATCGCGTTCCAGGAGGAAAAAGGCATCCTCTCCGCCTTATTGAACGCGTTCCGTGTGGAAATCGAATCCAGATCTTATAACCATGATTCGGAAAACTTGTGATTCAGCCCAACATGCGTGCTCGGCAGTTTTTCCATTATAGGGCGGCGACGGCCTGCGGCATCAGCAGCGTTTGTCGTTGTCGGTTCGATCAGCTCTTTTCCTTTCCCGTAAGCTATTTTTCCGGCGACGCCCCTGCCGCAAGGGCCTTGCCGACGATGGTCTGCGCCTCCTCCTGGATGCGGCGCAGATGATCCGCCCCGAGGAAACTCTCCGCATAGATCTTGTAGATATTCTCGGTCCCCGATGGACGCGCCGCGAACCATCCGCTTTCGGCCGCCACCTTCAACCCGCCGATCGAAGCGCCATTGCCCGGCGCGCGGGTAAGGACCTGCCGGATTTTTTCACCCGCCAGATCGGCGGAGCAAATCTGCTGCGGCGAGAGTTTCCCCAGGATGGCCTTTTGCTCCGGGGTGGCCGGGGCATCGACCCGGTCGTAAAACGGCTCGCCGAACTCCTGCGTGAGTTCGCGGTAAAGCTCTCCGGGATCGCGGCCCATCCGCGCCGTGATCTCCGCCGCCAGCAACGCCGCGATGATTCCATCTTTGTCCGTCGCCCAGACGGCGCCGTCCAGACGGGCAAAGGAGGCCCCCGCGCTCTCTTCGCAGCCGAACCCGAGCGAGCCGTCCAGCAAACCATCCACGAACCACTTGAAACCGACCGGGGTCTCGTAGAGTCTTCGGCCAAGCTTCGCGGCGACGCGATCGATCATCCCGCTGCTCACCACCGTCTTGCCGACCGCCGCCTCCTTGCGCCAGTTCGGACGGTGTTGGAAGAGGTAGAAAATGGCGGCCGAGAGGTAGTGGTTGGGGGCGAGCAGCCCCCCGCTTCGGGTGACAATCCCGTGCCGGTCGTGGTCGGCGTCGCAGGCAAAGGCGATATCGAAGCGATCCTTCAGGCCGATCAGCCGCTGCATCGCATGGGGCGAGGAGGGGTCCATCCGGATCTGGCCATCCCAATCCAGGGTCATAAAACGGAAGGTCGGATCGACCTCTTCGTTCACGACCGTGAGGTTCAGCCCGTAGCGGTCGGCAATCGGCCCCCAGTAGCGGACCCCGGCGCCGCCGAGCGGATCGACCCCCAGGTTGATCTTCGCGTCGCGGATGACCTCCATGTCGAGAACGTTGGCGAGATCGGCAATGTAGGTGTTGAGATAGTCGTGCCGGTGCGTCGTCGGAGCGCGGAGCGCCTTCTCGAAAGGAATCCTCTTCAGGCCCGAAAGGCCGTTCGCGAGAAACGCGTTGGCCTTTGTCTCGATCCAGGCGGTAACGGCGGATTCCGCCGGACCGCCGTTCGGGGGATTGTATTTGAACCCGCCGTCCTGAGGCGGATTGTGGGACGGCGAAATGACGATGCCGTCGGCGAAGCCCGTCTTGCGCCCGCGGTTGTACGTGAGAATCGCATGGGAAACGGCGGGGGGGGGGGGATATTCATCGCCCGGCGCGATCATGACCTCCACCTTGTTTGCCGCCAGCACCTCCAGCGCGCTGGCATACGCCGGAACGGAAAGGGCATGCGTGTCCATGCCGAGAAAGAGCGGGCCGTCGATTCCCTGCTGCTCCCGGTAGAGGCAAATGGCCTGACTGATGGCGAGGATATGCCATTCGTTGAACCCCTTTTTGAATGCGGAACCGCGATGTCCCGAGGTGCCGAAGGCGACCCGCTGTTCCGGGGCGGAAGGGTCGGGGATCTCCGTATAGTAGGCCGTGATAAGCCTGGGTACGTTGACCAGCAGCGATGCTTCTGCCGGTTTTCCTGCGAATGGACTTGTTTTCATGGCTCTTTCCTCCGATGCCGTGGAGACCCTGCGCAGGGCCTCCATCCGACTATGCATCATAGCAAATGGCCCGCCGATCGCCAAAGGAAAATCGCCAGTTTTGTTTCATCCCTTTCCTGGCGGTTTGTAAGCGGAACAGGAGAGAGTGCATCCGGATTCCCCCGGGAAAATGGTTGCGGCAAATCCCGAAAACCTTTACAGTGATGCGGAAAAGATCTTCGGGAGGGGCGATGCGGAGGAGAGACCGGACGAAACGATGGGGCGTGAGACCGGGCTGCGGCATTCTGCTCGCGATATTGTCTTTTATGCTGGTCTGGGGCTGCATTTCAGGGGGGATGGTGATCCGGGATCTCGATGAACTCAACCAGGACCCGCTCTCCTATCCGGACCGGAACGCGGCGGATGCGCCGTTTCTCCCGCCGCCGGAACAGTCCCGGCTGAGCGCTGAATTCCATCTCCTCTACTTCGCCCCGTGGCATCGGACCGCGCCCCGTCACACCCGGGAGATGGCCGCCTCGGGGTTCCGCAAATATGCCGCGACCCCCGGTTACGGACAAGGCGGGCATCCCCATCCCGGGGACTGGGTCCCGAAAATGGCGGCCAACGCCCATATCGAGGATTATGCGAAGCGGATCTTTCCGGCGGTGACGGTGAACCCGACCGATTTTCGCACCCTTCCCACCGGCGAGCCCCATTCCGGTCAACCGCAAAACTTCGGCGGCGACTATCCGTTCGATAACCTCCAGGAATCTTCCGCTCCGGCGGGAATGCCCGTCCTCGTAACGCTGGTTAGCCGCGATCGCAAATGGTTCCTCGCGGAAACGAGCCACCTCCTCGGCTGGGTGCCGGCAACGGATATCGCGGCTGTCGATCCGGAGTTCATCAGGAGTTGGGAGAACGGCCGTTACGTGGCGATCGTCCGGGACAAGACGCCGGTAACGGCCGGGAAGTGCGTTCTCTTCCGGGCGCCGTTGGGGGCAATTTTTTCAACGACCGGCAGGGATGCGGAGCGGACCTGGATCTGGACGGCAACGCGCGACGCCCTCGGGAAGGCGGTTCTGCAGAAGGCGTCGGTCCCAAACGGGACCGTGGCGGAGACGCCCCTGCCGTTCACCGCCCGCCATGTCGCGCGCCTCGCCCGCGAGGTAGCCGATGAACCCTACGGCTGGGGCGGGCTCTACGGAAGGCGCGACTGCTCCGCGATGGTCCGCGACATCTTCACCCCCTTCGGCCTCTGGCTCCCGCGCAACTCCGGCGACCAGGCGGTCGCCTGGAAATTCATCAGCCTCCGGAATCTTTCCCCGGCGGAAAAGGAGGCGCTGATCGTCCGTCAGGGGGCGCCGTGGCGGACCCTGCTCTGGATGCCGGGACACATCATGCTCTACATCGGGGCCCGCAATGGGAAACCATTGATCTTCCATAATTTCTGGAGCATCAAGACGCGGGAACCGGATGGGACGCGGGGAGAGGTCGTCATCGGGCGCGCAGCGGTTACGACGCTCCATCCCGGCCGCGAGCTCCCGAATCTGGATGCCCCTTCCGACGGTTTCCTCTCCCGCCTCGAAGGGATGACCCTCCTCGGGGAAGCGCCGGAAAACGCGACGGCGCCGCAGGAGGCAAAACCATGACGCGGAAACCGGTTCCGGCGGGGCAGGGCGGGAAGGCGGTCTCCCCCGCCCGCTTCAAATACAAGCTCACACTGGAGTACGACGGGACCGGCTACAGCGGCTGGCAGGTGCAGAAGAACGCCCGAAGCATCCAGGGGAGCCTGATCGACGCCGCACGGGAGCTCTTCGGAACGACGGTGGATGTTCAGGGGGCGGGACGGACCGACGCCGGCGTCCACGCGCTGGCCCAGGTCGCCCACTTGGACGCCCCGCGCCGCCTCTCGCCGCAACGGCTTCTCCACGGCCTCAACGATCTGCTCCCCGCGCCGATCAACATCCTCAAGGTGGAAGAGGCGCCCGCAGGCTTCCACGCCCGCCACTCGGCCATCGGGAGGAGCTATCTCTACCTGATCTCCCGCAGCCGGACGGCCTTCGGAAAGCGTTATGTCTGGTGGGTCAAGGACGCGCTCGACCTGGGCCGGATGGAGGCCGCGGCCGAAATGTTCCGGGGCTTCCACGATTTCGGAACCTTTGCCGACAAGCGGATCGACAAGCACCTCTCCACGGAGGTGAAGATCGACCGGACCGAGGTCGCGGCCTCGGGGGAACTGATCCTCTTTCGGATCGTCGGCTCCCACTTCCTCTGGAAGATGGTCCGCCGGCTTGCGGGGATCCTCGTCGAAGCGGGACGGGGGACTCTCGCCGGCCGAGGTGAGGCGGATGCTGACGAACGCCTCGGAGCTTCCCGCGCGCTGCACGGCGCCCCCCTCGGGTCTCTTCCTCGCCCAGGTCCTCTACGAGGGGGAGCGTCTGGGGCCGCTTTTGGTTGCGCCGCTTCCGCTTCCGCTGCAGGGAAATCATCATTCGGGAACTTTTTCGGAGGCGCCATGCTTGTTTCCTCTTTGATTTTTATCGTCAGCTTGCTGATTCTGCTCGTCTCCGCACGATTCTTGACGGGGGCGGCCGAAAAGATGGGCTTTTATTTCGGCATGTCGCCCTTTGTAATCGGGGTGTTCATCGTCGGCATCGGCACCTCGCTGCCCGAACTGGTGGCGGGCATTCTGTCGGGCCTCGCCGGGAACTCGGAGATCGTCTCGGGAAATGTACTGGGCGCCAACATCTCCAACATCTTTCTGATTCTCGGCCTCATCGCCGCGCTCTCCCGGAAAGGGATCGATCTGGGCGGCGGCTACATCATGGTGGACCTCAATTTTCTGATCGGATCGTCACTTTTGCTCGGCCTGATCATGATGGACGGTGAAATTGCGTTTTCCGAGGGCATCTTCCTGCTTGCGACCTATGCCATCTACAGCCGCTTCCTGCTCGGGAGCGGCCAACTACGCCTCGTTGAAACGGATGGGACGAACCCGCCGATCGATACCGTTTTTCCGTTCAAGGCGCTGCTGATCCTGCTTTTGTCGGGCGCCGGCATTTATTTCGGGGCCGACCATACCGTTTTGAGCATTGTCGAGATTGCACGGCGGCTTGCAGTTCCCCCTTCCCTCATCTCGCTGACGGTTTTATCGATGGGAACGACCCTTCCGGAACTGGCGGTCAGCATCACGGCCATCCGGCAGGGGAAATCGGTGATCGCCGTCGGCAACATCCTGGGTTCCTGCGTTTTCAACGCGCTGGTGATTCCCGGAACCGTATCGGGATTCGGCGCCATTCATGTTCCCGAATTCCTGATCGGTTTTTTCTTACCGCTGTTCGTCGTCGCCTCCGTGCTGTTCTACCTCCTGACCCAGGACAAAAAGATCTCCCGCTCGGAAGGGCTGCTGTTTCTGGTCTTCTATGCCTATTTCATCAGCAGGGCGGTCGCCTCCTTCATCTGAAGCACCCCTTTTTTCATGTCGTCAACGTTGCTCAAAATTGCTTGCGGAGACAAATTCTCTTGTGCTACATAACCCGCGACATTCAGCCGGAATGACCCTCTTCCATGACTCAGGTTCCTCTTCCCGACGCCGGTCGAAAACCCTGCGCCGGATCGGGGTGAACCATTCCGGTCTCTTTTCCCCGTAGCCGTTACAACCTGGGAGGTGAAACATGGCCAATGGTTATGCCGGGCGTTTCCTGCATGCGGAGCTGACGAACGGTCGCTGCGCTCCTTTCACGGTGGAAGAGGATCTCTTGAGGCGGTTCATCGGGGGGAGCTCCCTCGCGGCGAAGCTCTTCTTAGACGGCTACCCGCTGGACGCCGACCCCCTCGCCCCCGAAAGCCCGCTGATGGTGATGACGGGGCCGATGGTCGGGAGCGGTTTCCCCGGAAGTTCCCGGTTTGCGGTCTGCGCCAAGTCTCCGCTGACGGGGATCTGGGGGGAATCGGCCTGCGGCGGGAACTTTGGGCCGGAGCTGAAAAAGGCGGGATACGATGGGATCGTGATCACTGGCCGCGCGGAGAAGCCCGTTTTGCTTTCCATTGTGGAGGGGGAAGCGAAGTTGGTCGATGCCTCGGATCTCTGGGGCAAGG
This sequence comes from uncultured Syntrophaceae bacterium, assembly GCA_964433455.1. GTDB lineage: Bacteria > Desulfobacterota > Syntrophia > Syntrophales > UBA5619 > UBA5619. The sequence continues at coordinate 15,117 of CAYSSF010000093.1, forward strand.
ATGTCTATGAGACCGCGGATCTGCTCGATGAGGCGGACAGGGGGGCCAAAACGGTCGTTATCGGTCCGGCCGGAGAGAACCTTGTCCGGTTCGCCGCAATCGGGAACGACAAGGGCCACTTCGTCGGCCGGACGGGCCTGGGCGCCGTCATGGGGGCGAAGCGGCTGAAGGCGATCTCGGTCAGGGGGTCCGGGAAGCCGACCCGGGCCGATGAACCCCGCTTCCGCGAACTCCAGAAGGAGGCCCTCAATGAGATCAGGGATTCGGCGCTGGCCGGTTCCCTCCATGCGATGGGTTCCGACGCGAACATGGACATCGGCATGATCAACGGGGACGTGCCGGTCAAGAACTGGTCCGTCGGCGAGGATTTCG